>NZ_JAFEHE010000020.1:0-458983 GCF_016887925.1 Pseudomonas sp. MIL9 | reverse complement strand
CCAAGGACGGTGAAAATTTCAAAAACCCGATTTCCGGTGGACCGTAAGGCTGCTCCGCTTAAGTGAACAGCATTACGCACTTCGCGGGCTTTCTTCAAAAATCAAAACGATCCCAAAATACTGAAATCAGTGGACTGATCGTGACTCTTATTAGTTAGCCTGCTATCTTGTTTTCACATTCCGCCATGTTGAGATGCTTGAAGGAATGAGAAGCCCTGACGACCACGAATCGCCGGGGCTTCGTTTTTTCCATCTGCAGACGAATAAAACCCCGAACGGGTCGGGGTCTTGGTATTCGGTGGCGCACTGGTGCCTGGCCGTGGTGACAAAGCGGCTCATACGGGCCACCCCTGTTCCGGCTGCTCGGCGGTGATCGAGCCGCCGGCCACTGCGCCGAGAAGCACAGCCTCCCGATCAAAGCCGGCCTGCACAAAGGCACGCACCGCCGAGGCCACGCCGTTGAGCGTTGACTGACCCACACTCACCTATCGAGCCTGGATAGGACAATGCGCACTGAAAGCCAGCCAAATCGCACTGATATACCTTCCAACCAGGCCCTTTTCGGCTGTTCCGTTAGCGATAGCTTCAGCTACTGACTCAATGTAATTCCAGTGGACCTCGGCGGGATCACCTACAAACTCCGCCCCGTCGATCTCTGACAAAAAGCTCAATGCCACCTTGGCGCGATGCCCTCTGCTGCCCTCTGCAGTTGCCAACACCTCTACTGCACTGGAAAGCCTGGATAGCGTATCGCTGGAAATCGTCACTCTGCCTCCTATACCCGGGTCACCTTGAGCCGGCCGAACACAAACACCCCACTTCAACGAATCACGCCAGCCGGCGAAGATCGGTTGAAGCCAAGGGTCCGAAGTATCAACAGAGCGTCATCGCGCGATTCAACCTTTATCGCCCAGTGTTCATCATTGGCCTGCGGCGTTCTGCTGGAGCACCGGCAGGCATTGATCGCGTAATTCCTGAAGCCCGCGCCGACATCGATGCCTGGGCGGTTTCCAGCGACAGCGGTTATACCTTTGCGGGTCCCTGGAAAGCGCGTATGGGTTTGCATGTCGATGCCGCGAGCGGTGATGAGGATGGCGATCAGAGGGCCGGTACCGTTGAACCATTGTTCCCAAGAACGCATTCTACCGTCAGGCATGACCACAGCCCCCGGAACAACCACAAGCAGCGGAAAACGCTTGGGCACCCTGTATCAGGCCAACGCCAACTGGACGCCGACCGCTAACGCTTCCGTTGATCTCGACTATTTGTTCTACGACATCGGTTCGACGATCAAAAGCGCCGGCGGCAACAACTCGCAAATACTGGTGCTGCGCTCCACGTTTCGCTTTTAAGCGTCAAGAACATCCGGCAGGAACGCTGCTCGGCAATTCGTTAACTTTGACGTCGAAAAAAACGTTACCTGCACGCACCAGATTGATATCGGTGAATCGTCGCGGCTTTGCAACAGCAAGGAACTTTGGCCACGACTTTCATCTTAAATACAAGTATTTAATGGCTCATCCTGCAATCCATCTGATACGGTTTTTTTTCGATCAGCTGAGCCTTTTTCGTCAACCAACAGTCTATAAAGTGCAAGCCCGATGTTCTTTCAAACAACAAAAAAGCAGCCAACTAATTTTGGCGCTTGGGCACACTGACGCGCTCAAGAATTTAGACCACCCCAGGATCAACAATAGAACCCCGCTTATTAGAAAGAACGGGATAAATAACTATTCACTTGTTTTGGAGATGGCCGCTGTGCGAAGGCTTGGCTTGGGCTTCCTGATAACTGGCGTTTTTGGGCAACTATCTGCACTCCTATGGACCTACATGTCCACGGGACCAATTTGTCAAAATAACGTCAACAATTCATATATCCAGCAAAAAGTGACAACACTCGAACAACTACTCGATGACACGGTCAATAAAGTTGCGACGGAGCTCAATACAAAACATTTCGACGGACTCACGCCCCTTGCAAAAAACGGATCCCACATACCCGATTCAACGGAGGCTGACGCCGTACAGTTCCTGGTCGAAAAACCAGACGAAACTCCAGTTACGCTGCCTTCATTGCCCGCACAGTCATACAAATGGACGATTATTTTCAGCGGTCTGATCACTATTACCGGCCTGCTCCTGGCCGTATTCGCCCGCAAAAAAACCTTTGATCCGCGATGGCATGTCTTTCGCACCGTACCAGGTTCGCTGATCACGCTGGAACGCCCGTGCTTGACGTGCGGCGGCTACATTTTCCAGGCCAGGAAAGAAGCATCAACCACGCCTTCATCAGGCCTATGGGTGGTCGAAATTGCATTGAACACACCCAGCCGCCATCGCGCGGTAAAAGCCATTCAGCTGCTGGAGTTGCCGGTAGCGCGTAAAGAAAACAACTTTGTCGTCATCGGCCCGTATAAACAAAAGCAGGACGCGGCTCGAGTCGTGAAAGAGTTGAGCGAAAAACATGGCGTTAGAGGATGGATGATGGCAGGAAATTGAAATAACCCGATTTAGTGCTGGGCCGACCTCGAACACCCCCTACCTATTGCACGCCACAAGAGAGCCTTCATGATCGCAAAAGAACTTAGGGCCGAACTCGCCCTGAAAAAATTCCTGGACGCCAACTTATGGCTCCAGCTTGAACTCAGTGAGCTGAACTACAGCCTCGCTGAAAACTGCGGACTTTCGCCAGAAGAATATCGCCTGAAATTTCTGCAGGAAGCATTTGAAGCAGAAGCAGACGCTCACGAATGCGATTGCTGGGACTTTATTCTGCGGTGGGTAGCCGAAACCAAGGAAGAGCTTGAGTTGATGCGTGAAGAGCGCATGAAAGAGCTTTATGACTTTCTCGACAATTAGTACACCCTATAACTTCCGTAGCCTATACACGCCGTCAATTCTCAATATTAAAGATTAACTCCATCGGCGGGAGGCTTGCCCAATACCCCCCCGCCCTCCTCTCGGTTCAAACGGCCGCATAACAATCCACTACACGCCGATACTGGCTGGGAGAAGCTCCGATGTGCTGGCGGAAAAACCGTGTGAAATGACCTTGCTCGGAGAACCCGAGATTCTCCGACAACAGGCCCAACGTTCCACTGCGCTCACGCTCCAGCCAGGCAAAAGCCCGGCGCATGCGCGCGTCGTTAAGCAGCAGGGTCGGCGTCATGCCGGTATCTTTCTTGAACAGCGCAAAGAAGTGCGCCCGAGAAAGCCCACAAGCCCGCGCGGCATTGTCGATCGGGTTCGGATCATCGAGGTGCTCAAGCAACCAGGCGGTCCCACGACGCACCCGCGCGTCCCGGAACTCAGCTGAGTTCGGCGCCCCCAGTAGCGACAAATGCCGCCAGCTGGAAAAGTCCTCGATCAGTTCGATCAAGAAGTCGAACAGCATGAATTCCATACGCTCTTTCGGCACGATCCCGCAGCCATGCGCTTCGGCGACCAGGATGTCGGCCAAGGTGCGATTGCGACTCGACAGCTCGATGCAAGATTGGGCAAAAAAGTCTGGCCGGCCGCTGAGCGCCAACGACTGCTGGGCAGTGGCCAGCCAGGCAGGCTCGATGTAGAGCGCCAGGATTACGGTCGCGCCGGCACCCGGCTGCGGATCATAGAAATGAGGCTCCCAGGCGTTGACCAACACCGCCGTGCGATCGCTGAGCGGAACCCGCCGACCGTTGACGTTGAAGTACGTATCTTCGCCGGACACTTTGACCAGCACATGGCATTCGGAATGGGTGTGGGTGACCAGCGAACGATCCATATTCAGCAAGGCGACCCGGCCAAACCTGCCGTGGAAAACCCTTTGGGCAATCGACATCAGATTCCTCTGCTCGCTTGAAGCAATATTGTTATCGGCCACAATGAAGGATCATCGCGGCGTCTATTTATTTCTCGACCCCGGCAATCGCTCAATGGTTCAGCAACACTTGGCTGGCCACTATCGCGCGCGGATGAACGAACGTCTATCCCGACTTTCGCAGCCCCCATGCTCGTCGGAAAAACCGCCTTACAAGGCATGGCGTTCTTTCCCGTGATAAACGCGCAGGACATCGGCCACCACCGCCAGAGCGATTTCCGCGGGGGCCTTGCTGCCCAGATCGAGGCCGATGGGCATGTGCAAACGGGCAATCTGTTCATCCGTCAGGCCACCGATGCGTTTGAGCCGTTCTGTGCGCTTGGCCGAGGTTGCCTGAGACCCCATGGCGCCGATGTAAAACGCTGGAGTGTGCACCGCTTCCATCAGCGCCAGATCATCGATTCGCGGATCGTGAGTCAGCGCCACCACCGCGGTCGCTGCGTGGCAACCTCCGGCGGCGATAAACATCGAGGGCAGCACACGTTGCATCTCCACGCCTTCAAGCTGTACATGCAGCATCTCTTCCCGGGGGTCACAGGCGATGACTTCGCAGCCGATGGCGCGGGCGAAACTGGCGCAGACTTCCGCGACCGGCGATAGCCCCGCCAGAATCAGTCGTAACGCCGGGCCAACGCTGATGCGCACCGTCTCGTCAACGACTTGCACCCGCTCGCTGCCGTGCCCGGTGTCTGCGTCCAGGCGCAAGGCACCGCTGCTCAGCTCGACATGACGCAGCAGACGACGCTGACCGAGTAACGCCGCTTGCAGACTCTCCAGATGCGCAATCCATTCGAGACTGGCAGCGCGGTGCTCGACCAGCACGATCAGCACGCCACCACAGGGCAATCGCAGACGGTGGCGTTGCTCGACGCTGTCGCCATAACGGACGATCTGTGCCGGTTCGCGTAATTCACCGCGCGCCAGGCTTTCGAGAAACGCCTCTTCGACACAGCCGCCCGACAGCGAGCCGACGTGTTCGCCCGTGCCATTGGCCACCAGCATCGCACCCGGCGCACGCGGCGCCGAACCATAGGTGGAGAGCACCGTGCACAGCCACTGGGCCTGCCCGGTGCGAGCCCATTGCAGTGCCTGGTCGATCACCTGAACATCGAGATGACGCATGTTTTTTTGTACCTCAAGCGAAGCGTGGTGCTGCATGCAGGGTTACGTTTACGTTAACCTGCGAGCAATCTTGTTCAATCGTTGATTCGACATGTCGCCACCACAATTTTTGCAACTTGGGCCGCTGCGCCTGGAGTATCACCAACTGCCTGCGGCTGACCCATCGCGACCGACGCTTGTGCTGTTGCACGAAGGCCTCGGCAGCGCCGGCCAATGGAAAGACTTCCCCCTGCGCCTGGCCCGGGCCAGCGGTTGCGGTGTGGTCACTTACAGCCGGCAGGGTTACGGGCAATCGAGCCCGGTAACCCTGCCGCGCCCACTGAACTACCTGAGCAGCGACGGCCCTCGTGAACTGCGGCAATTGCTCAATGCCTTGCAACTGCCGCAAGTGGTCTTGCTCGGTCACAGTGACGGCGCATCCATCGTCCTCGCCTATGCCGCCGCCAACGATCCACGCGTGTTGGGCAGCATTGCCCTGGCGCCTCACGTGATTGTCGAGACCGAGAGCCTCGATGGCATTCGCCATACCACTGAAGTTTGGCATCAGGGCGAATTGCGCGAACGCCTGGCACGCCACCATGGGGCCAATGTCGACGGCGCTTTTCACGGTTGGAGCGACAGCTGGTTGCACCCGGACTTCTCCCTGGACGATCTCGAAGCGCAGTTGGCTTATATCGAAAAGCCGCTGCTGGTGATTCAGGGTCGCGAAGACCACTACGCCACGCCCGAGCAACTGGTGGTCATCCAGCGACAGGTGCCCGGACCCTGCCGCTGTGTGCTGCTGGATGACTGCCGGCACTTTCCCCAGACCGAAGCGCCCGAGCGGACCTTGCAACTGATCTGCGAATTCCTGGAGCACCTGCCCGCCTTTACTTGAAATTGCCTTGGGTTTCCGGAATCACCACGCTGCCGATCAGGTAGATCACCGACAGACCGGCGGCGAAAATCGCCAGCACCATGGGTATCTGCGCCGGGCTGCTGCTGACCAGGGACACAAAGGTCGGCATGGTTCCGCCGAGGGCGAAACCGATGTTCCATGACAACCCGGTGCCGCTGGCTCGCAGCTCGGTGGCAAAGCGTTCATTGAGGAAGATCAGAATCGGCGCGATGATCGCCCCGCCCATGAAGCCTATGCCCATGCAATACAGCGCAGTGCGGGTCAGCGAACCCGGTTCGGCGCCCCCCAGGAACATCATGGGCAGGCTCACCAGGTTGATCACACCCAGCAGCAAGAAAGTCTTCTTGCGACCGATCAGGTCACTCAGGTAACCAAAGGCCAGCGCTCCGACAATGGTCGCCATCGACCCGTACATGAGCATCTGCGAAGTCTGCGTGTGGGGCACTTTGGCGACCACGTTGAGCAATGTCGGCAGATAACCGCAGGCCAGGTAATAGGTGGCACCGCCGCCGAACGTAATCAGCAGATTGACCAGCATCACGCCGCGGTACTCGCGACCGAACAGACGCTTGAGTGGCGACACGACCACTACCGCCGGCCCCTTGGTTTTGCGGGCTTGTTGCAGTTGCTGCCAGACCGGGGTTTCTTCCAGGTAACGGAACATCACCAGACCGAAAAACGTACTGAGCAGGCCGCAGAAGAACATGAAGCGCCAGCCCCAGACGTCAAATTCCTCCCCGGGAAAGATCTCCGACAACACCAGATAAGTGACTGACGCCAACAGCGCGCCCATGCCGGCACCGGCGCCACCGATCAACCCGGACATCAAGCCGCGATAGCGCGGCGAGATGGATTCGGTGCCGATGGTGTGAGTGGAGGCGACGATGCCGCCAACGAAAACGCCCTGAATCACCCGCAATACCAAAAACAGTATCGGGGCCAACACCCCAACCTGGTGAATGGTCGGCAACGCGCCAAACAGTGCTGTGGAAATACCGACGCCGACCATCGACACCATCAACGCACGCTTGCGGCCGTGTTTGTCGGCATACGCGCCAAAGATCGCCGAGCCCAGCGGACGCACCAGCAAAGCCACGGCGAACGAGGCATACACCGCGGCCAGCGACAGTGTAGGGGTGTCCGAGGGGAAGAACAGGCGGCCGATGATCGGCGCCACGTAGAGCAGAATGAACAGGTCAAACAAATCCAGCGCCCAGCCGAATGTCGAGGCAAATGCCGCCAGCAAGGCCTTGCCCGGTGGAATCTGCGGTGTATCGATAGCGGCACTGGTTGGTGATGCAGTTATTATTGTTGTCGTAGTCATGGTTGCCTCACACAAGCGGTGAATCGAAACGTTCTGCATCCCGGTGCGCGGGTTGCGGGTAGTCAGCAGGTCAGCGGTGATACCTTGATGTGCCCTCTCAGTTGCATTGAAGGCGCGGCAGGCCCTGTTCCGTTGTGGCGTATGCCCTTACCGACAGTCCCGCCGCCTGGCCTGCTCGCCGGTACGATTTACTCGCCGATAAACACGGCCGCACGCTTGCTGTGAAACGCTTCGACGCCTTCCTTGAAGTCCTGGGAGCTACGCAGGCGGCTGTAGCAGTGACCTTCCATTTCGATCGCGACGGTCAGCGGCGCATCTTCGTTGTCGTTGATCAGTTTTTTCGCCGTGCGTTGAGCCAGTGGCGAGAAGCGGCGCAGTTCATCGACCAACGCATCGACAGTGCTTTCCAGTTCGGTATCCGGCACGACCTCGGTTGCGATACCCCAGGCATAGGCCTGGTCGCCCGTGATGCGTTTGGCTCGCATCACCATGTGCTTGGTGCGGGTGATGCCAATGATTTTCTGCAGGCGTGCAGAGCCACCCGAGCCCGGGATCTGACCCAGGTTCTGCTCAGGCAAGGCGTAGCGAGTGGTTTGCGAAGCAATGCGGAAATCGCAGGCCAGAGACAGTTCGAAACCGACGCCGAAGGTGTAACCACGGTTGGCGACGATCACCGGTTTTTCGCAACGTGCCGGTGCCGCGACGTTCCAGGCCAGCTTCGAAACGTGCTCCGGCGACGCTTCGAGGAAGCCCTTGATGTCGCCGCCGCTGGAGAAGTGTTCACCCACCGAGCGCAGCACGATGACGCGCACATCTTTGTGTGCATCGAGGGCTTCAAAGACCAGGCGCAGTTGATCGCGCTGCCCCATGGAAATGACGTTCAACGGCGCCCGGTTGAGGATGATGTCGGCGCGCTCGCGGGACACATCGACTTCAACCTGGAAGCCATCGAACTGAGTGTCGAGAAATTGCTGGATCGCTTGTTGTTGCATGGGAGTGTCCTCTGGATGATTAGCTGATGGCCTTCAAGGCCTGTTCCTGAAATTGGGCCAGCAGCACGCGTCGCAGCACCTTGCCAACTGGAGATTTGGGAATCTGATCGATGAACTGATAACGCCGTGGCCGCTTGAATTTGGCCAGGCCCGAGGCGATGCAATGGGCATCGAGGTCGCATTCCGAGACTTCGGCGCGCAGCTTGATAAACGCAGCAATGATCTTGCCCCACTGCTCGTCGGGCAGACCGACCACTACCACTTCTTCCACTGCCGGGTGCAGAGAGAGCATGTTTTCGATTTCTGCCGGGCTGACGTTTTCGCCGCCGGTGATGATCAAGTCATCGACACGCC
The DNA here is from genome assembly GCF_016887925.1 of Pseudomonas sp. MIL9. Taxonomy (NCBI): domain Bacteria; kingdom Pseudomonadati; phylum Pseudomonadota; class Gammaproteobacteria; order Pseudomonadales; family Pseudomonadaceae; genus Pseudomonas; species Pseudomonas sp. MIL9. The sequence goes on along the minus strand of NZ_JAFEHE010000020.1, from coordinate 450,434 downwards.
CCGTGACGAACAGATCGCCTTCCAGATCGAAGTAGCCGATGTCACCGGTGAAATACCATCCGTCACGCAACGCCTTGGCGGTCGCTTCGGGGCGGTTCAGGTAACCTTCGAACGCCTCGTCACTCGCCAGGTCGGCGATGATCTGGCCCTCCTCCAATGGGTTGACCTGCACGTCCACCGTTTCAGCATCGATCGGCACCACGCGCACGCGCTGGTTCATTGCACTGCGCCCTGACGAACCGGGTTTGCGGTTGGCTTGCTGGTCGATGGTGAAGGTGTAGATCTCCGAGCTGCCGTAATGATTGACGAACAATTGCGGCTGGAACGCCTGCTCGACGCGACGCATCAAGCCGTCGCTCATCGGCGCACCGGCAAAGCCGATTTTCTCCACACTGGCGACGCGCTCGCGGGCAAAGGCCGGGTGTTCGATGAGCATGTGATAGAGCGTCGGTACCAGGTACAGGTTGCTGACCTTTTCCCGCTCGATGGCCTGCAGCGTGGCTTCCACGTCGAACTTCGGCACGCAGACGAAATGCCCGTCGATCAGCGCCATGGACAGCAACGAACGCACGCCCATGGTGTGGTAAAGCGGCATGACCCCCAGCGTGCACTCGCTCTGGCGGTAGAGGTTTTGCGCAACGTGGGCCACCGCCGCGGCGCGTTCGCAACGGTGCCGACGCGGCACGCCCTTGGGCTTGCTGGTGGTGCCGGAGGTGTACAGCAACAGTGAAAAGTCTTCGGCGTCCGCCTGCAAAATGATTTCTGAGGGCGTCTGTGAACACAGTTCCTCGAAACTCAGGTCGGTGTCGGCGGCACGGATACCGGCGGCGATCCGTGGCAGCCTTATGGCGGCGCTGCAACCGGCCACGGCGGCCACAGTAGCGTCGTCGTAAGCCAGCGCACGGATTTGTGCATCTTCGATGCAGTAGCCCAGTTCATCGGCCGTCGAACGCCAGTTCAACGGGGTCATGACGACGCCCGCAAACTGACAGGCCCAATGCAGGGTCGCCATCTGCCAGCGGTTCTGCATCGCCACCAGCAGTCGGTCACCGCGGTGCAAACCCAGGCGTTGCAAGCCCCGAGCTGCGCTCTGGATATCGACGAACCAGTCTTCATAGGTTTTCTTCAACGCACCGTCACTGACCGCCACGGCTTGCGGTCGGCGTTCAACGGCAGCGAGGAAGCTGCGTCCGAGATCGAACATTATTGTTATACCCCTTTGTTCGTTTGGCGCTGGGCAGCGACTTCGAGCACGGCCTGGACGATGCCGGTGTAGCCCGTGCAGCGACATAGATGCCCCGAAAGCATGTCGCGTACCTGGGTCTCGTCCGGGTTGGGCACCCGTTCGAGAAAATCCACGCAGGACATGAGAATGCCCGCAGTGCAAAAGCCGCACTGCAAGGCGTGATGACGGCGAAAAGCTTGTTGCAGGTCGCTCAACGTGTCGTCGTCGGCCAGGGACTCGACGGTCTCGATACGCCGCTCGTGCCCCTGTACCGCGAGCATCAGGCAGGAGCGCATGGCGACCCCGTCCACCAGTACTGTGCAGGCACCACAGACACCGTGTTCGCATCCGACATGGACACCGGTGGCACCGAGGTCGTGGCGCAGGAAGTCGCAGAGTTGGGTTCGCGGTTCAGCCAGCGCTTCGCGGGGGCGGCCATTGAGTTCCAGACGAATCGCAAAGGTTTGGTCGGCAGTTACACGCATGTTCAGACTCCTTCGATCAGCTGATGGCCCAGCTCGCGAATCAGTTGGCGGCGATAGGCCGCGCTGGCCTGCACGTCGTCTTGTGCATCGAGCGACCAGGCGGTGTGATTGAGCGCGTCTGGCAGTGCCGCCCCCCTTGGCAGGCTGCGACGTTGCGGACGGTCGGCGACCCCGCCGATGCCGAGTTCGACCTGGTCCGCGCCGATGGCGGCAGCCAGGGAGACAATTGCAAAGTCGCCGTGGCGCATGGCGATTTCACGGAAGCGATAGGTGATGCCTTCGCGCTTGAGCGGAAAACGCACCTCGACAACCAGTTCATCCACGCGCTTGTCGGTGGTGAGAATGCCCTGGAAGAAGTCGGCAGCCTTGACGATGCGCTTGCCTTTTTTCGACTCGAGCACGATCTCGCCGCCCAGCGTCACCAGGCACAGCGGCAACTCGGCGCTGGGGTCGGCGTGAGCCACCGAACCGCAGACTGTGCCGCGATTACGCGTCTGGAAGTGACCGATCCAGGGCATCGCCAGTGCCAATAAAGGCACCTCGTCCATCAGGGTCGAACGTGCCAGTAATTGCGCCTGTCGTACCCCGGCACCTACCGCCAGGCAATCCTTGCGCCGTTCGATATAGGCCAGCTCAGCCACATGATTGATATCGATCAGCAACTTGGGTTGAGCCAGACGCATGTTCAGTACCGCCATCAGCGATTGGCCGCCGGCGATGATGCGAGCTTCCTGGCCGTACTCGGCGAGCAACTCAACCACCTGACGACGGGAGTCAGCCCGAACGTAATCGAAAGCAGCCGGTTTCATTGCGCACCTCCCTTGCCAAACAGCGCGCCAAGCGAGGCCCGCAGTCGCGACCACCAGCCGGTGGAGATGGCTTGGCCGCTGACCCGTTGCGACAGGCGAGTAAATATTTGTCCGATGATCACTTTCGAGGCCCCTTGCAACATTCGGCCGCCGACCGCGGCGACTTTGCCGCTGACCGCCACCTGGTATTGGTATTCCAGACGCGTGTGGCCATTTTCCAGCTCGACGAAACGCACCTTGGCCTGGCCCTGGGCCGAGCCCATAGAGCTGCTGCCGGAACCGGACAGACGCAATGAATGCGGAGGGTCCAGATCACTCAGTGCAACCTTGGCCTCGAAGCGCGCGCGGATCATGCCGACGCCGACGGTGACGTCTGCGCGGTAACGGTTTTCGCCTTCCAGCACGAGGTCGTGACAACCGGGAATGATCGCCGCCAGCGTCTGCGGGTCGAGCAAGGTATCGAAGACCTGTTGCGGCGAAGCAGGAATCACCACCGAGTCGTTGGCCCGCAGTGCCGGTCCACCGCCAGGTGCTGCGTCCAGATTTTCATCGGGCTCCATGCCGGCGGGCCGTGGCGGCTCATCGATCCCGATGAGCGTGCGTACTTTCGATGGCGTCAGTGGCAGACGGATGTCCGAGCGACCAAGGGCGTCGGCCACCGCGTTGGCGATGCACACCGGCGTGCTCATATTGTTGCCCTCGCCCACACCCTTGGCGCCCAGCGGGGTGAATGGCGATGGCGTTTCCATGTGCAGGATCACCGGTTCGATCACTTCCGGCGCGGTCGGCACCAGATAATCGGCGAAGGTCCCGGAGAGGAAGCTGCCGTCCTCGCCATAGGCGAACTCTTCCATCAGCGCCGCGCCGAGACCTTGGGTGAAGCCACCACGAATCTGGCCATCGACCAGCGCGGGGTTGAGCAGGCGGCCGGCGTCATGGCAGGTGACGTAGCGATCGATGTGGATCTCGCCGGTCATGCGGTCGATTTCCAGACCACAAATGTCGAAGACAAAGCCGTAGCACAGCGAGCTATTGACCTGATCCTGGTCGTCCGGTGCCACCAATTGCGGCGGGCTCCAGAAGGCGGTTTCGCGCAGGCCGCCGCTTTCACCTTCCGGCAGCAGGCCCGGCGACCAATGGGTCGCACCGGCAATCCGATGGAATGGCGCCACCGCCCCGCCATTGACCACAAAAATCTTGCCGCCCGCGAAACGGATATCTTCGGGACTGGCCTGCAATTGCTCGGCGGCAATCGCGGCGAGGCGATCACGGATCTTAAGCGCCGCCTTGTAGACGGCACCGGCCACAGCGCCGGCGAAGCGACTGGAATAGTTGCCCGAGGCAATCGACCAGGCGTCTTTCTGAGTGTCCAGTTCGACGTTGACCACGATGGATTCCAGCGCAACCCCAAGCACTTCGGCGACGACCTGAGCGACGGTGGTTTGATGGCCCTGCCCTTGCGGCGCCGAGGATACGTGCACGCTGACGTCACCCAATGGGCCGACGTTGATGGTTGCGGTTGCGACAGCGCCGTTTTTCGGACCGGCCTTGCGCCGCTCCTCGGGTGTCATCGCGGTGGTGATGTAACCCATGTTGGAAATCGACGGTTCGATGACTGCGGCATAACCAATGCCATAGATTCGGCCTTCGGCACGGGCCTGATCACGACGTTTGAGCAACTCGTCGAGACCACCATCAGCCGCCGCCAGGGCAATGCCTGCCTGGTAATTGCCGGAGTCGAGTAACGCACCGGCGGCCGCGCGATAAGGGAAGGCATCGGCTGGCACCAGGTTGCGGCGGATCACGTCCAGCGGATCAAGCTTCAACTGCACGGCGATGTGTTGCAGCAGCCGCTCCAGGGCGAAATACACCTGCGGGCCACCGAAACCCCGGTTCAGGCCGGAAGGGGTTTTGTTGGTCAGCACCACTCGGTTGCGCACTTGCAAATGGCGGATCGCGTAGGCGCCCGTCAGGTTGCCGTGCATGCGGTAGAACGTCGCCGGTTCGGGCGCTCTGAGGTAGGCACCACAATCGTCGATCTGGTCATAGCGCAAAGCGGTGATGCGGCCATCTGCTTCTACCGCCGCTTCGATTTCGGTCACCCGATTGGTCGCCGAGGAAGCCCCCTGAAGATGTTCCAGACGGTCCTCGACCCACTTCACCGGTGCACCGACCTTGCGTGACGCCAGGCCCATCATCACCACGTAAGGGAAAACCCCTTGCTTGATGCCAAAGCTGCCGCCGGAATCTTTCGGTGTGCGCAAACGCAAGTGGTTGCCGGGCACATTCAGTGCCCGGGCCATGACCGTGTGCAGCGCATAGGGGCCCTGGAAGTTGGCCAGCACGTCATAAATGCCGGTCGCGCGCTCGTACTGGGCCAGCACCACATAGCATTCAATGGGTGTGCAGGAACTGCGCGGAAACTTCACTTTGAGCGAGACCTTGTGCGGCGCCTGCTCGAAGGCTTGCTCCGGCTCGCCATAACGAAAGTGCCGCTCATTGACCACGTTGCTGCCGACTGCTTCGTGCAGGATCGGCGCCTGTTCGGCAGTGGCCAGTTCGGGATCGATGATCGGGGGCAGCGGCTCGTATTCAACGCGCACACCTTCGATGGCGTCCTCGGCCAGATAGCGGCTCTCGGCGATCACCACGGCCACCGGCTCTCCGACATAACGCACCTTGTCGACGGCGACGCACCAGTGCTCCATCGGCTGACGCACACCCACCGGAAACGGCAGCGCCCAGCGTTTGACGTCTTCGCCGACCAACACGCCGTGCACGCCTTTCATCAGCAGCGCTTGGGAAAAGTCCACTGAGATGATCCGCGCATGAGCGTGGGGTGAACGGATGATCGCCGCATGGAGCGTACCCGGAGGGATCGCAGCGTCATCGGCATAGCAGCCGAGGCCGCGCAACAATGCGGCGTCCTCGACACGGGCCTGACGGGCGCCGATGTGGCCGGTCTGGCTTTCGGTAGCAGGTTGGAAACTGGTCATTTTTTCGCGGCTCTTGTTGTTATGCAGCGCGATAGCGTTAGAGCCGAGTGTGTGAGAAAGGCGCCGGGAGCGCCTTGCCTGGGGAGTGGGAGTTCTGCGCTGGGGTCTGAAAATTTGCCTTAGCGTCTGATTTCCAGGACTGGGACCAGGCAGGATTGCCGGTCAAGGATGGGGAAGCGGATGACTCAGGAAAGCTTCGATTTCTGCACAGGGCATCGGTTTGGCAAAGTAATACCCCTGGAACACATCGCAGCGACTGCCCTTCAGGAAATCCACCTGAGCCTCGGTTTCCACGCCTTCGGCGACCACCTTCAGGCTCAAGTGATGAGCCATGGAAATAATGCCTTGGGTAATAGCGGCATCGTGATGGTCGGTGGCGATTTCCTGGATGAACGAGCGGTCGATCTTGATCTTGTCGATCGGCAAACGCTTGAGGTAGTTGAGGCTGGAAAAACCGGTGCCGAAATCATCGAGCGCAATGCGCACCCCCAACGCCTTGAGCCGGTGCAACGTTTCGATCGCCTGTTCGGCGTTGTGCAGCAGAAGTGACTCGGTAATCTCCAGCTCCAGTTGCTCACCCCGCAGACCATGTTTCTCAAGGTTGGCCTGGACACACTGGACGAAATGGCCTCGCTGGAAATGCATCGGCGAAATATTCACGGCCATCGAGATGCCCGTGATGCCCTGCTCGCCCAGCTGGCGCAATTTCGCGCAAGCCGTATCGAGTACCCAAAGGCTCAGCGGGATGATCTGGCCACTGTCCTCTGCCACCGGCACAAACACCGCAGGCGAGATAAATCCCTTTTCCGGATGCTCCCAGCGCAGCAACGCTTCGATCCCGACCACCCGACCCGTCCGCGCCTCTATCTGCGGTTGATAATGCAGCGTTAACGACTGGGTTTCGATCGCCTTCTGCAGGTCATTGCGCAGGCTCGCGTGCTCGCAAACGCGCAGATTAAGATCGCTGGTGTACCACTGAAAGTTGTTGCGCCCGTGCTGCTTGGCTTTGTACATGGCCATGTCAGCCTGCTGGATCAGCTGCATCGGCTGCTCGATATGACCATCGCTCAGGGTGATGCCGATACTTGCACTCACGTGCAGGTCAATGCCCTGGATGCAGTAGGGTCTGGCAATGCTGGCCATCAATCGCTCGGCCACCGGTACAACGTCCTCATCACGAAGCAGGTCAGGCAGCAGAACGATAAATTCGTCACCGCCCATGCGCACGATGGTGTCACCGGGACGAACCTGCTGGGTCATACGCTGTGCCACCTCAATCAGCACCTGATCGCCGAAGTAGTGCCCGGTCGAATCGTTGATGGATTTGAATCCATCCAGATCAATGCACATCACCGCCAGACGACGCTTGCGCCGACGACTGATGTGACAATCCAGAATAAGGCGGTCTTCAAGCGATACACGGTTGAGCAAACCGGTCAGACGATCATGGCAGGCGTTGAAGCTCAATTGGCGTTCGTAATGCTTTTGCTCGCTGATGTCCCTGGCGACTCCAAATACCCCTACGATCTCGCCATTGATCATGATCGGCAGGTTGGAAATGTCCATGGTCAACAGCTTGTCGTTCTCATCGCGAACCCGTGCCTCAAAGCGCTGGGGCTCTCCGGTGCTGGCGGCAGAGAAATGCCGACTGACCCGTTGCAGGTCTTCTTCGACCACCAGATTGGCAAAGTGATGACCGATGAAGTCGGTTGCGGTGTGCGGCTTGAGCTTCAGGCCTGCCGGATTCACACTCTGGATGTTGCCGGCCAGATCGAGGGCGAACACCGGGTTGGGGTTGTAGGTGAACAATGAACGAAAACGTTGTTCGCTTTCCTCCAGACGCTGGCCGTCACGCTCGCGGCGGATCGCAATGACTGCCAGTTGGGCCGCGCAGGCCAGTCGTTGAATCTGCGCCTCGTCCGGCACATGGGCGCGGCTCTGGTACAGGGCAAATGTTCCCAACACGCTTCCTTGATGGGAGAGCAAAGGCACCGACCAGCAGGAACGCAGGTTATGCCCCAGCGCCAGCCCGCGAAAACGCTCCCAGCTTGGGTCCCGGGCGATGTCTTCGGTGACCACCAGCTCGCGCCGGAACGCTGCGGTGCCACAGGTTCCTTCGTGTGGACCAATGGCCATTCCATGAATCGCGTCACTGTATTCGACCGGCAGGCTGGGCGCCGCACCGCTCAGCAAGCGCTTGCCCTCGGCATCAGTGAGCAGTATCGAGCAGAAGGTTTCGGGGGCCTGATCGTCAAGCATCTGGCAGATGGCGCTGAGTATGTCGCCTAGATGATGATCGGTCGCGATCATGCCGAGAATGTCACGTTGCGATTCGGGAAGTGTCTTGCTGTGAAAGCTCGTGCGACGAGTATTCATGGTGGTTCCTGAAGACTCTCAAGGTCGTCCGGTCTTCAGAGAGCCTGGAATAGTGGGCGGCCGATCACTGTCCACTAGCGTGTCGGTCGCGCACTGTATAGAGCACCGACCAGCAAAAAAAAGGTTCAGATCCAACATAAAAAACAGCATCAGATTGCCATTTCTGCATTGCCATGCAGCAATGGTGCATGAGGTCCGGCTCGTGCGAAACTTCACCGACTTACGAATCACGAACGGTGTTGAAATGGTGCGTCTGCTTGCTGTTTCTGGAAGCCTGCGTCAGGCCTCCTCCAACTCAATTTTGCTACGAGCAGCTGAGCGTCTATGCCCCGAAGGGGTAATGGTCGTGCATTACGAAGGCCTGGCTGAGTTGCCTCACTTCAACCCGGATCTGCTCGAGGATCCCCCCGAGGCAGTCATCGAGTTACGTGCAATTATCGGGCAGGCGGATGGGCTGTTGTTTTCTTGCCCCGAGTACGCTCGAGGTATTCCTGGCGCATTCAAAAACATGCTCGACTGGCTCGTGAGCAGTGAAGAGTTTCCGGGCAAGCCTGTCGCGCTTTTCAACTCATCGCCTAGAGCCAGTCACGCGCAAGCTGCATTGCGGCTGGTCCTGGATACGATGTCGGCTCGCATCATCGAGGAAGCGTCAATGACTGTTAACCTCCTGTCCAGCCGATTGAGCGCAGAAAGCATTGCCACCGACCCGGTGATAGGCCCACTGATTGGCACTGCGCTCGGCGCTTTTAAACGACGCCTCGACAATCAAAACCTTTGATACTCCGACATGGATTGCACCCGTTGGATTGACTGAGTGAAACGAGGCGACAGGCGAAGGTGCGGATAGCGTACTCGCAGTGTCTTCAAGAGGTCGGCGATCAGGCTGGGCAGAACGTAGTCGGTGATGGCGAGCCGCAACTCGCCGACAAAGGTCGGGCCACGCACGCTTTCAAGGGCACGATCACTCAAGGCAAGCATGTCTTGTGTATGGACCAGTAAGCGTTCGCCAGCCGGTGTCGGCCTTACGCTTTTTTACCCCGCTCCAGCAACGTCACCCCGGTGAAGGCCTCGAGCTTGCGCAATGGCTCGCTTAACGCCGATTGCGACCGACATAGCTTAGGGGCGCATGCGCGCCAAATTTAATTTTCGACATTTTCAACGCAGAGGACTTCGAGCAATACCTGCTCCAAGATGTCAAAGAAACATCTGATGTGCGCCTGTTTCAACGCCTGAGGCCGGGTTACCAGATAGACCTCCATCTCTGGAAGTTCAAGCTCCGGGAACAACTCAGTCAGGTCCTTCGCCAGAATACGTGGCAGTACAGCTACGCCCATACCTTGCCTCACCGACTCCAGTTGTACGGCGAACGAGTTCACGCTGATTTGTGCACGGTCCAGACCCGCAGCTTTTGCGGCACGCATTTGAGGCAACATATCCAGCGGAGGAAGCAAGGCGATGTTGACCGCCGTAGCCAGGGTCACCTCTGGAGATCGCTTCAGGTACCCTGCATCAGCGAAGACGCCGTAGGCGAGCTTGCCCATTGGTCGATAAATCAGCGATGGCTCGCCCAGATGCGCGGTGCGTATAGCGATATCCGCCACACCGCGGACGATCTTGTGAAAGTCGGCGGTGACCAGTAATTCCACGGAGCAGCGCGGATGCAGGGAAGTAAAACGACTTGCGGCCTCCAACACACAAGAAGAAAACCCCTCACCGGCACTGACCAGGACACTGCCATATAGCTCTTGGCGTTCCCCGGACAGGTCCGCCGCCGTTTGACGCCTCAAGCCCGCTTCCGCAGCCTGAGCGACTTCCACCAGGGATTGGCCCCGCGAGGTCAACCAGCAGCCTTCAACGCCTCGCTCAACGAGCGGCTCACCCAGGGCAGCTTCCAGTTGGGTCAGACGACGGGACACAGTAGACGCCGCAATGCCCAGCAGTTGGCCAGCTTGAAGAAAACTGCCACGCCGCGAGACCGCCAACAGCAGACGAAGATCGTCCCAATTTGCCTGCAACGCCATACCTCCCATCCTCCTTGGTCTGCAAATATGCAAAGCCATTATGCAGTAGTCGCTGTTTTTCAGGACCGGCCTCAACGGTATATCTACAGGCCTTCGAAACGACTGGAATGGAATGTATGACTAAGGGCCCCGACCACTACGCAGAACGCGCCGCTCTTGCCTTCAATCGCCGTGATGTGGCGTCGATGCTTGCGCTGGTTTGCTTCGACAGCGCGGTGTTGATGCCGTCAGCCGAACAGCAAGAGGGTTAAGCGATGCGCAACGTATTCGTTACTGGCGCAACCGGCTTGCTGGGAAACAACCTGGTGCGGGAACTGGTCGCACGTGGCTACGCCGTCAAAGCCCTCGTCCGTTCAAGAGACAAAGGTGAGCAGCAGTTCAACGACCTCCCGAGTGTGGAACTGGTCGTTGGTGACATGGCCGATATCGACGCGTTCGCATCATCGCTGCAAGGCTGCGATACCGTGTTTCATACGGCGGCGTTCTTTCGCGATAACTACAAGGGTGGCAGCCACTGGGCAGAACTCGAAAAGATCAATGTCGCCGGTACGCGAGAGTTGCTTCACCAGGCCTACCGCGCGGGGATACGCCGGTTTATCCATACCTCTTCGATTGCCGTGCTCGACGGGGCCCCTGGCACCTCTATCGATGAGACATGCCTGCGGTCCGAATCCGATGCGGATGACTACTACCGCAGCAAGATCCTCGCTGACCGTGTCGTCTTGACGTTTCTTGAAACCCATCCCCAGATGCATGCCTGCATGGTTCTGCCCGGCTGGATGTGGGGACCTGGCGATATGGGCCCGACCTCTTCGGGACAATTGGTCAAGGATGTCGTCAACGGCAAGTTGCCCGGGCTGATCCCCGGCACCTTCTCGGTGGTCGATGCCCGTGATGTGGCATGGGCTCAGATTGCCGCAGCCAAACATGGACGACGAGGGGAACGTTATCTCGCGGCAGGTCGGAACCTGACCATGCGCCAGTTGGTGCCGGTCCTGGGACGTATAGCGGGCGTCAAAACCCCTGCTCGGCAACTGCCACTGCCCGCTCTATACCTATTGGCGGCGGTGCAGGAGATCTACGCGCGCCTTACCGGCAAGCCTATATTGCTGAGCATGGCGACATTGCGCCTATTGATACGAGAGGAGCACCGTACCTGTTTTAACCACCGTAAGAGTGAACAAGATCTTGGCCTGAGTTTTCGAGTGCTGGAGCAGACAATTTTTGACACTGTGGCGTGGTATCGGATGCATGGCTGGTTTAAGAAAAACAAGGACGAAAACAAACTGTGAGCAAGACAATAATCCTGATGCGTCACGGCCAGCCAAATATGGCCAGGACCGAAAAAATCTCAATGCTCGAGATGAAAGACTGGATCGAGCAATACAACCGATCCGAAATCATCCGCCATCCCGCTCCGGACGCCAGCCAGCAACTCGCCGCAGCCGCCACCATGATTGTTTCAAGCAGCGCGCCTCGTGCGCTGAGCTCCGTCGAGGTACTCGGGCTGAAGCCTGCTGTCGTCGATGCGCTTTTCTGCGAAGCACAACTGCCCAATGGTCGTTGGAGATTTCCCTGACTATCGCCGTTTTCCTGGGCATTTATCTTTCGAGTCTTATGGCTGTGCGGTTATTCGAGCGGCGTCGAATCCTTCGGCGCCGCGAGGCTGCGCGCCAGCGCGGCGACTCAACGACTGCAGTCCCTTGCCTGTGAAGAGCCGGTTCTGCTAGTCGGTCATGGCGTTATGAATCGAATGATTTCCCAACGACTGCTGGCAAACGGGTGGACTCGCCAACGACGTAACGGCAGCCGATATTGGAGTGCTTCGGTATATCAATATGATGACGTATAAACGGAGATCGGCTGATCGCACGTCCCCGACGCATTCACCCAGGCGTACTGACACAAGGCATTGTGGTGACCTTACGCTCTCAGGGCGACCGTAACGACTACGAGCCTGCACAGTTCGAACTGGAGTGGGCCAACCCAAACCATGGGTTCCTTGAAGAGAAATGTGCCGCTTTGAGGCCAGTCCCTGGACATCAGCGCAAGATCAAGATCGCCGCTTCGCACACGCGGGACATGATAGCCGCCGCACGGCAAGCGTCTGTATGCACGCGGACAGGATGCTGATCGCCAGATGCAGCAGGCTGGTCGACCGTGGTTTGCCGGTCGCCGCGCATCCGCCCCTCATCCACGGGCGTATCCTGAATGACTGCATTGAACAGCGCGATGTTAGTGCCCCGAGTGATTTCGTCATGCGCCTTTGAGGTCTTGGCGGCAAATCACTTGATGTCGCCTGCAAAGCTCATCGCTGTGATAACAGCCAGACCGTATCCTTTGCTGAGCACTTCGCCAGCGGGCTCTTTTAGTCTAGTGGTAGCACCGTCTTTGTCTGCGGCAGCCGAGCAACACCCCCTCCTGATGCCATCGCATAGGGCCTGGGTGAGCGCGAACAAATTCCTTACATGTTTTTACATCTTTGAACCCAGCGTACAACGGCAACTTACACAGCCTTCCAATAATCGGCACCGGAATAATAAAAAAAAGACCGATTACATGGAGAGTTTCAAATGCCCTTTACCCGTACTGTTCTAGCGTTGTCTCTCGGCCTGATCCTTTTGCAGAGCCAGGTCCAAGCGGCGCCACCACTGTCACTCACAAACGGCAACACCGAGCTGACTGCTCAAATCAGTAATGCCTGGATTGAAATCAACAAAGCCGCGCTCGAGCACAACATCCAAACCCTGCAAGCGGAACTGGCCGGCAAGTCGAAACTCTGCGCGGTACTGAAGGCCGACGCTTATGGTCATGGCATAGGGTTGGTGATGCCTTCGGTGATAGCGCTGGGTGTACCGTGTGTGGCGGTCGCCAGTAATGAAGAGGCGCGAGTGGTTCGAGAAAGCGGATTTAAAGGTCAGTTGATCCGTGTTCGCACCGCCTCCCTGGGGGAGCTCGAAAATGCTCTGCAGTACAACGTCGAAGAACTGGTTGGTAACCTCGATTTCGCCCGCCAAGCGGCCGATCTTGCACATAAACATGGTCGAAAATTGCAGGTGCACATCGGCCTCAACTCAAGCGGCATGAGCCGTAACGGCATTGAAATGGCCACCAAGCAGGGTAAACAAGACGCGCTAGCGATCACCAAACTGCCAAATGTCGAAGTGGTAGCGATCATGACCCACTTTGCCGTGGAGGATAAGGACGATGTGCGTAAAGGGCTGGCGACCTTCAATGAGCAAGCCGCCTGGCTGATGGATGTCGCGCAACTCGACCGCAGCAAGATAACCCTGCACGCAGCTAACTCCTTCGCCACCCTGGAAGTACCCGAATCGCGCCTGGACATGGTGCGCACGGGCGGCGCGTTGTTTGGCGATACCGTCCTCTCGCGTACTGAGTATCAACGCGTGATGCAGTTCAAGTCGCATGTGGCCTCGGTCAATAGCTACCCTGCTGGAAACACAGTGGGTTACGACCGCACGTTCACCCTGACACGTGATTCGAAGCTGGCCAACATCACGGTCGGTTACTCCGATGGCTATCGCCGTGTGTTTACCAACAAAGGCGTGGTGTTGATCAATGGTCATCGTGTGCCAGTGGTGGGCAAGGTTTCGATGAACACAGTGATGGTTGATGTCACGGATGCCCCCGACGTCAAGGCGGGTGATGAAGTGGTGTTATTTGGCAAGCAAGGCGCAAGCGAAGTCAGCCAGGCTGAAGTCGAAGAGATCAACGGTGCGCTGCTGGCCGACCTCTACACCGTCTGGGGCAGTGCCAACCCGAAAATCCTGGTCGAGAAGTAGCCCCACCAATATCGCAAAGCAGAGGCGCGTTCATTCGAGTAAAGCTTTGAAGAGCGCTGACAGCTCTATCTACATGACTACGACAGCCGCCAATACCGCAACGAAGCCAAAGGTCTTCCAGCAGGACCATCTTGGCTTTTCGCTGTTCGAAAGAGTCATATAAAGAACGTTACATTTTTGACTCGATGCCTAATACCCATTAAAAAATAAAATAACTGACTTTTGAGTCAGCTCGACAAAACGGGACCATATTTAAATAAAGGAAACCAAATTCCCTTTTTAAATAGGTGAGCAAATTGGAATATAGAGATCAAAACGATTCGCGAAACAAACCAGGTTTCAATGCAGTGTTCACCTCTGACAATAAGATCATCAGCGTATCTGAATATATTGAAACATTTTTAATAACAAGAGGTTATGAGACGACGCAGCAAAATAGACTCAAGATCGCAGACAGCCTCAGTCACGTGCCTATGCGCGACCGTCATTCAGTGTCTGAACTAGACCACTGGCTTGATTCACAATTCAAAAGCTGACTACAACGAATACGGATCAAGTGTAAAAATCAAGGAGAACATTAGGCACGAATTAAAATGGATTGAATGCTGATTCTCGACGCGTGCAAGTTTGCAATTGCAAGCCAGCCGGAACTGCTCGCCCCAAAGAAGGCCCGGACATGTGCCGGGCATTTCATACAGTCAAGCTTCGGATTGGGGCTTCGACAACTTGGCCACCGCTCTACCACGCAAAAAGTACCACCCGGCAGGCAATGTGTTCGTCGAGCACTTTCCTGCCTGGCCCGGCAGCTTCGGCATAGCCCACGTGACTACAGCCACATCCGTCGCACTGAGCCACAGCATTAACGCCAACATTGTTCATAAGTGGATTCGGCTGCAATCGCAGACAAATGTTGCCAAGCCACCAGCCTTCATTCCGCTGACATTACAGTCGTCCGCGTCACGATCAGATATCACTCCAGCTACCATTTGCCTCGAAATCCCTCACCCGCGCGGCACCGTCAAAGTGAACTGGCCCGCCGAAAATGCTGATGCTTGTGTCACCTTTGTTCGAGACCTGTTGCGATGATTCGCATCGATTCCATCTGGCTCGCCACCGAGCCCATGGATATGCGCGCTGGCACCGAAACCGCGCTGGCACGAGTGGTGGCGGTGTTCGGTGCGGCGCAGCCGCACTGCGCTTATCTGTTCGCCAATCGTCGCGCCACACGTATCAAGGTGTTGGTACACGACGGTCCGGGCATCTGGCTGGCGGCCCGCCGTTTGCACCAGGGCAAGTTCTTCTGGCCGGGCTCTCGACACGGTACTCAGGTGGAGTTGGGTGCAGAACAGCTACAAGCTTTGGTGCTGGGCTTGCCTTGGCAAAGAGTCGGGCCAGGTGGTGCGATTTTCATCCTGTAACGCCTGCCGCAGCCAGTTGGGCCGTGCAATTGTCCGATGGATCTATCGTCGGTATTAGCCTGTTCTGGCAAAGTCTGCGGCATGACTTCGCTCCCCAATCTTGACCAACTAACCCCTGTACAACTGCGTGCTTTGGCGGCGCAGTTGATGCAGCGTGTCGAGAATCTTGATCAGACAGTCGAGACCATGGGTAAAAAGATTCACCGTGACCAAGCGGTGATCGAGAAGCTGACCCACGAGATTGCACAGCTCAAACGTTTCAAATTTGCCAAGCGTAGCGAGCAGTTAAATCCGCAGCAGGCCAGCTTGCTGGACGATCTGATCGATACTGATATCGCGGCGATTGAGGCTGAACTTCAGGCACTGCAAACACCTTCAGTTGCTACCGAGACAACGCAAGAACCTAAGCGCACGGCGTTACCGCCGGAGTTTCCGCGCACCCTGATCCATCACGAACCCGACAATAGCCACTGCCAGTGCCGCTGCGCCCTCAAGCGTATTGGCGAGGATGTCAGCGAAAAGCTCGACTACACGCCGGGCGTGTTCACCGTCGAACGCCACATCAGAGGCAAGAGGGTTTGTGATGACTGCGAAACGCTGATTCAGGCACCCGTTCCAGCGCACGTCATCGATAAGGGCATTCCGACCGCAGGGCTGCTAGCCCACGTCATGATCGCCAAGTTCGGGTGCCTTGCGTGATGCCGTTCTTGCACACGCCGTGATCCACGCCGACGAAACGCCGGTACAGATGCTCAAGCCTGGCGCAAAGAAAACCCATCGTTCCGATGTATGGGCCTACGCTACTAGCCAGTTTTCGGACTTGGCAGCGGTCGTCTATGACTTCAGCCCCAGCCGCGCCGGAGAACACGCCCGCAACTTCCTGAAAGGCTGGAAAGGCAAGTTGGTCTGCGACGATTTTGGCGGCTATAAGGCCAGTTTTGAACTCGGCGTGACCGAGATCTATTTGAAGGACGTTCTCACGCGCTTGCCAACGCAGCGTGCGAGTGAGATTTCCGAACTGCGGCCGCATAAATGGCAACCCGTTTGGTTACGCAAGTCGGGATGCCCTGACGTATATTGTTGTCCATTGCGTGACCTCGAAACAAACATCAGTAACTCGTGAAACGGGTGCACACTGAGATATCCAGACTGCATTTTAAGAACCAGCTGCACAAATATGACTTCCAACAGCACGACATTCAGGGTCGGCAACTTACCAGCAGATAGGAAATGATTCCCACCTACGACGACCCACGGTGTTGCGGTGGTGGTTCTCTAGCAACCCCTTCGAGATTTCCATATGAAACCCAATCCTCCAATCGATAACGCACTACGCGTCGCGTTGGTTACAGGGTCCACTTCCGGTATCGGCGCAGCCATTGCACGTACACTGAGCCGGGCAGGCTATGCGGTGGTCCTCCATTCGCGAAACTCTGCGGATACGGGTCGCGCTATGGCTGCCGAAATGAAACAGGCTATCTACGTGCAAGCTGATCTTGCTTTTGAAGCTGACAGGGTCAGGCTTGTTAACGAGGCGATCGCCGCGTGGGGTCAGCTCGACGTATTGGTCAATAACGCCGGTATCAGCAGAGTTATTCCGCACAGCGATCTTGCCTCGGCCACTTCGGCGGTGTGGCACGAACTTAACGAGATAAATGTGGTGGCGCCGTTCCACCTAGTCGCATTGGCCGAATCGGCATTGCGCGATGCCGCCCGTTACCGTCGAGCAGGTAGCGTCGTAAACATCAGTTCGCATGCTGGTGTCCGTCCTAAGGGCGCATCCATTCCCTACGCGGTGAGCAAAGCTGCGCTCAATCACATGACCCGCTTGCTCGCGGTGTCACTTGGGCCAGACATTCGCGTAAATGCTGTGGCGCCTGGCTTGGTCGACACGCCTCTGACCGCAGAGTGGACAGGTGCCCAAGAGTTGTGGCGAGATCGCGCCCCAATGCGCAGGGCCGCTAGCCCAGACGATATTGCAAACGCTGTTGCAATGTTGGTTGATTCGGACTACTTAACCGGTGAAATACTCCTGTCAGACGGCGGATTAAATCTGACCTAGGTTTAGCGCACTCCGCAGGGGCGGCGCGAGAAGACGAGTTACTTTGCTTTGCCGACGGGCTCAAACGCCGGACGGATACGATAGCTTTGGAGGACGGGCTAGATGACTTTGCCGGACGGATACCGCTGTCGCCGTCTTGCTGCGCCTTGACCATTGCGGTGCGAGCATCCGCGATCTTCTGATCGATTTGGATAATCTGAGCACCGGTCGTGCTCTTCTTAGTCTTGGCTGCTTCGAGCGCATCGATTTCAGATTGGTAGCCTTGGGCAACTTCGTCGGCCTGCTGCTTCAACAGACTGACGCGCTGCTCCGTGTAACTCGCCTGGCTGATCACTCCCGCGCGCTGGGAGGCTTCCAGTTCCTTCTCGGCGTTTTTGTAATAGGCCAGGGTCTCGCCTGCTCACCTTGCCATTTGGCGATATCGGCCTCGGCGTCCCTCTGATCCTCCAGCATGTTGAGCTGATTGGTATAGAGGTCGATCATCTCCTGCTTGTTCTGGAACAAGCCGATGTTGCCGGCTTGCCGCCCAGTGGGATAGAAGAGGTAGGTCATGGCCAAAGACAATGTGCAGCTCCAGCGAGAAAAGCGTGCCAAGGAGAAAGGCTTGCTGGAGCGGATCGGATCGGAGCCGAGAAGCGCACGTTGATTGTGTCGAAGGCGCTTGATGATGCCCTTCAGGTGCTGGGCGAGCGCCACGACTTCGACGAATGGCAGGAGACGGTGTCGACCTTCCTGCTCAATCTCGCCGCCGCACCTCCTGAAGAGTCCGCACGCTTCGCAAACATGTCGCGACCTAAAATCCTAATTACTGAAAAGCAGTCGCGGCAGCTTAAAGAGTTTGCGCACACGAGCAAGCGGATTGAAAGCTGATGATTTGTAGCGCTGAGTGACGATCATTCGGCCGATTTCAAACCCAAACTCAATTGCATCGTCGCGCGAGACAAAGAGCATTGCAGGTGATTCGTCCCACTCTCTGATCATCTGTCCGGCCAACCAAATCGAAACATTTGTTGTGTGATACGTCCGCAAACTTTCCAGGCCGTCAGGCTTTGCTCTGAAGGGGCCTTCTGCAGCAACGAGGATCTCGTAGCCAAGGTAAGCCTCTTGTTTTGTACTGATTGAACGCTCCATCATCATTATTGCTGTCCATTGCCTGTACGGGATTTGGGGCAACCTTACTCGAAAACCCGAGTAATTCCAAATAGCCACCATCCTCTGTCGCATCCCGTCACGGAGGGCGGCGCCTACCGGAGATAACCTTGACCCCACCATTCGAAAGCCCCAATGGGCTATGGCGTCGCCTTGGTTACGCCATTGAGCGTGGGCTGCGAGGAGTACGGACGATTCGCCGCCAAGACGGATCGGAGGTCAACATCGATAGGGAGCGCGGACGCCACACTGGGGAGATTGAAGCGGCGCGGCAAGAACTGGCGCGCCTGCCGCACGGCGAAAGCGCGTGCCAGGCTCATCACGCGCATCGCCCTATCGCAAGTTTGCAACGGACCGTCGGAACAGCACCAAACTCACCGAGAGAAATGTCATACCCATCACCAGGACCGTCAGGAACTCTTTCCAGACGATGCCGAGATCCGCACCTCTATAAACGATCGCCTGCGTGAAGCTCACATAGTGCCGTGACGGGAAAAACCACGTCACGTACTGGACCCATTGCGGTTGACTCTCGATCGGCGACATACCGCCCGACAGCATCATCATCGGCATCACCGTCATCATCATCAAAAGGGCAAACTGTGCCATGGTGCGGGCGAGCGTGCCCAAGAAGATGCCGATCGCCGCCGTGGCGAAGACGTAGATGACGGTTCCAAGCACCAGGAGACCGCGCGAGCCGGCGATCGGAACGTCGAGGAGCCCCTCGATCACGAATAAAAGAGAGAAGATGAAGCCGACGATTATCACCACCCCGTTCGACCACACCTTGGCGAGCGCAATCTCGAAGGCCGACAGCGGCATCACCAGCAGGTGCTCAATCGTGCCATGCTCCCGCTCGCGCAAAAGCGCCGCGCCGGTCAGGATAATAATCAGCATCGACAGCTGATCGGCAAGGCCGACGATCGCGCGGAACCAGGATTGCGTGCCGTTTGGATTAAAGGCGCGGCGGATGACGAGGTTGGAGGAGAGACCGTTGGTTTGCTTCGCCTCTTGTCGGTAGCGCTTGACTTTGTCGGTCACCATGTTCTGGATATAGCCGGCGCCCAAGGACGCCTGCTGAACCGCAGTGGCGTCCACGTTGACTTGCACTTTGATATTGCGCCCGTTGCGCGCATCCGCTTCAAAGCGCGGAGGAATGACGACGACGAAGGTGTAGAGACCTTCGTCCATAGCGCGATCGATATCGGCGGCGCCGATTGTTTTGGCCGTCTGGAAGTAAGGGGGATAGAAAAGTCCGGCAATCGATCGCGAGAGGCTGGAGTTGTCTTCGTCAACGATTGCCACGGCGGCGTTGTTGACGGTCTCGCCGGCTCCGGTCGACTGCGTATAGATGCTGACGCCGAAGGACCAGATGATGAAGAGGATCATCATCTGGTCCTTCGAGAGGGTGCGCAACTCCTTGGTGCCGAGCCAGAATATGTTGGAGAGGCTGCGCACGTTATTTCTCCTGTTTGCGCAAGAGCAGCGCGGACAGCAGCAGGAAGGTCGGACAAAACAGGGCCAGCGTCAGCAGATCGGTAGCCATGTCGCTGAAGCCAAGCCCCTTGGTGAACGCGCCGACGCTCATATGCATGTAGTAGCTCGTGGGCCAGATCGACCCCATGAGGCGTGCACCACCCTCCAGCGTCGAGACGGGCTGCATCATGCCGGAGAATTGCATGGTCGGCAGCAATGACAGCACCGCTCCGGCGAACACCGCTGCGACTTGGCTCGACGTGAAGGTCGAGATGAAAAGCCCGTAGCCAGTGGCCGCCGCCACATAGAGAAGCGCGCCAAGCGCCAGGGTGAGAATGTCGCCCTTGAGCGGGACCTTGAAGAGGAACAGCACGGTCGCGGTCATGATGAAGAAGTTGATCATGCCGACGCCGACGTAGGGCAACTGCTTGCCGATCAGGAACTCCAGCCGCGTTGTGGGTGTGGCGTAAAAGTTCGTAATTGTGCCGATCTCTTTTTCGCGGGCAACGCTGACAGCCATCAGAATGGCAAGAAACATCATGAGCAGCATCGCCGGCACGGCCGGCCCTATCGCATAGATGCTTTCGGCTGTCGGGTTGTAACGATAGCGGACCTCAAGGCTGGTCGTCGGGTTGGAGGCCGCCGGGACGCTGGACTCCCGATCTCGCTGCTCGGAGAAGAGATTGTGTGCCTGCTCGACATAGCCCTCGATGGTGGCGGCGCGCGAGGTGTTGGCGCCATCGATCCAGGCCGCTACCTGCCAATCGGAGCCGCGTTTTACCAGGCGCCCGAAGTCCGGTGGAATCTCGATGGCAAGCGTGATGTCGTTTGACTTCAGGCGCTGCTGCATTTCATCGACGCTACGGATCGGCGTCTTTTCGGTGAAGTATTGCGAACTCGAGTAATTGACGAGATAGGCCCGGCTCTGCGGCGTGTTGTCGTGGTCAAACGCCGCGTAGGTGAGATTGGTTACGTCGCTGGAGACACCGAAGCCGAAGATCAACAACATGAAGAAGGAGCCGAGGAAGGCGAAGACCAGTCGCACCGGATCGCGCATAAGCGACAGCGTCTCGCACTTGGCATAGGCGAGGAGGCGTCGCAGCGGCATGAAGGTTGAGCGGCCGGACGACGAAGCCTCGGCTTTTTGCAGTATCTGCACCTGGGGCGTCGCCGCTTCGGGCGCGGACGAAGAGGTCTCGGCGTCCTCGATATAGGCGATGAACGCCTCTTCCAGATCCACTCCGCCTTTGGAGGCGATGACGTTCTGCGGCGTGTCGCAGACGAGGACGCACCCCGCATGCATCAATGAAATGCGGTCGCAACGCATCGCCTCGCTCATGAAATGCGTGGAGACGAAGATCGTGACATTGCGGCTTCGCGAGAGATCGCCGAGCAGGCGCCAAAACTCGTCGCGTGCCTGCGGATCGACACCCGACGTGGGCTCATCCAGGATCAACAGCTCGGGATCGTGCACGATCGCCACGGCCAGAGAAAGGCGTTGCCGCACCCCGAGCGGCAGCGAATTGGCTTCAGCGTCGACATAATCGACAAGACCGACATCGACCAGGAGTTTGGCTATGCGGTCCTTAATGTGGTCTGCGGCCAGATGAAAAAGACGGGCATGAAGAAGGAGATTCTGCTGTACGGTGAGTTCGCCATAGAGTGAGAACGATTGCGACATGAAGCCGACGCGCTGGCGGATCGACAGGTCGTTGGCATCGACCGGCTTTCCGCATACCTGGGCCTCTCCCTCGCTCGGCGCCAGCAGCCCGGTCAGCATCTTCATGGTCGTGGTCTTGCCGCAGCCGTTCGAGCCGAGGAAGCCAAAAATTTCTCCGCGCTCGATGGCGAAGCTGACGCGATCGACTGCGGTAAAACTGCCGAAACGGCATGTCAAATTCTTCGCGACAATGACCGGAGCCTCCGTGCTCGGTATGCGTGGTGCAATGACGAGGCGCTGAGACTTCGATTTTTGTCCTGGCTGCAGGGCGACAAAGACAGCTTCCAGGGTTTGCTCGCCGGTCTTCGCGCGCAACTCATCCGCCGTGCCACAGGCGAGCACTTTTGCGTGATCCATCACGATGAGCCAATCACAATAGCTCGCCTCGTCCATATAGGCGGTGGAAACGACAACACTCATCGTCGGCCGCTCGCGCCGCAGATCGCCGATGAGATTCCAGAACTGTCGGCGCGACAGCGGATCGACCCCTGTCGTTGGCTCGTCGAGAATAAGAAGATCGGGGTCGTGAATGAGCGCGCAGCACAGACCGAGTTTTTGCTTCATGCCGCCCGACAACTTTCCGGCAGGCCGGTCAAGAAAGGGCAGCAGGCCGGTGGCGGCCGCCAAGCGGCGCGTGCGTGCGTCACACTCTGACGCGGACAGACCGAAGAGCGCTCCGAAGAAGGCCAGGTTCTCGCGGACGCTGATTTCCTGATAAAGATTCTTGCCGAGTCCTTGCGGCATATAGGCAATGCGCGTGCAGACGGAACGGCGATGCCGTGCATTGTCCATGCTACCGTCGAGCACCTCGACCAAGCCGGTCTGCAGCTTGCGCGCACCGGCGATCAGGCCGAGAAGCGTGGACTTGCCGGCTCCATCAGGACCGATGACGCCCGTCATCCGACCGCTCGGCAGTTCGAGCGACACATCGTCGAGCGCGCAGACCTCGCCATAGACATGGGTCGCGCCGCGAACCTTGGCGATCGGGACGCAAGCCACCATCGTCAATCTCCCGCATCAACAGGATCATCCTGGAGGCGCTTTTGCAGGTTATCCGGCCACTTGGGCGGATTCGGATCAAGGCGCACATAGCCGATGCCACGGGCGCCCGTTTTCACCTGTTCGATGTGACGCTCGACGAGACTTGGCGGTATGCGCAGCTTGATCCGGAACATCAGTTTGTCGCGCTCACTGCGCGTTTCGACCTGCTTGGGTGTGAATTGAGCCTCTGGAGAGACAAAGCTCACTTTGGCCGGGACGGCGAAGTCGGTACCGTCGAACTGAATTCGCGCTTGCGACCCGATGGGTAGGCGCATGGCCTGTTCGGAGGGAAGGTAGATCTCCATATAAATTTCCGACAGATTAATAATCGTCAGGACCTTGCCGCCCGCCGAAAGGACTTCTCCGGGATTGGCCAGTCGATAGAGAACGCGGCCCCGCACCGGCGCCAGAAGGATAGTATCGGCGATCTGGGCGTCGATCTGATCGACCAGAGCTTGCGCGGCCGTAACCGACCGTTCGCGCGCTGTCACGATCCTCTGCGCAGCGTCAAGGACGGCGCGCGCGGAATCATGGTCGCTCTGTGCCTGATCGCGGTCCTCCTGGCTGATCGCCCCTGTTTCAACAAGCTTAAGAGCCCGGCGAAGATTGGCTTTCTTGAGGGCCAGTTCTGCCTGCCGCTGAGTGACGGTCGCTTTCGCTTCAAGCATCGAGGCGTCCTCTGAAGCCACGTCGGCAACATATTTGGCACGCTGGGCCTGCAACTCCGTCGTATCGATGCGCGCCAGTACTTGCCCCGCGGTGACGAGATCGCCTTCCTGGACCAAGACCTCCCGGATGCGCCCGGCCAACTTCGCGGCGATGTCGACCTGGTCGGATTCGATGCGCCCATTCCCTGACACAAGCCCCTCGGGCACTTTGCCATGCTGACTCTGCCACCAATACCAAGCGCCGCCGACGCCGGCTGCCATAACAATGACAAGGATGAGAAGAACTCTGGCGGAAATACGCCGCCTGGAAGCTTTCGCATCGTTACTCGGGATGGTCATCACGATCAGTTCCTTAGACGTGCGGCGCGGGAGTAAAACATCGATAAGGCCGCGAACACGCACCTGCCGAGCTGCGATCGCGCGCTTTCAAACTCTGTCTGTGAATACCTTGGTCAATCTATTTAATAAATATTGCCAGTTAACCGCCGCACATGGTGTGACCTTTATCAATCTATCAATCTATCAATCTATCAATTGAGCTGAATCTGAGGCTGGTCATGGAGTCATCGTTGGCCCCGGCGTTGTCGAGTTTCGGTGAACTACTCTAGCTAATGCGGCATTTGCGAATATTGCTAGAAAGTGTCGAAAATATATCCGTGCAGACGCAAAGCGTCCTGTTCATGAAAACTCCCGCTATCCCAGGGCGACGCCGGGCAGCTGACGCAGACCTGCGACATGCACCTGAGCGGCCGTAACGGGCTGGAGCGCATGCTGATGCACCTTGTTAGCGACGCTTACCATCAAGATCCGTTGCTCAACAACCACTTGGCCGGGCTGCTGGATAACGCGCTGCACAACGTCACACAGTTACCCTGCTCGGTCAGTCGCAGGGTGATCAGGTGCTGTTGATCGTATCAACGGGTATCTTCATCCCAAGGTCGAAACGCACTTATCAAAAGTCATCCTCTACGTTTCCAGCCCTGATCTTGAACTCTCGGCTTTGCAGATAAACACTGCGGATAAAGTTGTACTTATCGCCGGTGATGAGCTTTTCGGATTTTATATATTGAGCGCGTCCGTCGATCAGGCCCACGCCGTACAGGCTGTTGCGCGTGGGGACATCGCCGATGTAGCGAACCGGGTTGGCGTAGGCATCGGGCAGGACGGCTGGCGCATCGCGAAGTGTGCTTGGCCCCAAGAGTGGCAGTACAAGATAAGGACCACTATTTACACCCCAGTGACCGAGGGTCTGACCGAAATCTTCATCACTGCGCCGCAGCCCCATAGGCGTCGCGATGTCGATCAACCCCACAAGGCCTACCGTGCTGTTAAGTAAAAAGCGGCTCGTATCAACCCCGGCACTATGAAACTTTGCTTGAAGTAAATTATTAGCCAGATTTTTGACCTCCCCCAGATTGTTGAAAACGTTATGAATACCGTCTTGAGCAATGCGGGGGGTGACAAATTGATAGCCTTGGGCGAGTGGCTTCAGTGCATACGTATCCAACGTGTCATTGAATGAAAAGATAGGTCGGTTAATACCTTCCCACGGATCTGCGTCGGAATTCGCCCAGGCAAGGGGTGAAAGCGTGATGAAACCGGCGCAGGTCAGTACCTGGACGCAACGGCTTAACGTGGAACGATAGGCACACATGTTGATTTCCCATTGAATGAAGTAAGCCGGTTTGGTGCGCGCACGTCGTTCCATCGCTGCGAGACTGTGTGCAGGTGGCAGAGCCATTTCCCATGGGCGGTCAATTCCAACCGCCCCCCAACACTTTGTACAACGTGATGCGATTACTCTGCTCGGTCAGGCGCAGGGTGATCAGGTCCTGTTGAGCGCTGTAGAGCGAGCGCTGCGCATCCAAGGCTTCCAGGTAGCTTTTGGACCCGCCCCGATACAACGCATCCGAGAGTTCGAAGCTTTTGCGGCTGGCGTCGGTCAGTGCCTGTTGTGCGGCGATACGACGATCCAGGGTGCTGCGCACAGCCAGTGCGTCGGCCACTTCGCGGAACGCGGTCTGCAGGGTCTGCTGATACGTCTGTATCTGGATATCGCGCTCGACCTTGGCCGAATCCAAGGTCGCGCGGTTACTCCCGCCATCGAAAATCGGCACGCTGATGCTCGGTGCAAAGGTCCAGGCACCGCTGCCGGATTTGAACAGGCCGGCCAACGCCGTACTGGACGAGCCAGCGTTGGCGGTCAGGCTGATGCTGGGGTAGAACGCCGCACGGGCCGCGCCGATGTCGATATTGGCCGACTTGAGCGTGTGTTCCGCCGACAGCACATCCGGGCGTTGTTGCAACAGGCTCGAAGGCAAACCCGCCGGTATGTCCACCAGCACCGCCGCCGATTCCAAGTGCGTGCCCGGCAGGAGCGCTTCGGGAAGGTCACTGCCGACCAACAGGCGCAAGGCATTGCGGTCCTGCAGAATCTGGCTCTCGTAGGACGCCACGTCGCCGCGCGCCGACTCGACGGTAGTCTGGGCTTGCGCCACGGACAGCGCGGAGGAACCGCCCAGGGCATAGCTGCGCTGGGTCAGGTCGTAGGTGGCCAATTGGCTGGTCAGGGTTTCCTGGGCCAGCAATAGCCGTTCGTTGTCGGCGGCCAGGGTCAGCCAGGCGGTGGCCACTTCGGCCACCAGGCTGATTTGCGTGCTGCGTCGGGTTTCCGTCAGCGCCAGGTAGTTTTCCAGCGCTTCGTCGCGAAGGTTGCGGACCCGGCCAAACACGTCCAGTTCATAACTGCTCAGGCCCAATTGCGCGCTGTAATCGTGGCTGGTGACCGCCGTACCGGAGTTGGACAGCGACCCAGGCGTGCGGCTATGGGTGCCGCTGACGCTCGCATCGATGGTGGGAAACAGGTCCGCGCGCTTGATGCGGTATTGCGCCTGCGCTTTTTCAACGTTCAGGCTGGCCAGGCGCAAGTCGCGGTTATTGGCCAGCGCCAACGCCTGCAACTGCGCCAGGCGGCTGTCGGTGAAGAACTGTTGCCATTTCACATCAGCACCCACCTGCCCTTTCGGCAGGTTGGCCACCGGCAGCCATTGGCCGGAGACGGGTGCTTCAGGACGCTCATACTGGGGCGCCAGATTGACGCAGCCCCCCAGGACCATGGCGGCCAGCAAAGGCCAGTGTGACTTGATCATGCATCACCTGTCGGGGCAGATTGGTTAGCGCTGCGCTCGCCGCCAAAACGGCGGCGGATCAGCACAAAAAACAGCGGGACCAAGAAGATCCCCAGCACCGTGGCGCTGAACATGCCGCCCAGCACGCCCGTACCGATGGCCTGGCGCCCGGCGGAGCCTGCGCCGGTGCTCAAGGCCAGCGGCAGCACGCCGAACATGAAGGCCAGGGACGTCATCAGGATCGGCCGCAAGCGTTGGCGCACCGCGATCAGCGTCGCGTCGATCACGCTGTTGCCCTGCTCTTGCAGGTGCTTGGCGAACTCCACGATCAGGATCGCGTTCTTCGCGGCCAGCCCCACGGTGGTCAACAGCCCCACCTGGAAATACACGTCGTTGCTCAACCCGGCGACGCGGGTCGCCAGCACGGCACCGATCACCCCCAGGGGCACCACCAGAATCACCGAGAACGGCACCGACCAACTCTCGTAGAGCGCGGCCAGGCACAGGAATACAAACAAGACAGAGATGGCATAGAGCATCGGGGCCTGGGACCCGGACAGCCGCAATTGATAGGACTGCCCGGTCCATTCGTAGCCGATGCCCTGGGGCAATTGCCGGACGATGGCCTCCACGGCATTCATCGCGTCACCGGCACTCACGCCTGGCGCGGGGTCACCGACGATTTCCAGCGAGGCGTTACCGTTGTAGCGCTCCAGTAACGGTGAGCCGTAACTCCAGGTGCTGCTGGCAAACGATGAGAACGGCACCATTTCATTGTTGCTGTTGCGCACAAACCAATGATCCAGGTCGGCGGCCTGCATGCGCGCGGATGCCTGGCCCTGCACATAGACTTTTTTCACCCGGCCCTGGTTGAGAAAGTCATTCACGTACGTACCGCCCAACGCCGTCGACAACGTGGTGTTGATATCGCTGGTACTCAGGCTCAGGGCGCCAGCCTTGCGGTCGTCGATGCTGACCTTGAGCTGCGGCGCATCGTCCAGGCCGTTGCTGCGCACTCCCAGCAAGCGTGGATCTTTTCTGGCCAGCTCAAGAAACTGTTCGCGGGCCGCCACCAGCGCATCATGGCCCAGGCCACCGAGGTCCTTGAGTTGCAAGTCGAACCCCGAGCTCTGGCCCAGACCGCGTACGGTCGGCGGTTGCATGACGAACGCGTCGGCATCGCCAATGCTGGCCAGTGCCATGGTCGCTCGCTGGGCAATCGCGGCCGCACTCTGGCCGCGGCCACCGCGCTCATCCCAATCCTTGAGGCGGATAAACGCCCGCGCAGTGTTCTGGCTGTTCCCCCCCATGCCCAACCCGCTGATGCTGATCATCGCTTCGACTTCGGGCTGTTTGAGGATGTAGTCCTCGAATTGCTTGATCACCGCCTGTGTACGGCTGTCGGTCGCGCCCACGGGCAACTGGATCTGTGCCAGGAGGATCCCTTGGTCTTCGTCCGGCAGGAATGAAGTGGCCAGGCTCATGTAGCCCACCGCCATGATCACCAGCACCACGCCATAGAGCAGCAGGCTGCGTACCCAATGCCGCAGCACCACCCCGACCCAGCGCTCATAACCGGCGCTGGCACGCTCGAAGGTGCGGTTGAACCAGCCGAAGAACCCGTGCTGGGCACCATGCCCCTGGCCGTCGCGGTTTTTGAGCAACGAGGCGCACAGCGCGGGTGTCAGGGTCATCGCCACCAACACCGACAGGACCATGGCCGAAACGATGGTCACGGAAAACTGCCGATAGATAATCCCGGTGGAACCCCCGAAAAACGCCATGGGGATAAACACCGCGCTCAGCACCAGGGTGATGCCCACCAGCGCGCTGCTGATTTCCCCCATCGATTGACGCGTGGCCGCCACGGGCGATAACCCCTCGCCCATCAGCCGCTCGACGTTTTCCACCACGACAATGGCGTCGTCCACCAGCAAGCCGATCGCCAGGACCATGGCAAACATCGTCAAGGTGTTGATCGAGTAGCCAAACATCGCCAGCACACCGAACGTGCCCAGCAGCACCACCGGCACGGTAATCGCCGGGATCAGCGTCGCGCGCAGGTTTTGCAGGAACAGAAACATGATCAACACCACCAGCACGATGGCCTCGCCCAAGGCTTTGACCACTTCCTCGATGGACAGGCTGACAAACGGCGTGGTGTCGTAGGCAATCACGTTTTTAAGTTGCATTTCGCTCGGGTAGAACGGCTCCATCTCTTTGAGCTTGGCCTTGACCGCCTTGCCGACGTTCAGCGCATTGGCGCCTGCCGCCAACTGCACACCCATGGCAGCGGCGGGCTTGCCGTTGAGGGCGGTGCTGATGTCGTAGCTTTCACTGCCCAATTCCAAGGTCGCGACATCGCCCAGCAGCACGACGGCGCCGTCGCTGTTGGACTTGACCACCACGTTGCGAAACTCGTCGACCGTCTGCAGTTTGCTGCGGGCGCTGATCGTGGCGTTCAACTGCTGCCCCTTGATCGCCGGCAAGCCACCGAGCTGGCCAGCGGAGACTTCGGTGTTCTGCGCTTCCAGGGCACTGCTGATGTCTGACGGCATCAGCGCGTATTTTTCCAGCAGGGCCGGGGCCAGCCAGATTCGCATGGCGTAGCCTGATCCCAGGGTCTGCACATCGCCAACGCCGTCTATGCGGCTGATGGAGTCCAGCAAGGTGGTGGAAATGTAGTCGCCGATCTGGGTGCCGGTCACGCTGGGGTCATCCGACGCCAGGGCGACAATCATCAAGAAGTCCGAACCGCCCTTGGTCACGGTCAGGCCTTCGCTCTGTACCGATTGCGGCAGTCTCGACTCGGCTTGTTGCAGCTTGTTCTGCACCTGCATCTGGGCCACATCCGGGTCGGTGCCGGCGGTAAAGGTCAGACTGATGCTGGCACTGCCCGCCGAACTGCTGGTGGCGGACATGTAGGTCAGGTTATCCAGGCCTTTCATCTGCTGTTCGATGACCTGGGTCACCGAGTCTTCCACGGTCTTGGCCGAAGCCCCGGTGTAAGTGGCGGAAATCTTCACCGTGGGCGGCGCGATGTCCGGGTATTGCTCCAGCGGCAACTGGCTGATGGACAGGCTGCCACCGAGCATGATCACGATGGCGATGACCCAGGCGAAAATCGGTCGATCAATAAAAAAACGCGCCACGCTCAACCCTCCTTCACTGGAGTGGACGGTGTGGCAGCTTGAGCATTGGCGTCCTGCACTTGCACGGCGGCGCCGGCACGGACTTTTTGTCCGCCCTCGACGATCAACTGATCACCTGCCTTCAGGCCCGAAGTGACCCACCATTGATTACCTATCGCGCGATCGAGGGTCAGCTCACGTTGTTCGACCTTGCCGTCGACCACCAGCAACGCCGTGGTCACACCGCTGGCGCTACGGTTTACCGCTTTTTGCGGAATCACAATGGCCTGGTCATTGCGCGCCTGTTCCAGCACCGCGCGCACATACATGCCCGGCAGCAGCAGGTGATCGGGGTTGGCGAAGACAGCGCGCAGGGTCACGGTGCCCGTGCCCTCGTTGACGCTGATACCGCTGACCTTGAGCCGCCCCGGCTGGTTGTAGGTGGTGCCGTCGTCCAGCTTCAGGCTGATCGATGCCTCGCCATCGCCGTTGGACTGCAACACGCCGCTGGCCAAGTCACGCTTGAGCCGCAGCAGTTCCGTGGTCGATTGGGTAACGTCCACATAGATCGGATCGAGTTGCTGCACCGTGGTCAATGCGCTGTCCTGATTGGCCACCACCAGCGCCCCTGGGGTCACCGTGGAGGTTTCAATACGCCCGCTGACCGGAGAGGTAATACGCGTGTAAGCCAGGTTGATCCGCGCGGTTTGGACTTCGGCCTCGGCGACCTGCACGTCGGCGGCGGCGGTCAGCAAGGTCGCTTGGGCGTCCTCGTTATCTTGCTGACTGATGGCATTGATCTTCACCAGTTCGGTATCGCGCTTGGCGGTGGCCTGCGCTGATTTAAGCGTGGCGCGGTACTTGGCCAGGCTCGCCTGGGACTGCGCCAGCGCGGCCGTATAGGACGCCGCATCCAATTGATACAGCGCCTGCCCGACCTTGACATCCGCCCCCTCGACAAACAAACGCCGCTGCACGATGCCGCCGACTTGCGGACGGATCTGCGCCACCATAAAGGCCTGAGTGCGCCCCG
The DNA here is from genome assembly GCF_016887925.1 of Pseudomonas sp. MIL9. Taxonomy (NCBI): domain Bacteria; kingdom Pseudomonadati; phylum Pseudomonadota; class Gammaproteobacteria; order Pseudomonadales; family Pseudomonadaceae; genus Pseudomonas; species Pseudomonas sp. MIL9. Next base: position 419,893 of record NZ_JAFEHE010000020.1, on the reverse strand, counting down.
CAAGCTCGGTGGTCAGCACTTGGCTCTGGGGTTTTATGCTGATCACCGAGACTTTGGGGGGGACCGCTTCAAGTGCCGGCTCGCCGCCGGAGCAGCCGCCCAGAATGACCAGAATGATCAAGGACAGGAGAACCGCGGCGGTTACCAGGAGTTTGGTAATTATTTTCGTCGACATAGCTGCCTCTGCAAGACGGGATGGCTTGAGTCAGCGCCATCCTGCGAGGCAAATGTGCAGGAAAATTGAAGATTGCCCGGCTGGGTTGAATCTTTTCTACGCCAGGGCCTAAATGGTCCAATCCATTCCTAACGGCCCATCTCCATGAAGTTGAGTATCTCCACCAAGCTGTTTATTGCGGTACTGTCCAGCGTGCTGCTGGTCATCCTGAGCATGGGCTTGGCGACGAGCTGGAGTTTTGGCCGGGGCTTTCTCGGCTATCTCAATGAGCAGGCGTTGGACCGTATGGCGCCAGTGTTACCGCGTCTGGCCAGTGCCTACGCGCGCGAGGGTAATTGGGAATTTCTGCGCAACCAGCCGGATCGCTGGTTCGACATCATGCGGCCCGAACTCGGCGAAGATCCGGCGAAGAACGACTTACGCACCCCCATGGCCTCGGACCTGACGGGCGCCCTGTTTCGCATCGCCTTGTTGGATAAACACAAAAAACGCGTGAACGGCTACCCGGATATCGGCGACGACGCCCTGTTACGCCCGATTGTAGTCGCCGATGAAACCGTGGGTTGGCTGGCCGTGACCCCGTTCCAGAGCGTGACCGAAGCCGGCGGCGATCGGTTCCAGCAATACCAGTTACGCACCAGCCTGGTCATGGGCGCCTTTTCGCTACTGCTGGCGATGCTGATTGCCTGGTGGATCGCCCGCACGCTGCTGGAGCCGGTCAAACGGGTGGCCGCGGCGACCCACCGCCTGGCCAGCGGCGACTACAGCAGCCGGGTGGCGGTGGCCTCCAATGACGAAGTGGGTCAATTGGCCCGTGACTTCAACCAACTCGCCTACACCCTGGAGCGCAATGAACAGATGCGTCGCGAATTCATGGCTGATGTGTCCCACGAACTGCGCACCCCGCTGTCGGTGTTGCGCGGCGAGCTGGAGGCCATCGAGGATGGCGTACGCACCTTGAACCAAGGGTCGATGAAGTCTTTGCAAGGTGAGGTCAGCATGCTCAGCAAACTGGTCGATGACCTCTATGAGCTGTCCTTGGCGGATGTTGGTGCGCTGACCTACCGCAAGAACTCGTGCACACTGGATCAAGTGCTGCAAACCTGCGTATCGATGTTCCAGGAGCGCTTGAACGCCCGGCACCTGCGTGTCGAACTGGATCTGCCGTCGCAGCCCCTGGAACTGTTGGCCGATGCCAATCGCTTGCAGCAATTGTTTTCCAACCTGCTGGAAAACGCCGTGCGCTACACCGACCCGAACGGGCTCATACGCATCCGCGCCGTGCTGGACCGCGCGGATGTGTGCATTGAGTTTCTCGACTCCGGACCTGGCGTTTCGGCCGAGCAGCTGCCGCGCCTGTTCGAGCGCTTCTATCGCGGCGAGTCATCGCGCAACCGCGCCAGTGGAGGTACCGGCCTGGGCCTGGCGATTTGTCACAGCATCGCCCTCGCCCACGGCGGCAGCCTCAGTGCCGCTCACTCCCCACTCGGCGGCCTCTGGCTGACCCTGCGCCTGCCACGGAATATCTGAACCATGCCCCACGACAGCCCGATTCTGATCGTTGAAGACGAACCCAAGCTGGCTGCATTGATGCAGGATTATCTGGTGGCTGCGGGTTACCCGACCCTGTGCCTGGACAACGGTTTGCAGGTGGTGCCGACGGTGCGCGACCAGGCACCGCGCCTGATTTTGCTCGACCTGATGCTGCCCGGGCGTGACGGTATGAAAGTCTGCCAAGACCTGCGCGGGTTCAGCGCCGTGCCGATCATCATGATCACCGCCCGCGTCGAAGAGTTGGACCGCCTGCTGGGCCTGGACCTGGGAGCCGACGACTACATCTGCAAACCTTTCAGCCCGCGCGAAGTGGTTGCCAGAGTCAAGGCCATCCTGCGGCGCAGCCCGCATTTCCTGACGTCTGCAACTCCACGCCTGCACATTGACGAAGAGCAGTACCAGGCGTCCCTCGACGGCATCGCACTGGACCTGACGCCCTTGGAACTGCGCCTGCTCAGCACCCTCGCCCGCTCTGCGGGACGGGTGTTTTCCCGGGATCAGTTGCTCGACAGGATCTACTCCGATCACCGGGTGGTCACCGACCGCACGGTCGACAGCCATATCCGTAATCTGCGGCGCAAGCTCGAACAGGCCTGCCCGGGAGAGCATCCGATCGAATCGTTGTATGGGGTGGGTTATCGGTTTCAGCTCGCCGACGCTTGAAGCGTCGTTGAGATAGACGTTATTAGTCCGCCGCGTAGATGATGGTTTGCGCGCTGTCGGACGTAGCAGGGCGGCGGGTGAAGTAGGTGTCGCCTTCATCTGTCTGGATCTCGTAGTCGACCTTGCTGGTGACACGGCCCGATGCACCCACATGCCTGATGATTTTCAACACCCGCTGAAACTTCACACTCTGAGTACCGTTCTGGGCAGGGCCAGTGAGTACATTGACCGTTTGAAACCAGCCTTCATTCTTTTTGTTCGACACGAGGGTGCCGGTCAGTGCCTCAAAACGCTCCAGACGGGTAAAGCCCCAGAGTGTTTGTTCCTCGACCGTGTTGCCTTGGGCGGCGGAGCCCGTGAATACAAACAGGTTGATGGCCGGATTGTCTTCGCAAAAGAAGTCATAGGGCACCAGCCCGTCGACCATTTTCTTGCCGGAAACGAAACCCTTTTTATGAACCAGAAACATGATCACCTCCACGCTAAAACATCAGCAAACGCTGAGTAAGTTTGAGCGGAAAGTCTACTGAGGTGGTGCGTACAGGGCCGTCAAGCCAATGTAATTTCGTGTAAAGATCGGGCCAGACCGGGCAGGCTGATTTCCACGGTCAGCCCACAGGATGGCTCGTTACGCAACACGATCGTGCCACCGTGCATTTCCACGGCCCTGGCGGCGATCGCCAGGCCCAGACCGAAACCGGCACTGGCCTCGGTCATACCGCGCTCGAACGGGTGGAAAATGCTCTGCAGTCGCTCGTTTTCAACACCCGGCCCCTGATCGGTGATCCTCACCCTAAGGCAACTTGCGTCGAGATTGACCTCAGCCAATACAACAACAGTCGTGTTCGGCCTGGTATAGCGCACTGCGTTTCGGATGACGTTCTCGAAACACCGATACAACAGCTCGCCACTGACACGACTGACAAAGGCCGGGCAAGTCTGAAGGCTGACCCGGCAACCTTTCATCCCCGCCTCGAATTGAGCGTCCTCGACAATCACCGTCAGCAATTCGATGATATCGAGCGGCTCACGCTCGATACTTCCCGGGCGGCCCTGCAAGCGCGCCAGGGTCAACAACGCCTCGATCAGCGTGTCCATGCGCACCAACTCACGCTCGATGCGCTCCACCATTTCCTGGCGTGCAGGATCTTGCTGTAACAGCCCGATGGCCGCTTGCATTCGCGTCAACGGTGAGCGCAGTTCGTGAGAGATGTCGTGCAACAGGTGTTGCTGAGCCTCCACCAGCAGCTTCAGCTGGTTGGCCATTCGGTCGCAGTCCTCAGCCAGATCGACGATTTCATCGCGGCGCCCACCCATCATCGGCTTGACCCGGGTTTCGAAGCGCCCCTGAGCCACGTCGCTCATCGCCCGCCTGAGGTAGACCAGAGGCCACGCCAGGTAATACGCCAGATAACAGCTGAACAGTGCACTCATCACCGTGCCGATGATCAATGGCGTCAGGCGCCCCGGCCTTTGGTCACCTTCCCGGCCGGGGGAATGCGTGGACCTTAGCAACAGCGTAATACCGTCCTTGCTGATGATCGATCGCTCATAGGCCGGTCGTGGAACCGGCGATCCCGCCAGCAGTTGGCCGGCACTGTCGTACACGCCTATGGCCTGGTCATCGGGACGCTCCCACACCATCAGCAACTGCCGGCCCGACTCGACACCAAACTGTTGCAGCAGCTGTTCTTCGCTGGCAAGGATCGCTTCCAGATGAGGATCTCCGGGCTTGAAACTGCCCAGCACCAGCATGCCCAGCCCGACAAAAAACGTCAGGCTGGTGGCGAGCCAAAAAGCCAGGAACAGTTTCCAGAACAGCCGGCTGGGTTTCATCATTCGGCGATCAACAGGTAACCGAGGCCACGCACGCTCTGAATCCAGGCCTTGGTGTCGGGACGCGGGCCCAGCTTTTGGCGAATGCTGCTGATGTGCACGTCGATGCGCCGGTCGTAGCGGGTCAAGGGACACCCCAAGGCATTGAGTGACAGATCCTGTTTGCTCACCACCTGTCCAGCACATCGGGCCAGTTCTTCGAGCAAGCTGAACTCGGTGCTGGTCACCCCCAGCTCGCGACCCTGCCAGAGGGCCTGGCGCTTGCCGGGCCACAAGACCAGAGGGCCAGTCCTGATCACTTCCGTGGTCGACTGATCCGCCGGCTGCACCCTGCGCATGATCGCCCTCAAACGCGCCACCAGTTCACCCGGCGAGCTGGGCTTGGGCACATAGTCATCGGCGCCCAGTTCCAGGCCTGTGATCTTGTCAATGTTGTCGCCACGGGCCGTGAGCAAAACCACCGGTACCTGGCTGGCGGCCCGAATGCGCCTGAGCACCTTGATACCCGACAGCCGCGGCAGCATCACGTCCAGCACCACAATGCTGTAGCGCCCGGAAAGCGCTTGAACCTCGCCCTCCTCGCCCGTGTGCACGGCTGTCACCTCAAAGCCTTCACGTTCCAGGTATTGGCTGAGCATTTCAGTCAGTTCCTGGTCATCGTCGACTAGCAATACGCAGATCATGGGGAGCTCTGGAGTGGGTGTCGACGCATTATCGCCCTTGCACTGCATACCGTCATCGCCCCGTGCCAACCTTTACCTAACTTGACACTTGGTTAACCGCACCAAACGCACCGAGCTTTTATGCTTCACCTCCACCAGCCTGCTCGCTCCGCGGTAACGCCTCTTGCTGTGAGTTAACCGCGCCCGCCTACGCTGCTTGTCGATGTGTTCTGGATAAGATCTTGATGAATTTTTCGCGCCTGCTCTGCTCGGCTGCACTGCTGCTCAATGCCACACTTGCGCACGCCCAAGGCTTCAAAATTTCCGATATTCGCATTGACGGCCTTCAACGCGTTTCCGCAGGCAGTGTGTTCGGTGCCTTGCCGTTGAACGTCGGTGATGACGCGGATGAGCGTCGCCTGGTGGAGTCCACCCGTGCGCTGTTCAAGACCGGTTTCTTTCAGGATATCCAACTGGGGCACGAGGGTAATGTCCTGGTCATCACGGTCGTCGAGCGCCCCTCGGTCGCGAGTATCGAGATTGAAGGCAACAAGGCGATTTCCACTGAAGACCTGATGAAGGGCCTCAAACAGTCCGGTCTGGCCGAAGGCGAGATTTTCCAGCGCGCCACCCTCGAAGGTGTGCGTAACGAGCTGCTGCGTCAGTACGTCGCTCAAGGGCGATACTCGGCGTCGGTCGACGCCGAAGTGGTGCCGCAACCGCGTAATCGCGTGGGTCTGAAAATCAAGATAGACGAAGGCTCCGTAGCGGCGATCCAGCACATCAACGTGGTGGGCAATACCGTCTTCGCCGAAGAGGAATTGACCGACCAATTCACCCTCAAGACCAGCAACTGGCTGTCGTTCTTCAAGAACGATGACAAGTACGCCCGTGAAAAACTCTCCGGTGACCTGGAGCGTCTGCGCTCCTACTATCTGGATCGCGGCTATATCAACATGGATATCGCGTCGACCCAGGTGTCCATCACCCCGGACAAAAAGCATGTCTACATCACCGTCAACATCAACGAAGGCGAGAAGTACGCCGTTCGTGACGTCAAGCTCAGCGGCGACCTGAAAGTGCCGGAAGACCAGGTCAGGTCGCTGCTGCTGGTTCAAAAAGGCCAGGTGTTCTCGCGCAAAGTCATGACCACTACCTCGGACTTGATCACCCGTCGTCTGGGTAACGAGGGTTACACCTTCGCCAACGTCAACGCCGTGCCGACCCCGCACAATGACGATCACACCGTCGACGTCACCTTCGCCGTGGATCCGGGCAAGCGTGCCTACGTCAACCGCATCAACTTCCGGGGCAACACCAAGACTGACGATAAGGTTCTGCGCCGTGAGATGCGCCAGATAGAAGGTGGCTGGGCTTCGACCTACCTGATCGACCAGTCCAAGACCCGTCTGGAACGCCTGGGTTTCTTCAAGGAAGTCAACGTCGAGACCCCGGCGGTAGCGAGCGTCGATGACCAGGTCGATGTGAACTATAGCGTCGAAGAACAGGCGTCCGGTTCGATCACCGCCAGCGTTGGCTTCTCCCAGAGCTCCGGCCTCATCCTCGGCGGTTCGATCACCCAGAACAACTTCCTCGGCACCGGCAATTACGCCAGCCTGGGCCTGACCCGCTCGTCTTACCAAAGCAAGTACAACTTCGGTTTTACCAACCCCTACTTTACGCCGGACGGAGTGAGCCTAGGCTACAACCTGTTCTACAACGCCACTGACTACAACGAATATTACGATGACGATTATTCGTACTATTCCATCAATAGCTATGGCGCCGGAACAACAGTCGGCTACCCGATCAATGAAACCTCACGACTGAGCTTCGGCGTGACGGTGCAACATGACAGCATCGAAGCAGGCACCTACAGCGCCGATGAGATCTATGACTTCATCGAACGCGAAGGCAAAGAATTCAACAACCTCAAGGCTAACATCGGTTGGTCGGAGTCGACCCTGAACCGCAGCGTACTGGCCACCCGCGGCCATTCGCAAAACCTGAACCTGATGATGACAGTGCCCGGCAGCGACCTGAATTTCTACAAGCTCGACTACACCGGGCAAGCCTTCTTCTCGGTCACCGACGCCACCTCGCTGCGGTTCCATACCAAGATCGGCTACGGCAACAGCTATGGCTCGACAGAAGGCCTGCCGTTCTATGAAAACTACACCGCCGGAGGCGAAGGTTCGGTGCGCGGTTTCAAAAGCGGCACCCTCGGCCCGCGCAACACTCCGGCCACTGGCACCTATGCCAGCGCTGGGCAGGCGTATTATTCCGACCGGGACACCGAAGCACTGGGCGGTAACATCCTCATCACCGGCGGCGTTGAATACCTGTTTCCGATGCCCTTCATCAAAGACAACAAATCCGTGCGCACTTCGGTGTTCTGGGACGTTGGCAGCGTCTACTCCAACAAATGCTACCTGAGCACCACCCAGGGTTGCGACGGGGTCGACCTCGACCAGATGGCCAGTTCGGTAGGGGTTGGGGTTACTTGGTATAGCCCGTTGGGGCCATTGAGCGCTAACGTGGCATTCCCGGTGCGCACACCCGAAAATGCTGATACACAGGTGTTTCAGTTTTCCTTGGGACAGACGTTTTGAGCTGAACAATGCAGGCATGGGTAGATGCATCTCAACGCATGCCGTTGAGGCATGGCCGTAGGGGTTCCATTTTGCGTAGGTGCGACGCTGGCCCTCCACTTCATTGAGCAGGTACCAGAAAGTGCCGGCGTCGATTCACGGAATGAAGATCGCATCCCATATTCACTCACAAACAACTTCCCTGGGCTCTCGCCTCAAAGATTGCGGAGAAAGACCCAGCTTACGGATGAATACCACCCGTAAATGGCGCCTGTCACGGCAACCCATGTCCCTGGCGATGATTTCCTCGCTCCACCGTATTCCCGGCTGTCTCAAGTTGTAGCTTCTCTACAGCTTTGGCAGGCGACAGGCCGGTTTCCGAATAGAAGACGAGGCTGAATTGTCGCTCTCTAAGATGAGCGACTTTAGCCAAGCTTTCCACCGTAAGCACGCCGGACGGCGTTCGAGCGAGCGTAATCAACCGCCAACTGTACACGATCCGATCCTGGTGCAAGTTTCAACATCTCAGAATGTTGGGACTGACCGCACGATCTACGGTGGTACATGACTAGGACGCGGGCTATTTAGCTGGCCGAAACCCGTGGTCTGATACGGACACCGGAAGAGCTGGATGCGCCGAGTCAGCTTATCCCGGGCCTTCGCTGGGTGCACTGCATCTAACGCTGAGGCATTTTCAGGTGTGCTACTCGAGTGTCCGGAAGTTATCTCGATGCTTCCCGATGGCTCACTGCAGATGACGGCGCCCACGCTCGGAGCTTCGAGTAAGAGTACGAAGCGAACTCGCTGCGAATGGAAGGAGCCAGGTTACTGGTTGTTTTCCAGCGCAGCAGACCACTGGAACCGACAAGAGATGCGAGTAACAAAGGTCAACTCGCTGCAGAAGGTTGTGATCGCTCAAATTCATGTAAAGGACTCAGAGCGACCACCTGTGAAGGTGTTCTGGAACAAGGGAAAAATCATCATGGGGTTCCGATCGAGCTACCTGCAAGACGATCCCGTGAATTCGACAGTGCTGGAAAACGTACCGCTCGGCGCGCTTTTCAAAATCAACATTCACGCCAACTCCAGCGGCGCTGTATCAGTTTCGGCAAGCTGTAACGGCGTGAAATCTACTTCCGCAATTATGCGTCTCGACAACACTTGGGACACTAAAACTCTCGCCTTCCACGGCGGCGTCTACAACCAAGTCGATTATTCCGAAACCACTGATCCTGAGGACGCTTCGATCTGCGTAATCAGTGATCTGTCAATCACCCACGGGTAAGACCAACCAGCGCCACGACAGCCTGTCGTTAACTGCCCGATCCTCTCTATGAGAGCGCATCGGGGTGTGATCTGAGAGTTAGTCTCGGGCAGCGGATGAGCCAACCGGTTGCCTATAGGGCTACCCCTTCCGCCGAATGCCGGTTGAGCCCCGGCCAGATCACACCCCGATGCGAAAGAAGCTGCGGACTACTCCCGTTCCTTTGCATCTCGGTAATAGCTATCACATACGACTTCAAGTAAATCCTGGGTGGCCTCGGTCCGCATGCGCAGAACAGTATCCTCAAGTTCTGCTTTGTGTTTTGGCTGCGAGGAGAATTCCCTAATGTCGTTTGCTAATTGAGTCGACATGTGTGGATGTAGTGTAGTGGTCAACTAATCCCGGCGGTCGCACCAGCGCCTACATGCTGCGCCAGGTGCTGGAAAACAACGATGACCTGAGCGATCTGATCGTCACCTTCGCCAACACCGGCAAGGAACACCCAGCCACTCTGGAGTTTGTACAGGAGTGTGCCGAGCACTGGTCGGTGCCGATCGTCTGGCTTGAGTTCCGTGACAACGAAACTGGCTTTGATGTGGTGGACTTCGCCTGTGCCAGCCGCCAAGGCGAACCATTCGAAGCACTGATCCGCAAGCGCAAGTATTTGCCCAACCCAGTGACCAGGTTCTGCACCATCGACCTCAAGATCCGGATCATCCACAAATATCTGCGCAGCTTGGGTCTTTCGACCGAGGAAGCACCGGTAGACATGATGACCGGCATCCGTGCCGATGAGCCGCGGCGTATCGTGAAGATCCGCCACCGCAAAAGTACGAGTGAAAGCAAGTGGGCAACCATGGTGATGCCGTTGGCCGATGCCGGCGTTCAGGACATTACCGACTTCTGGGCTGGCCAACCATTCGACCTGATGCTGCCGACGATTAACGGCAGGACGCTGGAAGGAAACTGCGACCTTTGTTTCTTGAAGGGTGCCAAGCAGGTCTATTCCATCATCGCCAGTGACAGGCCCAAGGCCGAATGGTGGGCTCGCATGGAAAGCTCAGTCGTGTCCGGCGGCAAGTTCACCGGCGACGGCGCCCGCTTTCGCAGTGACCGTCCCAGCTACCAGCAGATGCTCGACTACTCCGACACCCAATTCGACATGTTCGCCGACCATGACGAGGCAATCGCTTGCTTCTGTGGCGATTGATTACAGCGGAAATGTAACGATCATTTGGCACATCGCCGCAGCTGCCCCAAATCCAGCAGCGTAACGGTTCCAGTTTGCTTGTTTTCGCATTGTTTCTTGCGCATTGAACCTCCCCCTTTCATCGAGCCCCAGGCTCGGGGCCTGAACTGGTTCGCCCTCATGGTCCCGCAGGCTGTAGGGCACGCGGACGGTTGCCGAGCGAGTCCAAGCAAGTGCTGAAAGAAACGCGAATAAACAGCTCAAAGCCGAAGCATTCATCAGGCTTACCAAACTCATGTTCATCTCCATTTTTAAGGGGCGTCCGAGTGATCTCATACGGAAGCGTTTGCAGCGGCATCGAGGCGGCGACTATCGCCTGGCGCCCGCTTGGAATGCAAGCCGCCTGGTTCGCCTACGTGTACTGCTATAAGGGCAACGCTAAAGAAGTAAGCCCACCCTGACCAGTTGCGGCCACTCAGCATTTCTCTGAAACAGCTGGCAGGGCGAACTACGGAACCTTATTCGAGCGGGCCTTCCTCGTATATCAGCTAATCCCTGATAGCCACCCTCAGCGTCCCCGCTGAATTCGTCTCGCTGCCAACCAAAACCTTGCAACTCAACAGCCTGCCGGTGAACGGCGGGCGAGGATTCCCTATGTCCGCATTAAACCGCTTCCACAAAACAGCCAGCCATGCACTGGAGCAGATCAGCACCAGCCTGCCGCCCGGCGCCAAAATCTGCCTGGCCCTCTACCCCCCCGAAAAGCCAGAACTCGACATAGTCCTGCAGAACAAGGGCCTGGACCTCAATGAAGTGGTTTCGACCCTTCGCCGGCGCGGCCTGAGTATCGACGGCGACAACGCCTACAAGCGCGACCTCTGCGATTCGATTGTTGGGGCGATGGCCTTCGGCGCGCAGAACCGTAACCCGCCGCCGGTTGGTCACTGGGGCCAGCGCTTCTGGGACGTAGGCCGTGAAGAGCGTGCGCTGGCTGAAGAGTTGGTCGCGGCGCTGAAGCTCACCCGCGAGAACCTTCGCGCTTGCCAAGCAACCATCCACCTGTGCGGTGGTTTCGATCCCGCGTATGTCACCGAGGCCCAGGCGGCGATGAAGATCGCAGACGCTGCCCTAGCCAAAGCCACCCAATAACAACCTTCTGCCGCCACGCGCGGCATGGAGCATCCAATGAAAAAAGAACTGATAAAGATCAGCGAGTTTCAGCGCCGGCGCTGGGGCGAAGGCGGCACCCCGCAGTGCCCGCAGGCTATCCGCAACCACATCAGGAACGGAATGGTGCCCGGCGAGCAGATCGGCAAACTCTGGTACGTTGACTGGGCCGCCTTCAGCCGATCGAACGGCAATGACCTGGTCGCAATGGTATTGAAAGGAGCGGCATGATGGTGCCACGGCCGCGCAACCCTGCGAACAAGGGACTTCCGCAGAATCTGTACTACGACGCGCGGCGCTCGACCTATCGCTACCGGCGGCCTACCGACGGGAAGTGGTTTCCGTTCGGCGCCGACCGCCTCAAAGCGATTGATGCCGCGAAGCAGCTGAACCTTGAATTCATGCGAGGTGCCGACCTGGTCGGCGCCGTAATGAACAACCCCTCAGAATCGTTCGCCGGCTTCCTCGACACTTACGAGCGCGACGTCCTGCCGCCGCGTGAACTGGCCAAGGGCACCCTGGGCTTGTACGCCGTGCACTTCCGACGCTTTCGCAAGCAGTTCGAGGGCAAAGCCGTAGACCAGATCACGATCCGCATGATCGCAGAGATGCTGGACGCCCTGACCCCGCGTACGGCCAACCAATGCCGGGCGCTGCTGGTCGACATTTTCAACCATGCCGCAGCCAAAGGACTGTGCCCGGACAACCCGGCCGCCAGCACGATCAATCGCATCGAGAAGAAGCAGCGCAAGCGCCACACCGTTGAAGGCCTGAAAGCCATCAGAGAGAAAGCACCCGCCTGGCTGCAGAACGCAGTCGACCTGGCCCTGATCACCGCCCAGCGCCGCACCGATATCCTCGACATGCGATTCGACGGGGTGCGTGAGGGTTTTCTCTATCTGGTGCAGAAGAAAACCGCAAAGGCCAGTGACGCGGCGTGGATTCGGTTTCGAGTGACGCCAGAGTTACAGGCGGTCATCAGCCGATGCCGTGACGACACCGCATCACCTTACCTGATGCATCGAAAGCCAGAGCGCCGGAAACAGAAACAGGCGCAGACCAAGGACCACTGGACGAAGGTTGAGGAACGGTATTTGACGCGTGCATTCAAGGAAGCCAGGGAGGCGGCGAACTGTTACGCAGGATGGAAGGAAGAAGAGATGCCGGGCTTCCACGAAGTACGAGCGCTGTCACTGCACCTGTACAAGAAAGCCGGAAAAGACGGGCAGAAAATTGCAGGTCATGCGAGCGAGGGCATGACCAAAAACTACCAGCGCGATCACGAGGAAGTCATCTGGTCCGAGGCAATTCCGGACCTGAATATCAGCGAAATCACCGGGTAGTTTTGCGCCAGTTTTGCGCGGGTTTTGCGCAGACACAAAAAAGCCGATCTAGTTGATCGGCTTAAGTGTCTGATTTTACTCAGGAATAATGGTCGGGACGGAGTGATTCGAACACTCTACCCCTAGCACCCCATAAAGGTGAATCACAATCCAATCCAGTCTAAACAATTCCAGGAACAAGGCCTAAAGCACTGTATTTACTAGGCCAATACAGTTTACACAGTCCAACCGCTTCCGATAGTATTCTACCAAAGCCAGCGAGAAACGGTGACCCAACGGTGACCATCTGGAGCCTGGCCTTTCTGGGGAAGCGAAAGTGGCGACGATCACCGACAAACAGATGAACGCAAAACCAGCCAAACCTACCTGGCTGATCGAGGATGCTCCTCGCGGCTGCGGCCGATTCATGGCACGTCTTCGCCCAGATGGCGAACGCCTGTTTTACTTCAGGTATACCGACACCAGCGGTGGAAGAGTGTTTCTGCCCATAGGTGCATATGACGCCACTGGCACTGATGGACTTACCCTCAAGGAAGCAAGAACTAAAGCTGGAGAGTGGTCACGCCTCTACCAAAGTGGAACTCGCAACTTACGTGAACATCTGGATGCCGAGGAAGCTGCCCGTATCGCAGCCCGAGATGGTGAATTGGCACGACTCACCGCCGAGAAAGCAGAAGCCGAAGCCGAGCAAGCTCGCCAGGCGGCACGCAAGACTGTTACCGACCTATTCGAGCACTGGGCTAAGGTTGATCTCATCAACCGCAAGGACAAGGGTGCAGAGGCTCGTCGGATGCTTGAAAAGGACGTTCTGCCCTTCTTGGGCGACTTGGCTGTCGCTGATGTGAAAAAGGGTCATATCACCGAGGTGACAGATGCCCTCCTCGCTCGCGGTGTAAACCGTATGGCCAAGATGGTTTTTTCGCTTATGCGTCAAATGTTCCGCTTTGCCGTAGACCGCGACCTTATTGAGCACGATCCCAGTGCCAGTATCCGCAAAGCTAAGATAGGCGGCAAAGATACTGAACGCGACCGAGTACTGAGTGATGACGAAATCAAGCTGCTTGCTAAGAAAGCCCCTGATGCAGGACTGCTAGTCACCACCGAAGCTGCAATCTGGATTGCCCTATCGACCTGCTGTCGAATTGGTGAGCTCCTGAGCGCCCGATGGGAGCATATCGATCTAGAGCAAAGCACTTGGCTGATTCCGTCCGAGAATAGTAAAAACGGCAAACCGCACAGCATCATCCTTTCAGACTTTGCCATTAGCCACTTCAAGCGCGTAAAGCAGATTAATAGCCTGTCACCTTGGTGCTACCCGAACACCTACATAACTGACCATGTATGCCCTAAAACGGTAACCAAGCAGCTGGGAGATCGCCAGCGCCTTCCGGAACAAGGCTCCATGAGCCGACGTAGCGCCAAAGCCCAAGCACTGTTGCTACCAGGCGGAAAGTGGACGCCTCACGACCTGCGGCGTACAGGCGCGACGATTATGACTGCTATTGGCGTGCTTCCTGAAGTGGCTGAACGTTGCCTCAACCACACAGAGGAAAATAAGGTAAAACGCATATATCAGCGTCATAGCTATGCTAAAGAAATGGCGGAGGCTTGGGAAGTTCTCGGCAAACATTTATCCGGCCTGATATAGACAACCACTCCAACCGCCCAGAGAAAAGACTAGCAGCGCTACACAAGGACACTATTACAAATGAAAAACAAAGAGTTTGTTATATCAGTAACTGAATTTCTTGAGGAGCACAGCATCTCCGAAAGTGAATTCAAAAACAGAATCGAAAAGCTGCAGATTTCCCTTTTATGCCGCCGCCCTAGAAATGTTGCAGTTCACGTATCAGGCTCGGCTATCGTCGCAGGTTCAGATGAGCTACAAACAGCACAAAGCCTATTTAAGCGGCATAGGGGCACACCTTTCAGCGAAGAGCACGATTACCACGCAATTGTAGAATCCAACATTAAATTCTTCTCCATACCCCCCTCTGAGTGGGCTGAAATTATAGATTACGGAGAAATCCTAAAGGATAATTTTAGCTGTGCCTTTATCAGCAGCATCAAAGAAGGACTTTCAGTAATTTCGGCGATTGAACAACTAAAAGCACAATTAAAACCCTATCCATCCCTTGTGGTTGACGCAGGATTTTTTGTGACTAACCGAAAAAGCAACCAGCCACAAGAAGAAAAAATTACCGCCGCGGAAATACTAATTAAAAAAGAAGACACTCAAAAAATCCTTAATGAAGGAATGGAGGAGAGCCGCTACAGTCAAAAAATGGAATGGATGTCAGAGGATCTTGCAATCCTGAACGAAGCATCAGATAGATTCATCAAAAAAGAAAAAATCACCTCAATCGATCAAAAAAAAGAACTTATCGAAAAAATAAAAGACTGGCTAAAATCTAGATTCAGCCTCAGAGGCGGAGATCTTCTAGATCAGGCGGCTTATGCAATACTTCCAGACAGGCTCTATGAGTATACACCAATTGAAAAGCCAGGCAATGAAATCATCAAAGAATATCCTTCCCATGCCTCAATCTCGTTGATTATGATAAACGAGGCGGCAAAGCTTTTCTGGAAACAAAGCCAAGAAAGCACCAAAAAATATCACCCCAAAAAGGAAACAATTAAAAACCATTTGTGCGATGAGTGCGGGCTAACAGTAAAGCTTGCCGTAGCAGCTGCCAGTATTATCAGCTTAAAGCCTAGAAAGTAATCAAAAAGGCTTTCTACACAGAACCATTAGGCGCCGCCTGAGCAGGACATGAACGTCTAGGGCGCCCTCTCTTCATAGTTTTCAGCTTTGGCATATTTCCCCTGAAAAATGACCTGCCACTATCAGCAGAGAGCCGTACCCAATAGTCCACTTTCGTAAGATATGACGCCACCCTATTCTTCAAAGCGCTTACCCTGTCCAGCTGATTAAAACTAATCATACCTATTCCAAGATATTTATATTTATCCTTTACTGCATTACAATTGAAATAGCGCCCTGATCCTGCCGTAATTGAGTCCCGCCAATACTCACCAACCATTCTAGCCAAAACCCCATCCTGGCGATGATTTGATCCATTATAAAAAAGCAACAAATGAAAATGAAACCCCTTTAGCTGTCCATATTCCAGCTTACAAGCAAACCCTAACAACCCATCAACTGGAATGCCCTTGTGTAGATCTTTCTGCATTTTTGCCCAATGTACCTTTACCTTACTAACATCGCCATAAAAATCCTCACGACCACTTACAAAGCCTGACTGATAAGACAAATCAACACGCACAACAAGCATCCTAGAGTGCTTGGCGAAAAGAGCGTCTATATAACCTTCCAAGCTGTTAACTCGCTTAACGGACGCTTTACGGAATCGTTTCAAAACGGCTTTAAAAGCATCACTGGCCAGCTCCAGCCGCACAAACTCTACGAGATCATTCATTCTAACTGAAAAAGCCTCAGCGGCTCCATTGCGTAAATCCCGCCAGACTCTGAGCGAATGAAGCTCATCGACTCGATCAACACATCTGAAAAAAACCTCCACATAAGGATTAACTACATGACAGGGGAAGTACTGTTCAAGCATTCCCTTTCCCCTCTTCAGTTTGTCAACAAAATAGCGACCAAGCCTCTCAGCCTTAACCTTTACCCCGTAAAGTTGATGAGTATAAGAAGAGAACAAAAAGCCCTTACTATCAGCAAGCTCACACATTAATTTCTCAATAGAACGCAACTCCAACACCAAGCTTTCCTCTACCCTTAAAACAGGAAGCCCTCCGACCTCCTCAACCATTAGATCTAACGACCCTCCATTATCGATCCAATCAACTTCATCTATCACTCACTGATTCCTCAAGAAGCCAGCAACATGGCTTTGGGGGGGCCATGCTGCTGACAAATGATCAGTTGACATCACAACCGTCAACTATTGCACCATCAACTTATCTAACTAATTAACTAGACATCAAACAACTGATTTAATTAAACCAAACTACAAACCCAACAATCTAATTAAATAGTAATACATAATCAAGCAATAACCACCTTGAACATGCTCCCTATAAAACCTAGACAAACAAACCAACACAACTCGTAAACAACTAACGCCAAATATCAAAAACAACCCAAAGAGTTAGTACCCCGAAAAGAGACTAGCATCATCTACAAACCACCCTGCCAAGGACAGAGATCAACATAAATAGTTTTGTCCCCAGGATAATTCAAAATCCGGATAGCACTGTTATTTACCAGTCGCAAAAGAACATGCTCAAGAGCAGCTTTCTTTCTAAACTTCCCAGGCCCGCATTGCAAAATATAATTTTTTTTAACAAAACGCTTACCCACCTTACGAAAACTATCAAGCCAGCAATTTAATTCCTGCTCTTCATCGTTCTCTTTAGAGTTCTCCCCAAACAACTTTATAAAATCATTGGAGTACCATTTAGCAAGATCCGTTGCCGCCTGCAAGGTTGACATCGAAATATCACCCTCAAACCCTTCAAAACAATGAAGCAATGCAGCCAACCTAGAAATAACCTCAACTAACTTTGAACCATGATCACCTAGCCCATACAGTATTCCACCTGCACACATCCTTGACTCAATATCATTCGCAATCTCTACCCAAAGCCGAGCCGCTTCGGAGTCGAATCCGATCACTTCTTTTTCTTTTTTATTTCCTCTGAAACAAATAAGATCCATCTCAAGAAAGTGCTCCAACCGCGAGGCAAATTGTGTTTGATGATACCAGGACGGTACTTGAGTGCTTACATATCTAGTCCCCTGTGTTGAAGCCGGGCGACAGATTAGAAAGCGCGCCCACAAACCAGATCCCCTAGACACCCCGCCTTTATGAGCCATGTACTTCGAAAATACGCTCTCCTGGACCATAAGAGAGACTGTCAGCCGTGCGTCAACAAGTTTAAAGCTTTCCGCCGTCTTACGATCAATTGTGATTGAGTCACCACTCCAAATCGCATTTTGCTTTGAAAGGTCATTAAAGGCGCGCCCTTCTAAAACACCTCCACCTTCACTTGAAATCAAACCAGCCGCAGGTAAATTTTCGTACATCCCATGAAACAAAGCCTCAGAGGTTGAGTCCTCATACAAGATCTTAAATTCTTTTGGCTTAGCTGGGGCTTCTTTCTCTAAAGCCAATAGAACCTTCTCCTCTTCGTCAGCAGAAAGCCCTTTTGATGCTTTTTTCATAATCGCTTTTAATACTCCGTTACGTCGAACCATCCAGGTATCGTACTTAACTTTCCACACCGACTGACTCTCCTTCACCTCCTCGCCCTGTTTAGCCTGAAAGGCCCTAATCGGCTTCAAAAAAACATTCTCAACCGTTGACTTCCTTTCACCCGAGTCAGCAATAGCCAGAAGCATCAGCGAGGTCGGAGCGACCTGGCCATTGGGTTTACGAATATCTACAAGGCCCTGCAAGACAACAGAGATTGCAGTTAGGGCCGCATTTTGAATCAATCCCCGCGGAGCCTGAATATTAGCTTGAGCCTCATTTATTGCTGCATCCAGCAAGGGAAATTGCGACAAACTCGGATATGAATCATCTCCGAAATTAGACTTATTTGCGCTATTTCTGAAATAGTTAAAATACATAGCTCACCCAAAAATACAACAAACAACATTAAGAAACTGCAGCAGACATAACGCCCGCCATTGACCATTGATTCTGCCTAGACAGCCTCACACACTCTTCCACCCACAAATTTATTTCACTCTCAATCCAACGCACAGATGTTTTCCCGACACGTATCTGCTTTGGGAATTTCGCATCATAATGACGCGAGGCCACATTTAGCTTGTTATAAATAGTTGACCTTGAAAGACCCGTTCGCGTTAAAACATCTCTCAAGCGAAGCATAACCAACGCTTCTGATTTTTCATTAGACATCATTACACCCGTTAGGACTGGACGAGGCAATCCTATAAGCAGCAACTCAACTCTCAAAGAACGTGAGCGTAACGCTTGCTAACGTTACGCCTTAGAACATGCCACTTTGAAAGCAATTCTGTCTCGCGCCTCAAAATAGAATGTATCTCCCCTTAGCCAGTACTATTCCAGCTATTAATAGCAAAAATAGCTGCCCTTAACGCCAAACCTCACATTCAGATTCCGCCCACAACGTCCCTCCCTGGGATGTTGTTTTGGCAAGCCTCATTCAAAAAAATCTCAGACCTATATCACCTAGATGAACGCTCAGCGATGAGCGCGTCATTCAGCATTTCTGCGTGATACGTGGACTCAGCAAACAGAGAGGAATCATTTATGTACACCCCGTGCCCGAGCTGCAATTCAGGACGAGTGGTTACTAAAAATGTTGGTAAGCAAGCAGGTGGTTTGATTGGTGCAGCGGGCGGTGCGGCCAGTGGGGTCGCTGGAGCACTAACGGGAGCGGAGGCTGGCGCGGTGCTGGGAGTAGTCGGCGGGCCGGTGGGAATCGCTATCGGCAGCATCGCCGGGGCGATTTTGGGTGGTCTGTTCGGTGGGGTCGCAGGTGGCATTGCCGGGGCCACGCTGGGCGAGCAGATCGATGAAAAAATCCTTCTCAACTATCAGTGCCTGGCGTGTGGCTACAGCTTCAGCGTCAACCGTTAAGTCGTTGTGAACAGGCGTCGTTGGTTAATGAAACGACGCGCTTTTCCCTTCATTCGCAAGGAATCATTTCCATGGCTCATCTCGTTGAACAAATGGCTTACGTTGGTGCCACGCCCTGGCATGGTCTGGGCAGTCGCCTCTCCCCCAAACAACCGCTCGAAGTCTGGCAGCGTGAAGCGGGTATGGACTGGCAGATTCAGGAAAGCCCGGTCCATTTTAAGTCTGACGCCATCGGGCACCTGGGCTCAATTCATACCTTCCCTGAGCAGAAGGTGCTGTATCGCTCCGACACCAAGGCCCCACTGTCGGTGGTTTCTCAGCGCTACCAGGTGGTGCAGCCACGTGAAGTGCTGGAGTTCTACCGGGATCTGACTGAAGTCTCGGGCTACGAACTGGAAACCGCTGGAGTGCTCAAAGGCGGTCGCAAGTTCTGGGCGCTGGCCCGTACTGGGCAAGGCACGACGCTCCGTGGTAACGACCAGGTAAACGGCTACCTGCTGCTTGCCACCTCCTGTGACGGCACCCTGGCCACCACAGCGACCCCGACCATGGTACAGGTGGTCTGCAATAACATGCTGACCATCGCCCTGGACGGTACGACCAAGGCGATCAAGGTGCCCCACAACACCCGCTTCGATCCGCAAGCAGTGAAAAAGCAGTTGGGTATTGCTGTCTCTCAATGGGACGAGTTCATGTACCAAATGAAAAATTTATCCGAGCGAAAGGTTCAGTGGCGTGAAGCAATGGGCTTCTTCACGAACGTACTGCGTGACACCAGCACTGATAGTCCGCTACCGCCAGTCCTTCCCAATGAACGGGCGCTACGCAAGGTGCAGAGCCTACATGAAGGTCAGGACGAGGATCGACATTAGAATCAGCTCAAGGTACCGCCTGGGGATTACTCAATGCTGTAACCAAGTATACGGATCACGAGCGACGGTCCAAGAGCAGTGAGTATCGGGTCGACTCCGCTTGGTTCGGCCAAGGAGCAGCGCTCAAGCAGAAAGCCCTCAAATCCGCACTTCTATTGGTGGCATAAAGCGGCGGGCAACCGGCTGCACGCTTATCCTAACCTTCCAATTCCTGGGATATTTGTGACAGGAGCATTTCCTTGGACATTTCCGGATCCTGGAGCAACTGGCTTTTGATAAGCACAGTTGCGGGATGAACTCCAAGATGGGCAGAAAGCTCAATTAATTTTTCTACGGAAGGGCTTTTCAAGCCTCGTTCAACATCGCTGACGTAGCTCTGGCTCGGAGCAAGCTGCTCTTGGGCAATACCATGTCTGCTCCTCAGGATTTTCACTGCCATCCCGAAGGCTTGCTTTGAGTTCATTTCTGTTGCTCGCAAAAGCAACGATGAAGCCTTCGGAAGCGCAAAAGCACTATACTCGATTGAGCATATACAGCTAAAATTCGAAAAAACCCTTACACAATTTTTTGATTGGATCGAATGCAAGCAACTAACCACGTGATTGCCATCTCGCAGAGCTAGCTCGTCCCTCTCGTCACCAAGTGGCTCAACGAGTACACACCCTACGGATCGTCAACGGTGGTTACGGCTTTCCAGAAAAAGCAGGGATACATGCATCTTGCTTTTGTTTTTTCTATGCGCTTTTAAATCTGAAAAGGGAATCACATGAAAATCGTGTACAAAATATTTGCGCTTACTTTGATGACGTCCTCTGCATACGCTGTTGATCTATATAGCCAATATTCAACTCCCGACTCTATAAGTTGCACTGGCCCGAACAACAACGTATGCACCGACACTACCCGACCTGACGACATTGTAGTCCAATATAAAGATGCCTATGGCAAAGTCACCATGCAACAAGAGCCCTCTTTTGAAATCATTACTTGTATACGCATTTTAGACAAGTGCATTGATAACGATCGAAACTATCGAGGAAAATCGATAACGGGTCGCGATGTCAAATATGTGGCGTTCAAAGATTTTTATATTTATCCGGGCGGTGACGGCAAAGATTGGGCATACAAAAATGGTACGGGACCTCTATTCGGAGGCGCTCCAGCAGGCAACGTCGTAGGAGCACCTGCGACCTCCACAGTTAAAGCAACGGCTACAGCTACCGGCACCTATGACATATGGTGCGATCCGCAAGGCAATAGCTGCGATCTAACCATAGACGGTGGTAGTGACATGGTCAACCGTGATCGACTACCGGTTTACGTACCGATGGCTTCTGATACCAGTAACTGCTCCATGGAGTTTTGCTATAACTCAAAGCAGGACGTAATTGGTTTGAACCCAGGGTACGCACTCTGGAAAAAGTAACGCCTATTCCCGCTGGCTCGCCAAGAGCCTGAGTATCAAATGTACTCACTCTGGTTGGGCCATGGCGCTGTCATCAAACAACGCGCCCTGCAGCGCTGTGCTGGAACTCGCGGCCTAGCAACACTCATTTACTCAACTATTAAAGCGCCTGGCCAGCTTCTGTTGGCCGGGCTTTTTTTTTGGTTCTTTACGGATTACCGGGAAAGACGCTCTTGATCTTCATGAAAAAGAACTCGCTGTACCGGTAGCCATACGCCATGCGCTTGATGACTTTAATTCGATTGTTTATCCCTTCCAGTTGCCCTGTATGCATCGGCCACCTAACTCGGCTCACAATCCTTCGCCAATAGCGTTTCAGTCGTTTTGCAAACTGAACTGGATGCGTTTTTTTTGACTTCAAACCCTTGCGCCGGGCAATAGATTACTTATTGAACATTTTGTAAAAATCCGTAACATTGCCCGCCATGATACTCGAACAGCTCAAAGCCCTGGGGAATGACACTCGCATGCAAATGATGGAGTGGCTCAAAGACCCACTCAGTAATTTCCCACCTCAGGATCATGGCGATCCTGCCATAGGGGTGTGCGTAACCCATTTGCAGCACAAGGCAGGGCTTTCACCTTCTACCGCGTCTGCACACTTAGCTATCTTGCAACGTGCAGGCTTCGTGCTAACCACCCGCATCGGAAAATGGACTTACTATCGACGCAACGAGGTGGCGATTGATGACTTTGCGGCTAGGCTGACCATCGATTTGTAATTTTTAACCTTTCATTTCGTTATTTCGCGTAATTAGAAAACACAAGGAAACCCCGATGAGCAACAAAACAATCTTCGTCCAACCCGGTGGCGGCTATGAAAAGGTTGTGGTTGGCAGCAGCGAAGCCCGAGCCGCAGCCCACGGCGAAATCACCGTGCGCCTGCACGCCAACTCGCTTAACTACCACGACTTCGCGGTGGTCAGCGGTATGTGGGGCCCTAGCGAAAAACGCATCCCCATGGCCGATGGTGCAGGTGAAGTCATTGCTGTCGGCCCAGATGTCACTGAATTCAAGGTGGGTGAATCGGTCGTCAGTACCTTCTTCCCGGAGTGGATCAGCGGCGCGCCACTAGTTGAAGGCTTTGTTAGCGTGCCAGGTGATGGAATTGACGGCTACGCTCGTGAGCAAGTGACTGCCCAAGCCACATCGTTCACCCTCGCGCCGACCGGATACAGCCACGCTGAAGCGTCGACGCTCACCACTGCCGGCCTTACTGCATGGCGCGCTCTGATGGCCGATGACTCACTCAAGCCGGGCGATACCGTGCTCGTTCAAGGCACTGGTGGCGTTTCAATTTTTGCCCTGCAGTTCGCTAAAATGGCCGGCGCTACCGTCATTGCTACCTCTTCAAGCGACGAAAAACTTGAACGTCTGAAAGCACTAGGCGCTGATCATGTGATCAATTATCGCAAAGATCTTAACTGGGGCGAAACTGCACGCGCTCTAACGGGGGGCCGCGGTGTTGATCACATCATAGAAGTCGGCGGCCCTGCGACGCTTGAGCAATCGATGATTGCAATTCGGGTTGCTGGTCACATCTCCGTCATCGGGATACTGAGTGGCGTAAGCGGTGCAATGAATTTTGTACCGGCATTGATCAAGCAAGTGCGCCTGCAGGGTGTGTTGGTAGGCAGCCGCAGCCAGCAGCAAGATATGGTCCGAGCCATCAACGTTAATGGTATGCGCCCGATTATTGATCGTCATTTCCCTATGAGCGAGATTGTCGAAGCGTTCAAGTATCAGGAAACCAACCAGCATTTCGGCAAAATTTGCCTGGATATCTAAGCGCGCATGAATGGCCATGATCCGTATGCCCACCTCAAAGTCGTGCCGAGGTGGCTGCCGACGCAGCGCGAGACGGATTTGCCCATTGCTGTCTGTCGCAACCGGCAGCAGTGGGTCGACTCACCCATGCTGTGCTCCGAGGCAATCAGCTAAGAAGCAGTCATTCTAAGTGCCATGAAACGATTCGATTTAGCCCCTCTAGTCAAAGCAGAATCATTAGGGCTACAACGATTTTGTCATGCAGTTATTGGGTTGAAGAATAGACAATCGTAGGCATTCTCACAGAGCCATGGTCGCTCTCTGCCGGTCATGGTCACGCAACGTGATGGTGAAATCCGATGCAAATGCTTGGTCAGGTCGAATGCAAATGGCTGGGCAAGCCCGTGCAATTACCCACCGTTCTAGCCCACAGATCCGGATAATCCGCCCAGCAGCCGTTCCGGCTCAAGCCATAGTACGGGCAGCGCGATGTTTTTCGTCAAATTTGACGCGTACAGCTCGTTGTCCAAAACTCTGGCGGGCCGCTTGGTTTACGATGGATGTCAAAACTCGTTCCCAGCCTAAGCAATGCTGTAGCAAAATCAGCTCGACTCGAGAAGAGCTGCAATTTGCTCCCCTCCGGCGAGTATCGTAGATCTTTCTTCCTAACGCGGCGGCGATCATCGGACCGACATAATGCTGCGCATCAAATGAAGTGATGGCTGGCTCACGAACTGCGATTATCAAGATTTCGTCGGAGGGCTTGCTCAAAACCCAAAGTAGACGACTGGTCTAATTGTTGGTATGGTGCGTCCATGAATACGATGACCACCACCGATGTACGGCAACACATCCTCGACACGGCTCAAAACATCATTGCCGGGCGAGGATTCACAGCTGTTGGTTTGAGCGAAATCCTTAAATCTGCGAATGTGCCAAAAGGTTCGTTCTATCATTACTTCAATTCCAAGGAAGCATTTGGCGAGGCGCTCTTGGAGAGCTATTTCAGTGACTACATGGTGCAATTGGAAACGCTATTGAACCGTCCAAGTGTATCAGCAGCACAACGCTTGCTGGCCTACTGGGCTACCTGGATTGAAACCCAATCAGCCTGTTATCCCGCCGAGGGGAAATGCTTGGCAGTGAAGCTTGCAGCGGAAGTCAGTGATCTATCGGAGCCAATGCGTATGGTGCTCCAGGATGGCATGGAAGGAGTAATTACTCGTCTCGCCAATGTGGTGAGTGACGCTGTAAACGATGGTTCTCTGCCGGGCGATACTGACACCCGCGGCTTGGCGACCATGCTGTACCAACTTTGGCTCGGAGCCAGTCTAAGGACCAAGGTCACGCGTGATCAGATGCCTTTGCAGGCGGCCTTCGAGACTACTTCTCTGTTACTCAGTCAGGTATCCGACCGATGAAATTTTCAATGTAAAAAATTTACTCAAAAAATATACGACTGGTCTATTTAATCGGAGTTAAAGCAATGTTTAATTTTGACTTCTACAACCCTACGCGAATCGTCTTCGGCAACGAAACCATCAGCCGCCTGGATGAACTGGTTCCGGCTGCGGCCCGCATCCTGCTGCTCTATGGTGGCCAGAGCGCTCGTGCAAACGGTACGCTCCGCGAAGTCCGTGACGCATTAGGCTCTCGGGAAGTGCAAGAATTCGGGGGTATAGAGCCAAACCCCAGCTATGAAACGCTAATCAAGGCTGTTGATCAGGTTCGCACCCATCGCTTGGATTTTCTCCTGGCTGTCGGTGGAGGTTCGGTCATCGATGGCACCAAGTTCGTTGCCGCTGCTGTTGGCTACGAGGGTGATGCTTGGGACATTCTGGAAACGCGGGGTGCAAGTATTCGACGAGCGCTGCCATTTGGCACCGTTCTGACCCTACCGGCAACTGGCTCGGAAATGAACAATGGAGGCGTGGTTACTCGCCGGGCGACACAAGACAAGCTGCCGTTTCGAAGCGCTTACATGTTTCCACAATTCTCGATTCTCGATCCCACCAAAACCCAAACCCTCCCCACCCGTCAACTCGCAAACGGCGTTGTCGATGCGTTCGTGCATGTCATTGAGCAGTACCTGACCTACCCAATCGATGCGCGCGTCCAAGATCGTTTTGCCGAAGGTCTTTTACAAACGCTGATCGAAATTGGCCCCCTTGTACTGAAAGAGTCCGCGGACTACAGCACGCGTGCCAACCTCATGTGGACGGCCACTTTGGCGCTCAATGGCCTGATCGGAGCGGGCGTACCACAGGACTGGTCCACCCACATGATCGGCCATGAGCTCACCGCGCTGTACGGCATCGATCACGCACGGACCCTGGCCATCGTACTTCCTGCGAACCTAGAGATTCGTCGTGAAGCCAAGCGCGCGAAGCTGCTGCAGTACGCCGAGCGGGTTTGGCAGATCAGCCAAGGGGACAAAGAACAACGGATTGACATGGCCATACAACAGACCCGGATGTTCTTCGAGAGCCTGGGCTTACCGACGCACTTATCCGCCTACAAGCTCGGCACTGACGCTATAGATGCGCTAATAAACCAGCTCGACACACACCACCTCACCGCACTCGGCGAACACAACAACGTCAGTTTAGACGTCAGCCGCCGTGTGCTTGAAGCGAGCCTATAAGCCAACCTCCAGCACTGCTTATCCACACAGGCAGCGCATTACAAAACATCCACAAGCATGCACAACTGCAAGGTATACGACATGAAGATTCTCCTCGTTCTGACTTCCCACGACCAGCTTGGTGACACTGGCGAGAAGACCGGTTTCTGGCTCGAAGAGCTGGCCGCGCCTTACTACGCCTTCATCGACGCTGGCGTGCAAGTGACCCTAGCATCGCCGAAAGGCGGTCAACCACCCATCGACCCAAAGAGCAATGAGCCCGACTTCCAGACAGACGCCACCCGTCGCTTTCAGACCGATTCAGTCGCCACTCACGCGCTGGCCAACACCGAGAAACTGAGCGACGTGATCAGTTCCGAGTTTGATGCGGTGTTCTACCCTGGCGGCCATGGCCCACTGTGGGATCTTGCGGAGAACACCTTTTCTATCTCTCTGATCGAGCAATCAATCCAATCCGGCAAACCTGTCGGAGCGGTTTGTCACGCACCAGCGGTTTTGCGCCATGTCAAGTGTGTAGATGGCAAACCTCTGGTTGCAGGCAAGACAGTAACCGGTTTCAGCAATAGCGAGGAGGCTGCGGTGGGTCTAACTCAAATCGTGCCTTTCCTGGTAGAGGATATGCTCAAGGCAAATGGTGGGCGCTATACCAAGGGTGCTGACTGGAGCGTTCATGTCGAAGTCGATGGGTTGCTCGTAACTGGCCAGAACCCAGCTTCCTCTGAAGCTACGGCTCACTCGCTGCTCAAACTGTTGGCCTGAGACTACGTCAATGTCCGCCTACGTAGTCTTCACACGTGAACACACCACAGACGAGGCTGAGTTGAAACTCTATGCCCGTAAAGCACCGGCGGCACGCCAGGGTCGGAACCTCACACCATTGGCCTTCTACGGCCAACTGGAGGTGCTCGAAGGCGGACCGATTGAGGGCGCAGTCATTCTTCAATTTCCGGACATAGCAGCAGCTCGAGAGTGGTACTCCAGCCCCGCCTACCAAGAGGCACTGCAACATCGTCTTAAAGGTGCGGTTTACAGAGTATTCCTGATTGATGGCATCAATCATTAGTAAATGCACCAAAATATTCCCGCAGTTTAGGTCCTGTCTACTTACCAGCCTCATTAACAAATCAAATTTACTTAAAATTACTGGAGAAACAGCATGGCATACGCATCCGTTAATCCCTATACAGGTGAAGTTCTAAAAAGTTTTCCAGATGCAACAGATATTCAGATTGAACAGGCTCTTGAGGCGTCTCACAACGCATTTCTTGTCTGGAAGAATTGCTCAATCGCAGAGCGTGGGGCCGTCCTTCAGCGAGCTGCCGACCTGCTGCGCGCGCGAGCAAACGACTATGCCCGGTTGCTAACACTGGAAATGGGCAAGATCACTGCCGAAGCATTAGGTGAAGTAGAAATCTCAGCAAGTATCTTTGAGTATTACGTTAAACATGCAGAAGCTTTGTTAACTCCGCAGAAGCTGCCGGTAGCCGACCCAGCCGAGGGTGAAGCAATCTTGGTCCATGAGCCGTTGGGCACTATCCTGGCCATTGAACCATGGAACTTTCCTTACTATCAAATTGCTCGCATTCTCGCACCACAGTTGGCAGCGGGTAATACCGTGCTGCTCAAACATGCTTCAAACGTACCGCAATGTGCCGAAGCTTTCGAACAACTACTGCTTGATGCTGGTCTACCTGCTGGCGCATTCAGCAACATGTACGCAAATCGCCAGCAAATCGAGACAATCCTCAACGACTCTCGAGTACACGGGGTGGCACTGACCGGTTCCGAAGGCGCAGGTGCCATCATCGCCTCCCAGGCTGGCAAGGCACTGAAGAAATCTACATTGGAACTGGGGGGGGCAGATGCCTTCATAGTTCTGCGCGACGCTGAACTGAAAAAGACCGTGAAGTGGGCTGTTGTAGGCCGTCACTGGAATGCTGGACAGGTGTGCATATCATCCAAACGCATGATTGTAGTGGAAGAAGTCTACGATGAGTTCCTGCGCCTTTATGCCGAAGGTGTAGCACAACTGAAGGCCGGCGACCCGTTCGATCCGGAAACAAATCTAGCCCCCCTGTCATCTCAAACTGCCGCCGACGAAATCCGCGCGAAGATTCGTGAAGCAGTCAACTACGGTGCTACGGCCACCGAGGTTGGGCCCAAGGTACCAAGCAAGGGTGCATTTGTTCAACCGACCATTCTGACCAACCTGACGCCTGATAACCCTGCCTACTACTGGGAGTTCTTCGGTCCAGTCTCGATGATCTTACGAGCTAAAGACGAAGAAGACGCGATAGTTATCGCCAACGACTCTCCGTTCGGGCTCGGTGGTTCGGTATTCACCGCAGACGCCCAGCATGGTGTTGAGGTTGCTAAGCGCATCGAGACAGGCATGGTGTTCGTCAATCACCCAACGTCATCGAAAGCCGACCTACCTTTCGGCGGAATCAAAAGATCTGGTTACGGTCGCGAGCTGATTGGTTTGGGAATCAAGGAATTCGTCAACCACAAGCTGATTAACGTCATGGATATCGACGCGCCGTTCTGACTTACATCTTCACCTCAATGCAAACAGGCCTCAGTGCTTTTATGCAGCAGCCCCCCCCCTCTTTGATGAAGAGATCGGGGGGGGGCTGGACTACGTTGCCAAGCCTGGCGCGCAGCACAGCGCGCTCCCCGCCGATCCAGAAGCAGGCTGAAAAAGTGCGGCGATAGGAATGCCTGCGCGAATACACAACTACATATTGACATATATCAATATCTCAAATAATCTCAACCAAACCCATCGCACTTACCTCAGGAGGTAACCCATGCAAAATTCCAGTGATACCCATCCGAGCTACCTTCCCGACAACAGCTACGGCCTGTTTATCGACAACCAGTGGGTGGCGGCCGAAAATGGTGAAACCCTCGACATTATCAACCCCGCCAACGGAAAAATTCTCACCAACATCCCAAACGCCACAGCTGCCGACGTCGACCGCGCGGTGCAGGCCGCAAAACGCGCCTTCGTGACCTGGCGTACCACCTCGCCAGCGGAACGCGCCAATGCGTTGTTGAAGATCGCCGACCTGCTGGAAGCCGATGCCGATCGGTTCGCCGTTCTGGAAACCCTTGATGTAGGCAAACCCATTCGTGAAAGTCGCTCCGTCGACATCCCACTGGCGATTGATCATTTCCGCTACTTCGCCGGCGCAATCCGCAGCCAATCGGATGAGGCGGTCATGCTGGATGAGCAAACACTCAGCATCGCTCTCAGTGAACCCCTCGGCGTCGTGGGCCAAGTGATTCCGTGGAACTTCCCGCTTCTTATGGCCGCCTGGAAGATCGCTCCAGCCATCGCGGCGGGTAACACCGTAGTCATCAAACCTTCTGAGCTAACCCCGGTAACCATCCTTGAACTGGCGAAGATCTTCGCCAAGGTACTTCCGGCCGGCGTGGTCAACATCGTCACAGGCTTAGGCACCTCAGTTGGCCAGGCCCTACTGGATCATCCAGACCTGCGCAAGCTTGCCTTCACTGGCTCGACGCGTGTCGGCGAACTCGTCGCCAATGCGGCAGCGAAGAAAATCATTCCTGCCACCCTTGAACTGGGCGGCAAGTCAGCCAACATCGTTTTCCCCGATGCGAACTGGGACAAGGCCGTGGAAGGCGCAGTCCTCGCCATCCTGTGGAACCAAGGCCAAGTCTGCGAATCCGGCGCACGGCTGTTCGTTCACGAGTCCATCTACGAGCAATTCCTGGCTGAGCTCAAGCATAAGTTCGAAGCTGTGCGTGTGGGTGACCCATTGAACCCAGACACCATGATGGGCGCACAGGTCAGCAAGACCCAGATGGAACGGATCCTCGGCTACGTTGATATCGCCAAACAGGAAGGTGCCGAGGTACTGATCGGCGGCGGTCGCCTTACAGGTGCCGATTACGATGCCGGCTTCTTCATCCAGCCAACGATTCTGGTCGGTGTTCGCAACGATATGCGCGTCGCCTACGAGGAAATTTTCGGCCCTGTTCTGTGCGTCATTCCTTTCAAGGATGAAGCGGAGGTCATCGCCATGGCCAACGACTCCGAGTACGGCCTAGCGGGCGCAGTCTGGACCCAAGACATCAACCGGGCGTTACGTGTGGCACGCGCGGTGGAAACCGGACGTATGTGGGTAAATACCTACCATGAGATCCCTGCCCACGCCCCCTTTGGTGGCTATAAGAAATCTGGCCTAGGACGGGAAACTCACAAGTCAATGCTGGAAGCCTACAGCCAGAAGAAGAACATCTACGTCAGCCTCAACGAAGCACCGCTCGGGCTCTTCTGACCTCGCTGATCCATGTTTTTTTGACCTATAACATCGAATATTTTAGATATGCAGGTAAACGAAATGACACAATCAGAACTTTTTAAAACCACTCAGCTGGGCCCATACACCCTCAAGAACCGTATCGTTCTGCCG
The DNA here is from genome assembly GCF_016887925.1 of Pseudomonas sp. MIL9. NCBI lineage: Bacteria > Pseudomonadati > Pseudomonadota > Gammaproteobacteria > Pseudomonadales > Pseudomonadaceae > Pseudomonas > Pseudomonas sp. MIL9. The sequence continues at coordinate 389,642 of NZ_JAFEHE010000020.1, read as the reverse complement.
CCACTGACGCGTTCGCGCAGCTCCCAACCCGGCAATATTGCGAACGACCTAATGGCCACATATTACCGTCAGCGCAGCGGTGCTGGCTTCATGGTGACCGAGGGCACACAGATCGAACCCCGAGGACAGGGTTATGCCTGGACACCCGGCATTCATAGCCCAGAACAGATACAAGGCTGGCGTAAGGTCACCGACGCTGTTCACGCCGAAGGGGGGGTGATCTTTGCTCAACTTTGGCATGTAGGCCGCGTGTCGCACACATCGCTGCAACCCGGTGGTGAAGCGCCCGTCGCGCCATCAGCCATCCGCGCGGACAACGTCAAGGTGTTCATCGAAACTGGCCCCGGCACGGGTGCACTGGCCGACCCATCGACCCCCCGAGCCCTGTCCACCAAGGAGGTAAAGGAACTGGTTGAGCTCTACGCCCAAGCAGCCCGAAATGCTTTGGACGCAGGTTTTGACGGGGTGGAGCTTCACTGCGCGAACGGGTACCTGGTAAACCAGTTCATTTCGGCCCATACCAACCAGCGTGATGATGAATATGGCGGTTCGCTGCAGAACCGTCTTCGCTTCCTGCGCGAAATCACCCTGGCCGTTGCTGGTGTCGTCGGCAAGGAGCGCATGGGAGTTCGCTTCGCCCCGCTGTTCGCGACCACAGACGAAGACCGCGTATACCTTGGCCTGGTCGAAGAAGATCCTCACCAAACCTACATCGAGGCAGTGAAGATCCTCGAGGAAGTGGGCATTGCCTACCTGTCGCTCGCCGAAGCCGATTGGGAAAACGCACCCGAGCTGCCTGAGACGTTCCGGGAAGATGTTCGTAAGACCTTCAGCGGCAAGATTCTCTATGCCGGCAAGTACACCGCTGAACGAGGAAATCGCGTGATAAAAGCTGGCTGGGGCGACCTGATCGCTTTTGGTCGCCCCTTCATTGCGAACCCCGACCTGCCCGCTCGTATCGCCAACAACTGGCCGCTTCACCCAGTTGATCCAAGCAGCATGTACGGCGGTACCGATAAGGGCTACACCGACTACCCGACTTACAAATCCTAAACGCTCAATGCCACGCCCCATAACTCAGGGGCGTGGCTCAGCGTTTGCTGACCGAGGAAGTTAAGCATGTACCAACCGAGCACGATCCCCTACCAAGAGCATAGGGGATTCAAACGAACCTTCAGGCAGGGTCATCTAAGCCTTGGGCTGTTCTTTCCCCTAGAGGCTTTCGAAGGTGATACACCGAGCATGCTAGATCAGGTCGCGCTGGCCAAACGTGCAGAGGCACTTGGTTTTTCGGCGCTCTGGTTTCGCGACGTCCCACTCAGGGACCCAAGCTTCGGCGATGTCGGCCAGGTTTTCGACCCTTGGGTGTATCTGGGCTACATGGCAGCCCATACAACAGAAATCGCACTAGGTACCGCCTCCATCGCCCTTACTTTGCGTAATCCCTTGCACACGGCAAAGGCCGCAGCGAGCATTGATCAGTTGAGCGGAGGTCGCTTGCTCCTGGGAGTAGCCTCTGGCGATCGTCCCGTGGAGTTTCCCGCATTCAGCATTGATCCAGAAAAGCGTGGCGAGACCTTTCAAGAAAACTTCAATGTGATACGCCAAGCCCATCGAACACACTTCGAGCCCATTCGCTGGAGTGGCGGCGAGTTAGTGGGGGCCGACCTCGTTCCCAAACCTACGACTCGGGAAATACCGCTATTCGTAACCGGACACAGCCGCCAGCCGCTCGATTGGATCGCACGTGAAAGCCATGGATGGATCAACTATCCACGTCCGCCAAAAATACAGCGACTGATCGTGGAGGATTGGCGACAGGAAATAGTTAAACAGTGTGGCACTATCTACAAGCCGTTCTTGCAATCGCTTTATATCGACCTGGACGAACACCCGTCCACGCCGCCCTCGCATATCCATCTAGGATTTCGACTAGGACGTAACCACCTTCGGGCCTTGCTGGATACACTTCAGGAAATCGGTGTAGATCACGTCATCCTGAACCTCAAGTATGGTAAACGCCCCGCAGCAGAGGTTATCGAGGAACTTGGCAAGCATATCGTCCCGCAATTCGGCGTCCAGGCTTCTGATAGTGCTGCCTGACAGAGCAACAATACTTCAGCCAGGAGCGGCCAGTCCTTGCAACAGACGGCGGGCGCAGAGGTCACGTCAATACCTTCCATTTTTCTGCGCAAACCCGGAAGATATCTAAATATCGCAAAAAACAGGTATCAACATTCCATGACCATTGACGTCAACGAAGCACTGAAAGCATTGGCAAACCCGATGCGCCTTGCCATCCTCAATTGGCTCAAGGATCCCAGGACAATCTTTCCAGAGCAGGAGGTCGACCCAGAAACGGTAGGCGTGTGCGTCAGTATCATCCAAGAGCGCACGGGCCTCTCGCAGTCCACCACATCGCTTTATCTCGCAGCTCTGCAGCGCGCGCAATTGGTGACATCGCAGCGGATCGGCCCCTGGACCTACTACAAACGCCACGACGAAAATATCGATGCCTTTTTCAAAGCGCTGCAAGAAAAAATCTAAGGCTGAAGAAACCTTGTATTTCTGGCTGATTTCAGTGCTTGCCGATTTCAAAAACAGCAATCTGACCAAGTAACGATCAACTAACCCGTTCATTTATGAGTTTTTAGCCGCAGCGAGCATTTGGTAGCGGGCATACTCTGCATTACGCCCCCATCTCGCCTGGGGTGATCAGCAAATACCGGCCAGCCAGGACATGTGCAGGTTCGACAGATCGAACAACTTGACCTGTGGCGCGGCGTTCTTCACTACCCAGTGGAAACGCACTTTGGTTTCGCCAAACTGTCACTTAATCACTCTGAAACCGGAGCGGTATACGCAAAATACTGCACATTCCAGAGAGAAGCGCGAAGCCTCCTAGTGGTCTTTTACGGCCGACCTTCTTCTTCAGGGGGCAGCATAGGATTTTTTCAACATGACAGAACCGCACCGCAAGCCTGAGTATGTCGGCCTAGTTCTCGCCGCCGGCTCCGGGCAACGCTTCGGCAGCGACAAACGCCTTGCCCAGCTGGCAGACGGCAACAGCCTTTTGCGCGCGACGTTGTTGCGCGCGAAAGAAGCCTTCAGCGATGTTCGAGTCGTATTAAAGGCTGAGGATGATGCAGAGGCCTTGGCTATTCCGCATGGCATTCATCTGGTACGTGCGGCCCACGCCAAACAGGGCATGGGCTCAAGCCTGGCCGCCGGCATCCAGAGCCTGGCAAATACGCAGGCCACTGCGGTGGCGGTGCTGCTCGGGGATATGCCGTGGATTACTCTCGCAACGCTGTTGCAGTTGCGCGCGCATGCGCACGCTGAACATATTGTTGTCGCTTACTGCGATGGCCAGCGCGGACACCCCGTGCTGTTCGGCCGGCGCTTTTGGCCGGAGCTGATGCAACTGCAAGGGGAGAATGGGGCCAAGGCTTTAATCGCCACCCATGCGCAACAGGTGATAGAAGTGACGCTTGCTGATAGGGGCATCCTGCTGGACGTCGACAAGCCGGCCGACCTTAGCCACCCACCGATTTCATAATCAGGGCACTGCCGGTAAAAGTGGCGTCTTGTTTGTCCTGCAGCGCACGACTGAGCAACCCTTTCAGTTGCGGCTGCGCCTGCTCAGTCGGCAGATCCAACAGCGCGCCCATAAAATGTCCGCGATTGGATGATAGGCATCCGTATAACCAGCCCGTAGACGACAACCGCAGACGACTGCAGCTCCGGCAAAAGGGCGCGCTTTCGTTGGCAATAATACCGAACGCCCCGCGCTCGCCCACGCTATAACGCAGCGCAGTGGCATCTAGCGCTGCCTCGGTTTGTGTGAAGACATAACACTCGCCGATAAGCTCCAGCAGCTCGCGCTGGCCGACGAACTGGGTACGAAAAGCCTCTGCATGCTGGGCCAGATGGCCCATGCGCATCAGCTCGATAAAGCGCAATTCGTAGCCCTGCTCCAGGCAGAACGCCAACATGGGCATGACCTGGTCGAGGTTGCTGCCACGCATCGGCACCATATTGATTTTGATGCTCATACCAGATCGACGCGCCAGCTCAATGCCGTTAAGCACAGTCTGCAGATCGCCGCCCTTTGCGATCTTGCGGAAGGCGCGCGGGTCAAGTGTGTCGAGGGACACATTGACCCGCTGGATGCCCGCGCTGCGCAATAACGGCAACTTGCCGGCCAGCAATTGTCCATTAGTGGTCAGGCTGATGTCCTGCAACGCTAGCGCACCGATGCCCTGCAGAAAAGGCTCCAGCCGATCACTCAGCAGCGGCTCACCGCCGGTAATGCGCAGCGCGTCGATACCGGCGACATCCCTGAGCAGTTCGACGGCGCGCAGCATCGACGCGGCCGCCAGCTCATCACGCGCGGCCACCAAGCGGCGGCCATCGGCCACACAGTAGGTGCAGGCGTAATTGCAGGCAGCCGTGAGGCTCAGGCGAAGTTTGCGGAAACGCCGACCCTGTCGATCGACGATCACCCTGCCATGTCCGTGTCGAAGCCAGTGGCTGACTCGCCATCCTCAGCCAACGCCTCCAGCACATAAACCTGACGATCGCTCAGCAGCTCGCCAAGGGCATTGGCCATGGTCGTGTAATGGGGCATCTGCCGATGAAGCGCTATCGCCTCATGGCTTGCCCAGCGCTCGACGAAGACAAACCGTCCGACCTGTTCAATGCACCGACTCAGGACGTAAGACAGGCAACCGTCTTCGGCCCGCGAGGGCTGCACGCAAGCTCGCAGAATCTGCTCGACCTGCTGCTCTTTGCCGCCTTTGGCGGTCAGTATCGCTACAACGCGTATGGTTTGATTCACGCTGATAGGTTCCTCGGTTGATCAGTCGTCAAGGCTGCACGGCGAACCGCCGATAAGCCTCTGCAGCAAAAGCGATTTCGGTTTCGGTCTCGCTAGCGATCAGCACTGGGTCGCTATCATGGATACTCGCGGACCTGAAACGCAGGCTGCCACCATTGCGACCATTGAGCACCGCCTGAATTTCCGCCAGCATCGCCATAGCCACGCTTTCCGGAGTGTCGCCGCCCAGGTCCAGGCCAATCGGATAATGCAAACACGCCAGCCCTGGCAACTCGCCCTGCTGCTCGTGGATACCGGCCAGCAGGCGCTCGGTGCGCTCACGCGGGCCCAACTGCCCTACATAACAGGGCTCACTGTGCAACACTCCCTGCAGCCAGTGCGCGTCTTGCACCAAGCTGTGAGTCATCACCGCCACCGCTGCGCCGCGTACAAGTTCACGGTAGGCGAAAGGTTGCTCAACATCGCCAACCAGCACCTGGTCAGCGTCGGGAAAACGCTCTGCTCGGGCAAAGTGTGACCGCCCATCGATGATTGTCACATGCCAGCCCAAGAGCTTGGCCATGCGCACCAGCGGCTGGGCATCATGGCCCGCACCAAACACTACCAAACGCCGCACGGGCGGCAGGTACTCCATAAGCACTTCAATCTTGCCGGTGCCATTCGGGTAAAGATATCGGGATGACTTTCCACGCACCAAGGTCTGTTGGAGATCAATCCTGATCTGCTCAGCCAGCGCCGACTGCAGCAACTCGCCCTCGGCGCTTTGTCCTGACACTAATAACAGGCGATCACCTAACCGGTGTGAACCATCAGCCGAGCTGGCGATCACCGTGGCGATGGCCGCCGGTTGCTGGGTGTCGCGAACGCCAAGCAACGCAGTAATCAACGCGCAAGGACCACTGGCAGGCAGCCGCTCGAACAATACGTGAACCTTACCGTTGCAGCCCAGCCCGAAACTAAGCGCTTCCTCACTGCCCTCATCCGCCTCGGAGGTGCTGTAGCTACGCAGTGCAGGCCCAGCTTCAGTTAACCACCAGGCTTTTCTGGCGACTTCCGCCTCCAGGCAGCCACCACTGATGGTCCCCTCGGGCCTGCCGAAGCGCGAGACTAGCATCCGCGCTCCTGGTCGCCGATACGCAGAGCCGTCGACTTTTACCACGGTCGCAAGCACCGCTTCTCGGCCAGCATTGCGCTCCGCCAGGAGTACATCCAGCAGTGGAATCAGACAAGACATGAGGCACCTCGGCTCAATGAAGGGACTCGGTACGGCGCTTAGCCACAGCTTGCTCCGATACCTGCGCACCAGTCTCGCCAAAGCGCTTCAGTACGAAGCTGCTCAGCGCAGCCAATTCCTGGTCGGAGTAAATGGTCCCGAACGACGGCATGCGTCGATCTACCCGGGTGTCGGTCGAACCATGCCCATTTAGCAGGATGCCCAGCAAATTACTGGCGGCAGGATCGTTGACCGTCTTTAGACCCCGTAGCATGGCAGTCTGACTCTGGTTTCCGGTCCCGTCCCAGCGGTGACAACTAGAACAGGCTTCGGCGAACAGTTTATTGCCAAGGGCATTGTCGCCCCCCTGCGGTGCAAGCTTAGCCTGCTGCGGACGAGCCACACCTTCGCTGCGCGCCGGTGAGTCCTTGAGATAAACGGCGATCGCGTGACGATCGGCGTCGGTCAGATGGCTCAGACTGTGCTCCACCACCTCCGCCATCGGCCCGGTGGACAACCCGAATCCTGGCGCCGCGCCGTCCTTCAAGTAACGCGCCAGCACGTCCGTGGGCCAGGCACCGACGCCATGTATCGGGTCAGAGCTGATGTTGTAAGCGTTCCAACCCTGTATCAGGTTACCGGCAAGCGAACGGTCTTTGCTGACAGCTTGGAACAGGTTCCGAGGCGAATGGCACTCACCACAGTGGCCAGGACCTTCCACTAGGTATTTGCCTCGATTCCACTCGGTAGAGTGCTGGGCCTCGGTTTCAAATTGCTTGTCGTCCAGGAACAGCATATTCCAGAAAAACATCCCCCAACGCTGATTGAACGGGAAGTTCAGCTGGTTCTCTTGAGCCACCTGCTCGATTGGCTCCAGGCTATCGAGATAGCTTTTGATGGCCAGGATGTCGTCACGCGACATCTTGCTGTAGGACGTATAAGGGAATGCTGGATAGTAGTGTTTGCCATCGCGCCCCACGCCGGTTCGCAGCGCGCTAACGAACTCATCATCAGTCCAGGCTCCGATGCCAGTTTGCTTATCTGGAGTGATATTGGGCGAAAAAAGCGAGCCGAATGGCAGCTTAAATTCGACACCACCGGTGAAGGGTTTACCACCGGGCACGGTATGGCAAGCCACGCAATTTGCAGCGCGCGCAAGATACTCGCCCCTGGCAAGTAAGTCCTCCTGCGCATACGCAAACTGCGCCACCAGGAATCCGCTAGCGAGCAATAGCCAACTTGTTATCAAATTCATGAGTAACTCCTCAAACCGGATAGTAGCCAGCACGGCTAAGTGGTAACCGACGAATGCGCGTACCGGAAGCAGCGTAGAGAGCGTTAACCAAAGCTGGACCGATCAGCGCAGTACCGGCTTCCCCGACTCCGCCCGGTGCTTCCAGGCTAGGCAGCAGGTGCACCTCAACTGCTGGCGCCTCACTTATGCGCAGCTGCCGATAGTTGTGGAAGTTGGTCTGCTGAACCTGACCGTTCTCGATAAGAATTTCGTTGAACAACGAAGCAGACAGACCGAATAATGTCCCACCTTCAACCTGCGCCAAGACCGACGTCGGGTTAGTCGCGAAGCCGCAGTCCACAACACTGATCAAGCGTTTAATGCGCAAGCCAAATTCACCCTGCATCTCAAGCTCAACGAGAGTTGCTACATAGCTGCCAAACACCGAACTTACTGCCACACCCCGACCCTGCCCAGCAGGTAAAGACTGGTACCAGTCACTCTTCTCAGCAAGTAAGCGCAGCACCGCCTGGGCACGTGGCTGGTCCGCCAACAGCTCCAAACGGTAGACCACCGGGTCGGCCTTGGCATTGTGCGCCAGCTCATCAATAAAACACTCAAGGGCATAGGTCCCCCGCAGAGGGCCGACGCCTCGCCACCAGGACACGGGCACGACACTCGGCTCCTGGCGGATATAGCGAACCTGCAAATGCGGCAGGCGGTAGATGGGTTCCACCGCGACTTCAACGGCATCGGCATCCACGCCGCTGGGAGGCAAGCTGCCGGCATAGCGGGCGAGAATCGAGGCACCAGCGATACGGTGTTCCCAGCCCAGCGGACGCCCCTGCTTATCGAGGGCGGCTTGCATACGATCGGCATAGAGCGGCCGATAGAGGTCGTGGGTCATGTCCTCCTCACGGCTCCAGACCAGCTTGATCGGGTAATCGACCTGACGCGCGATGGCCACTGCTTGGGTGATGAAGTCGAACTCCAGACGCCGGCCAAATGCCCCACCGATCAATTGATTGTGCACCTGGATTTTTTCCAAGGGCAGCCCGGTGACTTGGGCGGCCGTCTGTTGGGCGAAGACCGGCACTTGGGTGCCCACCCATAGCTCGCACGCATCTTTACGCACATGGGCCACGCAGCTCATGGGCTCAAGCGGCGAATGCGACAACAGCGCTTGCTCGTAAACGGCCTCGAACTGGCTGGAAGACCCCTGTTTGGCTTGCTCAATATCGCCTGTGCGCTTAGCGACCACGCCATCACGGCTACTTGCGGCTAGCAGCTCCTGGTCCAGTTGCTTTGATCCGATAGTAGCGTTCGACCCAAGTTCCCACTCGATCTTTAACGCTTTGATGGCCTGCTGGCAGGCCCAAAAGTTACTTGCGGTAACGGCCACGGCATTGTCCAAACGCACGATGTCGCGCACCCCTAACACCCGTCGCGCCTCAGTTTCATCAACCGAACGCAGCCGTCCGCCATACACCGGACAGGTGATGCTGGAGGCCACCAGCATCCCAGGGATTTGCAGGTCAATGGTAAAGCGCGCCTTGCCGTTGACCTTCGCGGGCGTGTCCAGGCGTTGCGCGGGAGTGCCCAACAGCTTGAACTGCTCGGGGGTTTTCAGCGGCACCGCGTCGGGCAACGGCAGCGTCGCAGCGGCCTCGACCAAATCGCCGTAGTCAGCCTGCAGGCCTTTGGGGCCAAACACCTGGCCATTCTGCGCATGACACAGGCTCGGCGCGACGCGCCATTGCAGCGCTGCCGCCTGAATCAACAGAATGCGCGCTGTAGCGCCCGCCCGACGCAGCGGCTCCCAGGTGTAACGGGTAGAGGTCGAGCCACCAGTGGCCTGAAACTGAAGCAGGGTATCGGTATACAGTGCGGAGTTCGGTGGGGCCTCCTGGATTACTACCTTATCCAAATCGACCTCAAGCTCCTCCGCCACCATCATTGCAATACCAGTTTGCGCGCCCTGACCCATTTCAATCTTCGGCGAGATCACCGTGACCACGCCATCTGGGCCCACCCGCACAAAGGCCCCGAACCCCTCAGCGGAGCGATCACCCAGCCGGCCTAAGGCAGCAGCCTCGGAGGCAGCGCTTTTGGACACCAACGGCGGTAGCCAGGTACTCAACACCAAGCCGCCGACCGCGATACCGCTGCCTTGCAAGAGACGGCGACGGGACATATCAACATTCATTTCGATTGTCTTCTTCATCTCACGCCTCCTCTACACGGCCAACACTGTGGATGGCTGTGCGAATACGGGTGTAGGTGGCGCAGCGACAAAGATTGCCTGCCATTGCAGCATCAATCGCCTGATCGTCTGGCGCGGGCTGGCTCTGCAGCAGAGCAGTGGCCGCCATGATCTGCCCTGACTGACAGTAACCGCATTGCACCACCTCATGCGCCAGCCAAGCCTGTTGAACGGCTTGACCGACAGCAGTCTCACCGATGGCTTCAATGGTGGTGATTGAGCGGCCCGTCAAAGCAGCAACAGGGGTCACGCACGAACGTATCGGCTGACCATCAAGATGCACGGTGCAAACGCCACACTGAGCAATACCACAGCCGTATTTTGTCCCGGTGAGGCCAAGCACATCGCGTAAGACCCAAAGCAGAGGCATATCCTGCGGCACGTCGACTTGGTGCGACTGTCCATTGATGATTAGCGTTTGCATCTTCATTCCTCAGACTAGTATTTTTAATGCCGACAACCTTAGTTATCGCTTTAATCATGTGGGTGCGGTATGGGAAGCAGGCCAAAACAGCCTCATACGTTCACGAATTAATCCGCCTTAAACGGGCAACCAACCACCCGGCCAGCGGAAAGGAGACAAGCTGGGTGATTGGTACCAATACCAGCACCTCCACCAATACCATTACTGGGAAACTCAAATCACGGGTCAGCGGGGCTAATATACTCAGCACCAACAAAAGCGTTGGGTAAAGCCCCAAGCAGCCAACCAGTACACGCCAGAACGCGGCGTTTATTTGATGCGAGCGCTTACTGCGTGCGTGCATAATCCCCCCACAGGCATTACTTGTACTTAGTGGCCTGGATCTTTTTAAATAAAAAAGCCCTACCAGCAAGGAGCTTGAGCTGGCAGAGCAAAAAACACTGTCATTCCAACAACAGGCAATCAGTCTTCACTTACCCGAACCACTAGCTTGCCAAAATTACGCCCCTCTAGCAGGCCGATAAAGGCCTTAGGCGCCTCCTCTAGACCACTCACCAATTCTTCACGATACTTAATCCGGCCCTGCGCAAACCAGCTTGACATATCGTTAAAGAATTCGTCGTAGCGGTGCGCGTAATCATCAAAAATAATGAAGCCTTGGACTTTAATACGCTTACGCAGAATAGCCCCCATCAAGGCAGGCGAGCGATCTGGCCCGTCGGGTAAAGCGGTATCGTTGTAGTGCGCAATAATTCCGCAGACCGGCACTCGGGCCTTGGCATTGAGCAGCGGCAGCACAGCATCGAAGACTTTTCCACCGACATTCTCGAAGTAAATGTCGATACCCGACGGGCAGGCCTTGGCCAGTTGTTCGGCGAAGTCCGGCGCTCGATGATCGAGGCAGGCGTCGAAACCTAGCACCTCGACAGCATGCCGGCACTTTTCCGCCCCTCCGGCCACACCGACCACGTGACAGCCCTTGATCTTGCCGATTTGCCCGACAGTCGCACCGACCGGCCCGGTAGCAGCCGCCACCACCAGCGTTTCACCCGCCTGCGGCCGACCAATATCCAGTAAGCCCATGTATGCGGTGAAGCCTGGCATTCCAAATATGCCCAATGCATAAGACGGCTGCGCTGGCGAATCGCCCAAAGGGGTCAGGTCGCTGCCATCAGACAGCGCATAGTCCTGCCAACCACTAAAAGACAGCACCCAGTCATTCACTTTATAGGCATGATGCTTTGAGGCAACCACACGACATACAGTGCCCCCCACCATTACTCCGCCCACTTCGACAGGAGGGGCATAGGACGGCGCATCACTCATGCGACCACGCATGTAAGGGTCTAGCGATAGATAGATAGTACGCAGAAGTACCTGCCCCTCTGCGGGTTCAGGAATTGGACCTTGTTCAATAAGAAAATTCGCTTCGACAGGCGCACCATGTGGACGCGATGCCAGAACAACGCTTCGATTGATTTGCTTTGATTGAGACATCTTCACACTCCTTGGATGGCGGGGAAAAACAACCGCATCAACGGAAAAATTAGACCAGTCTGCTATTTTTCACATAAAAAAGCCACCCTACCGAGGCGGGAGGGTGGGCGATCTCGTAATCACGCCTCCTCAGGGACCAGCATCATCAGAGTAGTAGCCATGGCATTTTCTAGCGACCGACTGTTACGGTGCAGCTTGCTCAGCAGGCTTGCACCAAGCCAAAGCTGGTATAGCGCCAAGGCCGTTCGGTAAGCATCACCTTGCGGCAAAGAACCGTCTAGTTGACCCTGCTCAAGACAGCCAGAAATACGTTCAATTATCTGATCTGTTCCGTCACGGAGAGTGAGGCGCATAACCTCCGAAAGATCTGCAACCTCAGCGCTCAGTTTAACTACAAGACACTTTTGCTCATCGCAGGGCTTACAATAGCTTTCAAGCCATTTCTGCCAATATCCCATAAGCCGCTCACGGGCTGTATTGCCGGTAGCGGCAAATCGTTCATCCATGTTCGCCAGATAATTGCGAAAGTAATCCTCGAGCAAGCACTGCCCGTACTGCTCCTTGGATTTGAAGTAATGATAGAACGAACCTTTTGGCACACTTGCGGCTTGCAGAATCTCGTTAAGCCCAACACCCGTGAACCCCTTAACCACCATCATTCGGTGACCCGTATCGAGCAAATGTTGGCGCGTATCATCGTAACGTGGTTTCATCAGTGCAAGCTACCATAAAATAGACCAGTCGTCTATGTGAGATTTTTGCTCCAGAGATTGTAGCAATTGTTGATGGCCGCCGCAGGTCTAAACACCAACCCACGCTCGGCATCCTCATAGCGCCGCAGTACACGCAAAGAACCAATCCTAAGCCTCCCAAAGCTCCTTGGATTTCTGTGGGCGCACTCCTCTCTCGCTAGAAGACAAGCATCGAGATGCAGATCTCAAAGGACTCGGAGCGGACCGTAAGTGCTATCGGAGCATTCAGCCCACCAGAATAGTAGACTGGTCGCATATTGACAGATACAATTTCTTGCCTACTCGTTGCGAGTCCGCAAATTAACTATCGATAGCCTCAGACAATGCACATTTCCCTTACCGAGATCACTCAGAAGGCGTAAAAATGATGATAAAACTTCACCACCTCAATGACTCAAGGTCGTTTCGTATTCTGTGGCTGCTGGAAGAAATAGGCCAACCATATGAAATTATTCGGTATCAGCGTGATAAAAAAACACATCTAGCCCCCGAGACACTGAGGGGCATTCACCCCCTAGGCAAATCTCCAGTTATCGAGCTTGATGGAAAAATAATTGCGGAGTCAGGCGCGATCGCAGAAATCCTGATAAAAAAATTCGCACCTCATTTAGCACCAACAGAAAGCTCTGCAGAATACCTTGACTACTTACAATGGATCCATTTCTCAGAAAGCTCGGCAATGCTTCCGTTCTTACTGAAAATATTTAATGAGTTTGAAACACAATCTGGAACCGAACTAAAATTCCTTAACAACTACGCCGAAGCTGAATTCAATAAAGTTTTTTCCTATCTAAACAACCACTTGAATAACAAAAAGTTTTTAATCGAGGAGAGACTCACAGGAGCAGACTTCATGCTGGGATTTGTGGTGAAAGGCGCGCTCAACCTGCTCAAATCCAAGAGCGAATTTCCACATATTGAAACCTACATTAAAAACCTTGAAAACCAGAAAAGTTACAAGCTAGCGCTGGATATAGACGCGAAGTGAGTTTAGCTTTTTAACAAATAGCTGTGGCAGACTCTCAAACTGCCATGGCTCTCACCATCATGAAGCTAAGACCACCAAAGCTGACATCCTTCAAGTGACGGAACACTGGAGTGATGATCAACCTGCTTAAAAGCTTGTCAGTAACCAGGCTTAAAAATTTACTCAGCTAACGATGAATACGGCTGTTACGTCAGAGCCAGACCGGGCGTCGCTTCGCAGCTACACAATAGCAAGCACAGGCTTACATGTTGGAGCTTATTGAAAAATGACCCAAGAAAAATTTATGTTTTTGTGTCCCAGTGGCAGTGGATAAGCTTGGCAGTAGTATCCCGATTGAAGTCGCATCGACACCCACTGCAGGTAGGCATGCGATTCAGAGCGACGTATATAACGAGCCTACAGAAGCGAGCGGTAAAGTAATTTTGAATAAGTTCTAACACCCTTTCCAATGATCAATAGCCAGTTCAGTTTTGTGAAAACACGCTTCCCTAGCCTGGCAAAGGACACGGCACATCTGGCGACGCGATTTGCAATGTCGAATCTGTGGATGGCATTCCGACATTTAGCGAGCGATACAGGAGAGGTGTGCCTGTAATATAGGGAATAGCCACCGCGAGGTTCTCACGGCGGCTAATAAAGATAGGAATGAGTGAGTGATCTGAGCGTTTTGGATCAAATCGGCACTTTCAAAATTGAAGGCAGCCGAATTTTACAAAAAAATATGACTACCTCAGACCACCCCTAGCCGGGCCTTCCAAACATCGCAGAGCCTTGTTTTATTCTCGAGCTCCCTACTAAAAAAGCAACAGATAACACTTTAAGCATCGAGCACTGCAAATACTTCTCCAGCAGACTGAATCGCCGCTAGTGCAGCAGGAACTCCGGCAGCTATACCTATTTGGATAATTGTGTCAATAATTTCCTGACGCGAAACACCGGCACGCAAGGCTGAGCCAATTCGCAGTTTCAGAATGGGAGCAGCAGTTGCTCCTAGCGCAACACATCCAGCTACCATAATGAGTTCTCTGGTACGCAGATCTAACGAACTCTGCCCATAGACATCGGCAAATTCCCACTCCATAACAAATCGGCCTATAGCAGGAGCAAGGTCCTTTAGCCCGTCCAAGAATTCACTAGAACGCAGCCCAGTGATCTCCTCAAACGCCGCCTGGCCAGCAAGGAAACGCTGATCGTTGACTGATACAGTTTCGGGGGCTTTAGCCATTACAGAAATCCTCCTAATTGATTTGAAATGCGCTTCAGTTTGTCCGCAACATGAATAATTACCGGATGGTAATTATAGGGCAAAAAATCAACCGATCAATAGTTATTTACCAATCAGTAATTAGCGAGCGTGGTGCGACATTTCACTGCAAAGCGTCCCACCTTGTTTACCAAGCGATTGTCTATCGTTATGCTGAAAGCATGATCAGATCACCACAATCGAAACGCAAATGTGCCCCCGCCGAGACGATCGACGACTCCTCGAGGCCAACGCCAAACAAACGCAAACGCATGCCCCCCCAAGAGCGTGAGAGGGAGATTATTGAAGAGGCGGTACGCTTTTTCGCCGAGGTCGGATTCGAAGGTACCCTACGCGAGTTAGCCGAACGCCTTGGAATCACACACCAGAACCTGTTTCGTTATTTCGCAACGAAAGAGGCGTTGATAGATAGAGTGTACCAAGAGGTCTACCTTAGCCGCTGGCAACCTGAATGGGAGGCAATGCTAAAGCAGCCTGGAAAGACCTTGGAAGCGCGATTAATCGACTTTTACAAGGCATATTTGCCTGCGATCTTTCGATATGACTGGGTTAGGATTTTTATTTTTGCAGGACTCAAGGGCGTCGGCATCAGTCAACGTTATCTTTCCCTAATCCAGACCAAAGTGATCGAACCAGTGGCGATGGAATTACGTGAGCTTTCCTGCGAAAAGCCACCCGGTGAGACCTTATCGTCGGCTGAGCTTGAAGTTGCATGGGGATTACACGGTGAATTATTTTATCTTGCCCAACGTCGCTGGGTATATGACATGACAGTTCCGGAAGATCTGGATCGTTTTATCGAAATATCTATCATTCGCTTCCTGCATGGAGCACCTGCTGCCATGCAGGCATTGACGCGCGACGGAGCTAACTAAAAGTTGCGACGCCAGCTCACACGATTAAATCGTCCCGCTCACGCGCACCGCCAATCACTCCGACGGCTCCTATAACAGTACCGTCGCGAAGCAACTGTATTCGCCAAGAATATATCGCAACTGCCCCCCCTCCCCGTTCGAACTATTTATAGCGAAGAGTGGTCCGCCTGACTGAATATATCGAGCCATATCTAAAGGGCTAATACCGAACTCACCAATCCGGATATGCGCGATTAAATCCTCTCCAGCGTCCTCCACCGCAATCCTCATCGGCTGATTGATTCGCTCAGTCTTAAATTGCGCCGCCGCAATAGACTAAAGGGCATTATTCAGACTCAACATCAATGAAGTCCTTTGAGTATGGATACCATTAAATATCATACACTCTGGCGAGAGTGCTAATAAGCACGGTACTCAAGCGTGGCGGACATTAGAACTGGGATGTCCCGATCCGTAGGGCATCATAAATGCCGCCAACACTGCACCTATTAATGTAACCACAGCGATCGCTGCCAAGGTATCGGCATGCGCCAAAATCTGAGATTGAAGCCGCACATTACTAGCTAGTAGATGCAATGCCTGTTCCGTCGCCTGATCACTGCCGCTGGACCGCATACTGACTGCCGAGATAAGGGCATCCAGCCTCGCTGAAACAGCGGCCGAGGATGTGCTCACATGATCCATAAGTACATTAGATCGGGTTTGCTCACGTACTCGATCCAAAGTGCTAACCCAAGCCAAACCCGCCGTACCGCAGATACTGCGCATAACATTGAATGCCATAGCAGCATGCAATCCCTCGCGCGGCAAAAGATCACCAACATACAAATACAGTAGTGGCAACAAGATCAGGGGCAGCCCTAAGCCCTGCAATATCTGCCCAATGCGCAACTCATCGCCCTCCCATGAGCCGTCGATGTTCAAGCTGTCATGCAGAGCACCCGTGGCGACCAATACGCCCCCCAATACAAGTAAACGACGGGGACCTCCCAACCATTTCCTATCCAAGCACACTACCGCGCCCGCAAAACTAATCAATTGCGGCCAGCCTGCATCCCACAGCACCGCTCCCAATTCGCGCGGATGATAGCTGTGTATCTGTATAAGGAATTGGGGAATCACATAGCTGCAACCTGTCACAGCGACACTGAAAGGCAAAATTCCCAAAATGCCCAGTACTATATTGCGTCTCGACAGCAGTTCTACATTAAGCAGGCGATCATGCCTCACTCTGACCACGTGATATATAAATCCGCATATGGCAACCGTACCGGCGAATAGCAACACTCTAATTGGGGTTGCCTGTAACCAATCAAGCCGATTACCCTGATCGAAAGCACAGGCGAGCATGCCAAGCCCGCCAACGAACAGGAGCATTCCAAACCGATCCATATGAAGCAAAGGCCGCAAACGCAGTCTTTCGCGCGGCAGACCATAGAAACCCGCGATCAATGCGAATATGCCAGGCAGAAGGTTTGCGAGAAACAGTGCGCGCCATCCCCAGTGGTCGAGCAGCCAGCCTGTGATTGCAGCGGCCAACTGCGGGGCCAGAGTCGAGGCGGAGATATACAGTGCCAAAGCAAGAGCACGATGCCTAGCCGGTAGAGTTCGCAATAGCGCAACTATCGCCATCGGTAATAGGACCCCGCCGGCCATACCCTGTGCAAAGCGAACGATGATCTGAGCAGCATAAGGAGGGCTGAACGCCATTAATACCGAGGTAGCCATAAAGAGCAACGTTGCCCCTAACAACACCCGTCGAAGTGATAACGCAGTTGCCAACCAGCAGCCAATCACCACGCCGACTACATCTCCAGCGGCATAAGCTGAAGAAAGCAAAGTACCTTCGTCAACCCCCAGGCCTAAACCACCCCGTACATCGGCAAATCCCAGCACAACGTATCGGGCACCGAGCACGGTCATCCAGGCTGCAGCAATAGCGGCCACGCAGGCCGAAAAACGCCGACGATCCCATCGAATCAAAGATCCGGGAAAAAGTCGCGACTTCAGCCGACTATTCACTTCTGATACGGCAAGGCCTAAAGAGTCACTCACACCCGCCCTCGCAGCCAGCCGGTTAACCAATCAATAAAATTTCCTGAACTCAGTCCGGTTGATGTGTGAATGGTCGTAGTAACGGACATACCCGGGAGCAGAGAGGACTGCGAATCCTGACTCGGGTCAAGTGTGATCTTCACCGGAAAACGCTGAACTACCTTAGTGAAATTACCTGTCGCATTGTCGGCTGGAAGCAAAGCAAACTGCGCCCCGCTGGCAGGCTGAAGACTGTCAACCTTACCTTCGAATGCTCGGCCAGGCAGACTGTCAACCAAAATAGTAACGCGCTGTCCTGGGCGTATATGCGTTATCTCGCTTTCCCTAAAATTTGCGACCACCCAAACATGTGGCAGCGGAACTACATCGGCGATCAGCGTTCCGGTGCGCACATACATACCAGGACGCACATGACGCTCGCCAATGACGCCATCAACCGGAGACGTGATACGTGTCCAGCCAAGATCTATATTGCGCAGATTCAGACTCGACTGTGCAGCCTGAAGATTGGCTCTCGCCTTGTTTATACTCGCATTGCTCATTTTCTCCCGCTGTTGCGCCGCCATCCACTCGGCGCGCCTCTGGGCAAGATTAGCGCTCAAACGCTTAACGTCTGCATCAATACCATCAACCTGCTGGCGAGACACAGATCCACTTGGCAGTAAAGCATGATAGCGACTGTGATCAGCAACTGCGCGATCCAACTCAGCGTGTAAAGCCCGTAAGGATGCCGCAGCCGCTTCTACTTGAATCTGTTGATATTGCTTTTGGCTGAGAGATTCGACCAGCGCGGCAGCGGCTAAATCAGACTTAGCCTGAGCTTCGGCGACCTTTTCTCGATAATCAGCATCCTGCACTAATGCCAACAAATCGCCAGAACGCACTCTCTGATTGTCGCGGATCGGCACATCCACGAGATATCCTTCAACGTGTGATACTAGCGGGGTCAGATCGGCCCGGACGTAGGCATCATCAGTAGTCACACTGTCCCTGTACGGAATCGGGTACCAGACTGCCACCGCAGAAGCGAACAGCACGGACGATGCCATAGCGAAGCGCCTTGACATTCGCACTCTGGTTGTAACAAGCGGCCAACCCACTATTAACGCCCATCTACTTTTTATTCTGCGACGAGATCTGCACGTCGCATCCCCACTTTTTGCCGCAGATTGTCGGAGCATCTACAACCACCATTAATTACCATTTGGTAATTATAGGTCTTGAGATCGGCAAGTCAACCCGAGTTCAGTTACCGCAAGCACCAGCTGTTACCGATCGAAATCACATCCGAAAATATTTCAGATCTATATCACCTACGTGAACGCCCCACGGTATCGACTGCTGTCGGGGATTTGGCGTGCTCACTTTTGGCTCAGCACGCTCATCACTGGAGAGGATCTGCGTATGTATAACCCGTGCCCAAGCTGTAACTCTGGACGCGTCGTCACGAAAAATATCGGTAAACAAACGGGTGGATTAATTGGTGCGGCAGGCGGTGTGGCCAGCGGTGCCGCCGGCGCCCTTTCAGGCGCAGAAGCCGGCGCGGTGCTGGGAGTAGTCGGCGGGCCGGTGGGAATCGCTATCGGCAGCATCGCCGGGGCGATTTTGGGTGGTCTGTTCGGTGGGGTCGCAGGTGGCATTGCCGGGGCCACGCTGGGCGAGCAGATCGATGAAAAAATCCTTCTCAACTATCAGTGCCTGGCGTGTGGCTACAGCTTCAGCGTCAACCGTTAAGTCGTTGTGAACAGGCGTCGTTGGTTAATGAAACGACGCGCTTTTCCCTTCATTCGCAAGGAATCATTCCCATGGCTCATCTCGTTGAACAAATGGCTTACGTTGGCGCCACACCCTGGCATGGTCTGGGCAGTCGCCTCTCCCCCAAACAACCGCTCGAAGTCTGGCAGCACGAAGCGGGCATGGACTGGCGGATTCAGGACAGCCCGGTGCACTTCAAGTCCGACAGCATCGGTACTTTGGGCTCAATTCACACTTTCCCTGAACAGAAGGTGCTGTATCGCTCCGACACCAAGGCCCCACTGTCGGTGGTTTCTCAGCGCTACCAGGTCGTGCAGCCGCGTGAGGTCTTGGAGTTCTATCGCGATCTCACCGAAGTCTCGGGCTACGAACTGGAAACCGCTGGAGTGCTCAAAGGCGGTCGCAAGTTCTGGGCGCTGGCCCGTACAGGACAAGGCATGGCGCTGAAGGGCAGCGACCAGGTGAATGGCTACCTGCTGCTGGCCACGTCCTGTGACGGCACATTGGCCACTACCGCCACCCCGACCACCGTGCGCGTGGTCTGCAACAACACGTTGACCATTGCCCTGGACGGTACGACCAAGGCGATCAAGGTGCCACATAACACCCGCTTCGATCCGCAGGCAGTGAAAAAACAGTTGGGCATCGCCGTCTCCCAGTGGGACGCGTTCATGTACCGCATGCGAGCACTGGCTGAACGCAAGGTGCAGTGGCATGAAGCGATGGGCTTCTTCATGAACGTTTTGTGTGACGTAACCCCCAATAGCAAACTGCCGGAAGTCCTGCCGAACGAGCGCGCACTGCGCAAGGTTCAAAGCCTGTACGAAGGCGGAGGTCGCGGCGCCACGCTGGAATCGGCCCAAGGAACTGCGTGGGGCTTGCTCAATGCTGTGACCGAGTATGTCGATCACGAACGCAGGGCTCGTAGTAACGAATACCGCATGGACTCTGCCTGGTTCGGTCAAGGTGCACAGATCAAGCAACGGGCGCTGGAGGCTGCGCTACAACTTGCAGCTTAGCCCCTGTTTTCGCTGTCTTCATCAACCTCACCCCCTTCTCATTCTTCTCACTCCTTAAAACGCCTGGCCAGCCTCGTGCTGGCCGGGCGTTTTTTATGCCGCACAGGAAAACATCATGAGCACACAAACTCTGCGACACCCCAGCAGCAAACCCCGTCCTGCCTTACGCCTGGTGGGGACTAAACAACTGCCGCGTGAGGACTGGTTGGCCGTGCGTAAACAAGGCATCGGCAGCTCGGATGCTGCCGCTGCCGTGGGCCTGAACCCTTACAAGTCCCAGCTGGAGCTGTGGCTGGAGAAAACCGGGCGTGATGAATCACTGCCCAAGCTCGATCCGCAAGACGAGGAAAGCCCGGCTTACTGGGGCAACATTTTGGAGCCTATCGTGGCTGCGCATTACACCAAGCGTAGCGGTCACCGGGTGCGACGGATCAATGCCGTGCTGCAACACCCGGCTCCGCAGTTGAACTGGATGCTGGCCAATATCGACCGTGAGGTGATCGGCGCATCAGAAGTGCAGATTCTCGAATGCAAAACCGCCGGCATAAACGGCGCACGCCTCTGGAAGGAGGGTGTGCCCGAGTATGTGCAGTTGCAAGTCATGCACCAGCTCGCCGTCACCGGCAAGCAGGCCGCTGATGTGGCGGTACTGCTCGGTGGTCAGCACCTGGAAATCCATCGCATTGAACGCGATGAACCACTGATTGCTCGGCTGATCGACCTGGAGCGGTTGTTCTGGGATTACGTCGTCAGTGATACCCCGCCGCCGGCAGACGGATCTGCCTCGGCGGAGCAGGCGTTGCGCTGCCTTTACCCGCAGGACAGTGGGCAAAGCCTGGACTTCAGCCATGACACGAGGCTCTGTACGACCTTTACCGAACTACAGAGCGTGCGAGAATCGATTGCTCTGCAGGAGAAGCAGGAAGCTCAGCTCAAGCAAACGTTGCAACAGGCCATGGGCGATGCCAGTCGGGCGATCTTCGCAACTGGCTACATCACTTGGAAGAAAGCCAAAGACAGCGTGGCCCTGGATATCCCCCGTCTGCTGAAAGAAAAGCCCCATCTGCAAGTGCGCTACTCGACCACCAAAACCGGCAGTCGGCGTTTTCTGCTGGCCTGAACGTTTGTTCGCTCCTCCCTTATTCCCATGCCCTTTCTCTCCAGCGCCACCCTGGCCGTTTGCGCGGTCTCGGTGGCGTTTTTAGTTCAGATACAGGGGAACTCCCATGCTCAAAGGTTTAGCCATCACGCCCCCGATTTTGGGCCGCATTTCCATCGGCAAGGTCGTCGAAAAGAACGGCAAGCGTCTGCCGGAAAAGGACGATCAATTCACCCTCACCTCCCAAGTACAGAGCCGCGACGGCTGGTTACTGCATCCACTCAACGAGGAGCTGCGCAATGGCCAGGACGGCAAGCTGCGCAGCATTCCGATCCGGCTGCTGTTCAACGAGCCCGACCTCAACTTTCGGGCTGACTATAGCCTGTTCGACCGTAACACCGGACGACCAGTCTGTGTAGGCAATGGTGAGACCTGCAAGCGTTTGACCAAGGACGGCATTCAGTCGTTGCCCTGCCCTTCACCGGATGGTTGTTCATTGGCTCAAGGCAATGCCTGCAAGCCTTACGGCCGGCTGAACGTGGTGATTGGCGATGACGATCCGTTGGGCAGCTTTGTCTTTCGTACCACGGGCTACAACAGCATCCGTACCCTGGCGGCACGCCTACATTACCTACAAGCCATTTCCGGAGACCGTCTCGCCTGCCTGCCGCTGGAGTTGCGTCTTCGCGGCAAGTCCACCCGCCAAAGCCACGGCACGCCGATCTTCTACGTGGACATCACCGTGCGCAGCGGGTTTAGCCTAGAAGACGCCTTGCTGGAAGCCAAACAACTGGAGGAAACCCGGCAAGCCGCAGGCTTTGATCAGACCGCCTTGGATCA
This sequence comes from Pseudomonas sp. MIL9, assembly GCF_016887925.1. Taxonomy (NCBI): domain Bacteria; kingdom Pseudomonadati; phylum Pseudomonadota; class Gammaproteobacteria; order Pseudomonadales; family Pseudomonadaceae; genus Pseudomonas; species Pseudomonas sp. MIL9. Next base: position 367,524 of record NZ_JAFEHE010000020.1, on the reverse strand, counting down.
CGCGGCACAACAGGGCTTTAGCAACGGAGCTTTTGAAGACAGTGATGAGGACACCGGGGCCATCGTCGAGGAGTTCTTTCCCGCAGCTGAAGATCAGACCAGCAAGACAGAAGCAGCCCCCAAACCAGCGGCCCCTGCCAAAACCTCACTGGTACAAAAACTGGAATCCAAATCCCTCCAAAGCGGCAGCGACCACTCTGCTCGCGCCCACTGATTACGCGTCCAACCTGACCCAATGTCCTCCAATTCAAGAGAATACCCATGAAATATCACAAGCTCAAAGCCGGTGAAACGACCGGCACCTATGTCATGGAATCACCGGTCACCGAGGCCGACATCCTGCAGATGGCTCAACAACTGGCAATGAGTCGCCTGTCTAAAGGCCGGGCACTGACTGAGCCCAAGCAGGTCTTCAGCCACCTGCAAACACTGCTGCAGTACCACGAGCACGAAGTCTTTGCTTTGCTACTGCTCGACACCAAGCACCGGGTAATAGGCTTCAGGGAGCTGTTCAGAGGCACGTTGGACGGTACCAGTGTGTACCCACGGGAAGTGGTCAAGATCGCTCTAGAACATAATGCCGCGGCCGTAATTATGGTTCACAACCATCCCTCCGGTGATCCGGAGCCCAGCCAAGCCGACCGCACGCTCACCAACATCCTCAAGAACGCTCTGAACATGGTCGGCACACGAATATTGGACCATGTGGTAGTGGGCCATGAAGGCTGCGTGTCGTTGGCGGAACGGGGTTACCTGTAACTCCTAGGCTCACACCGCCCGATTAGACTGCCCTTGGCTGATGCCTGGGCAGTCATCGGCACGGTACCCGATCACTTATTTTTTGTCGTGATCCAGCGGTTGTACTTAACCTCGGCTTTATTCAAAACCATGGCCGCCATCCACAAAGCCCTTGGTAGCCGACTTGCAGAGAAAACTTGTTCGGTGGAAGAACACAGCTGCCCAACCAGGTCCTCACGATTTAAGTGGTAGTAAGGATTACTCGGAATTCCGACCAAGTGCTGCCACGCCCCCGGTTGGCCACGTTATGGCGAGCCGGGGCTGCTATGCGACCGTAGAGCTGTACTGCACTGCATTTGCCCGAATATGACGCCGAGTAAATGGCGAGGTCTAGAGGTGTACCAAGCGAAGAGGAGCCCCACATAGCCACTGTCGATTAGGTACAACGCCATGCATTAAACGACACAGAATGTCGCATGGCTGGTGGAGGATAGCTCTCAACACCCCAAGTCAGCACCCTAGGAGCTCCCCATGAAAGAGTTGGTCTGCTTTACCATTGGATTGGTTGTTGGTGCTGTGGTGATGAAGAAAAGCCAGGCGATCGACGAACTGAAGAGGGAACTAGACCGCGAAAAATTCCGTAACAGACCTTCGAACGGGACTGAGCAGACATGAAGCTTCGGCCATCCGCTCTTGGCGGGCAGAACAAAATAGTGTTAAAAAGCCATTAATGGAATGTTCGCCAGATATGTGACGCCAGCGAACCATCAAGGTTGATTCGAGCACAGTTCCCTCATGTCAGATCCCAAAGACAGGCTATTCAGGCACTTGGCCCTGCTGCGCCTCATCCCGCGCGCGCCCAAGAGAATTTCCACCACCGAACTGCTGCAAAGACTCAAGGCCGAGAATTTCGACATTGACCGTCGGACCTTGCAACGGGACCTCATCGGCCGCCTCGCCCTGGACTTTCCACTGCTCTGTGACGAAAGCCAACGCCCGTATCTCTGGAGCTTTCCCAAGGACACTCCACAATTCGACTTTCCGGCACTGGACACCCCCACCGCACTGGCATTCGTCCTCGCCGAAAGCCACCTGAGCAAGCTGCTGCCGCCCAGTGTGCTGAGCCTGCTGGCGCACCATTTCGACCTGGCGCACCGGCAACTCCAAGGGCTGGAACATAATAACCTGGCGCACTGGGCCAAACGCGTACGCACTCTGCCCAACGGCAAGGCGCTCCAGCCCGCCGAAGTGGACTCGGCCATCTGGTCCCAGGTGGCGACTTCCCTACTGGAAATGCGACAACTGGAGATCGTCTACCTCAGCCGCAGCAAAGGCGAGCACAAGACCCTACGCATACACCCCGCTGGCATGATCTCGCGCCACTCCGTCAGCTACCTGATAGGTACTGTCGAAGGCTACACAGACGTTCGCCAATTCGCCCTGCACCGCATCCAGCAGGCTGCGTGCCTCGATGCGCCGACCCGCGAACAACCCGACTTCGAGATCGATCATTACATCCAGAGCGGCGGCTTCAACAGCCCCGGCCCGATCAAACACCACGAACTGATCGCCGACGTATCCCCGCATATCGCCTGGCTGCTGAACGAAACCCCGCTTAGCCCCGAGCAAAGCCTGAAGCCGTTGCCAGGCAGCGACTGGCAACGCCTGCGCGCGCGAGTGCCGGACGATCAGGAAACGCTTTGGTGGGTGTTCGGGTTGGGGGAGAGCGTTCACCTGCATGAGCCCAAACGTTGGGTAGATGTAATCAAAGAGAAGCTGACAAAAATGAGTGGGCTGTATACGCAACCCATGCAACACCACTCGGCCACCATTACCGATGCACACGCCTGCCAGGAGGCTCCATGAAGTCCCACGACACTTTTACGCCTACTTCAACCGCGAGCGTGCAAGACGACAGCAGAGACGAAATCAAGCGGGATATCGGGCGCACCGCAACGGCACTTTCCACGAGTGAAACCGTCAGCCGCTATGGCAGTGCCAATGCCGAGTTCGTCAAAGCCTATAGAGGCGTCGACAATGAAGCCGGGAAAGTACTGAGCAAGGGCCTGAAAGGCATCAGCCAGGAAAAAACCGGCGTCAAACAACGAGCGGGCTGGGCTGGCGAAGTTGCCGGTACCAGTCGTGACAACGCCGAAGCCATCATCAACAAATCTTCTGAGCGCACGATTCGCAGCGATGATTTGAAGCATTACGGCATTGATACCGATTCCAAGTACCGCGAAGCGGTGGATCGGGTCCGCGTGGATGAAAACGGCAAGATCATTTACGAAGCCCAGACCAAGTTGGAGGCCAGCGGAAACAAGGTTGCCAACCAGGTTAGTCATGAGGATCACAAGTACAGTAAATACTTCGGTAAAAAGCTGGAGCTACCCAGCGAACAGGTCGAAGACGCCAAGACTTACTGTCACAAGCGTGCAGAAGGCTTGAGAAAACACGCACTGCTGGCGGAACAGAAGGGAAAACCGGAGCTCGCCGAACAATTCCGCGACCGTGCCGACAGATTCGACAAGCTTGCCGAAGAAGACATCGTTGACCTTGGCATCACTACCAAGCAGGCCATCGACTACGCTGAAAAGCCGCTGCGCGAGACGGTGAAAGATATCGCCGGTACAAGCCACCGGGCCGGTATAGAGGGCGCGAAGTACGGCGCTGTTATCGGTGGTGTTATTTCGCTGTTGACCAATGCGTTCAACGTCGCCCAAGACAAAAAGCAATTGGGTGAAGCTGCCCAGGATTTAGCCCTCGACACAGTTAAAGCCGGTGCCCTTGGATACACCACGGCTTTCGCTGGCTCCGCGCTCAAAGGTGGCATGCAACAATCAAGCAACCAAACCTTGCGCACGCTCGCCGGCACCAACGCTCCAGCGCTGGCGATCAACATCTGCCTGTCACTGGGCAGTTCGGTGAAACGCTACGTCACCGGCGAGATCAGCGAGGCACAATTACTGAGCGAAGTGGGTGAGAAAGGCGCAGGCATGCTTTCCAGCAGCATGATGGCTGCACTCGGACAATTGGCCATTCCCGTGCCCTTTGTCGGTGCTGCCATTGGCGGGATGATCGGCTACACCCTCTCTTCGCTCTTCTACCAAAGCGCATTGGACGCCGCCCGTGGCGTCGAGCTTTCCCGTCAGCAACTGGCGCGCATCCGTGCCATTGAGGCCGCCGCCCGCGACCAAATTGCCGAAGAACAAGCGCAGTTGGATGACTTCACGCGTCGTGAAATCCCTCAATTGCAGGAAGAAACTAAACGTTTGTTTGCCATTGTGGATGCCGCCGGTAGCGGCAGCGTTGATGCCTTGGCAGCCACTATCAATCGATACGCCACCTTGCTGGGAAAAGAACTGCAATTCCAATCTATTGAGGAATTCGATGACTTCATGAATTCCGACAGCCCTCTGATGCTGTAACCAACCTTACTTGCCCTGAAGATACACCTGAAAAAGGACGATACCCTGCATGCTGCTCAAACTTCTGTCCGAACCGGACCAAAAACATCTACTTGATCTCGCAAAACTGTTGGCCCTAGCTGACAAGCCGCTGCTGTGGGATGGAAAGACATCAGATGAATTTACCTCCAGCACCGACCTCAGTGCGCTTTCCATTCAAGAAGGCGAAAAAGAGCGCGAAATGATCACTGAGCTTGAGCAGTCCATCACACGGCCATCGCTCTCCACTAGCATGTTTGGAAGTGCTTCCACCTCCAGTAGCATGTTTGGACGTTCTTCCCCCGCTGCTTTCATGTTTGGGGGAAAGCCGTCCGATGATGTGGCGGCACAACTCATCGAAGCCCTCAAAAAATATCCAGTTTCCAAAGCGGAAAAGCCTGAAACCCGGGTGCAAGCTGCAACGACCGTTCTGAAAGAATTACTCAAAGACAAGAAATTTGAGCTGCCGACCGCGCCCAAGGTCATCCTTTTCGAGCTGCTATTAGTCGCCCTCCGCGACGGCACGATCACCAGCGTTGAATGGGCACTCCTCAAAGAATTTCAGCTTCACCATCAATTGGAAGACTTCATTTTCGATGATCTCTTGGAGCGTGCAGAAACGCTGAATCAGGAAGTCAGCAAAACCATTTCGATTATTCTTGAATAAGGAAACGACCATGCCCATTCCTCTGATCATTGGTGCTGTCGCAGCCGCTGCCGGTATATATGGTGCGGCCAAAGGCGTCAGCGGCGCGATAGACCACAGCAACGCCAAAGACATTAATAACGATGCACGCTCCATGGTCGATAGCGCCAACCGAAAGGTCGAAGAACAACGCAAGGCCACTAACGCCATATTGGAAGATTATGGCCAGCGTAAGCTGCGTGCGTTCAACGGAGTGGTTGCCGAATTTATCGAAACCTTCGAGCGCCTGAAAAACATCGAACTCAGTCAGAGTCCAGAGCTGGACAAACTGAACGCTGGCGATTTTTCCAATAAAACCCTTGCCGGTCTTCGTCAGGACTACCAGGCGCTCAAGGATGCGGGTCTCGGTCTCGGCGCAGGCATGGGCGGTGGTGCAGCGCTGGCCTTTGGTGCCTACAACGGCACCATGCTGCTGGCCACGGCCAGCACAGGCACGGCCATCTCCTCGCTCGGCGGCGTGGCAGCCACCAACGCCACGCTGGCCTGGCTGGGCGGAGGTTCGTTGGCAGCCGGTGGCTACGGTATGGCCGGGGGCATGATGGTGCTGGGAGGCATCGTCGCTGGACCGGCGCTGGCCATCTTCGGCCATGTTCTGGGTAACAAGGGCGAAGAAGCTCTGAATAATGCGCGCAGCAACCTGGAACAGGCCCGCACCATTCACGATCAAGCCGAGCTGATGACCGGCAAGCTGCGCGCCATTGAGCAGGTAACCTCCCTGGCGAACGCCACGTTCTCCAAGATCAGCTCGCAACTGCGCCGCACCGTGGGCGAGCTGAAAAAAGTCATCGAGAATAATGGCGTGGATTACCGGACCTTCACGGATGAATGCAAGGAGATCGTTTTCCGCTCGGTCAAGTTTGCTCAGTTACTCAAGGCCATGATCGACACTGCGATTCTGGATCAAGATGGCAATCTGGTTCTAGCAACGGAAAAGCGCATCCAAGACGTCGCAGCCGTGGCAAACGGACAGAAAGCGGGCCTGGACGCTCCCTCAGCTTAAAAACAGTGCCCGCGTACCCGCGCGGGCCTTCCTCAAATGCCCCAGTCGCAACCGGCACCGCTTCAAGGCGGTGATACTTTTATATGCATAGCCACACTACGCCCCCCTCCACCTTCCCTTGCACCCAATGCGGCTTGTGCTGCCAGCTCGTTCATCTGGCTGCCGAAACCCAATTTCTGGATCGTGGCGACGGCACTTGCAGGCATTACGATGCACTTGGCAAGCGCTGTACCATTTATGCAGAGCGCCCGGACATCTGCCGGGTGGATCGGCAATACACCATGCGCTACGCTCAGCAGTACACCTGGGACGAGTATGTCACTCTGAATTTGCAGGTCTGCACGAATTTGCAGGCGCAAGAAGAGCAGGCCGTCCTTCTTACGATCAAAACATAAGTAGGGGGTCTACCAATCCGTTGATGACAATAACTCACACATGAACTGCCTCGCCGCGAAGCTGAACAAGTGGGTGGGCATCGGAAAGTTATCACATTGAGTCCCAAGCCGAAGGCACGGACGTTGTTCGTACCTTCATCGAAGATCTTTGGGCTCCCCCCTCCTCTCGCTGACGGTCGCCGCTTAAGGATGGGGCTTTCTGTGTAACCGGGTAGTCCTCACATCAACCCCCTCAATTACCGGGATATACCCGCTCAATCTGCTGATCAAACTCTCCGCCATACCCACAGTACTCACGCGGAACGCGCTCAATATCCTCGGCAATCTGAACGATCACCTCGCGCAACTCCAATTTTTCGCACCACCGAGCAGGAATCGCAGCAGCACCATACTGAACACCCAACAGGTGCCCGGCGATCAGCCCGGTGCTGTCGCTATCGCCACCGTGATTCACCGCTGTGATCACGCCCTCCTCGAACGAGCGCGCTGCCAGAGCGCACCACAGCCCAATAGCCAACGCCTCTTCGGCGACCCAACCGCAACCGAGTTCGCCGATGCGTTGCGGGGTGGGCTTGTAGCCCTCGTAAAAGAAAAAAAGCACGCGTTCGATGAGACTACGTGTTTCTTCCATACCGGGCTTTTGCCCGTAATTGGCCAAGCTTTGAGTGACTGCGTGCTCAAGGCTGTCTTGCCGATCGACAATGCGCTGGAGAATATCGGCAAACAGTCCGGCCGCCAGGTAGCCCGTAGGGTGCCCGTGGGTCAGGCGCCCTGACTGAGCAGCGTAGTCAAAGGCATTGGCAAAGAACGCACAGGGCGCGACACGCATCACGGCGCCACAGCCTTTACTGTTGTTCTCAGCAACTGCGCCCAGCCGCAGACTGGCCTTGAGTGCATTGAGGCAGGTGGTGCCTGGGGCGCGGCGAGACCAGAGCGCAAGTTGCTCGACCAACCACCCGTCCCGACTGACAGGCATCGCTGCCGGGTAATCCTGTGTCATCAACCAGCGCATCAACGCATGATGAATAATGCTGGGGACGTGGCAAGCTCCTCGGGAACTGCCGCGCACATACGCCCGAAGCAAGCCTTCTGCAGTGAAAAGCATCATCTGTGTGTCGTCGGTGATGGCTCCGGTGATGCCGTAAGCCGGGGCAAAATCGATGATTCCTTGTGAACCGAACTTAGCTTCGATTGCAGACCATTCGAGAAACTCCACTGGGGCGCCTAGCGCATCGCCGACGGCACCACCTAGCAGGCAGCCTTTGATCCGTTCAAGTCTGTTCATGCCCTTTACCTCACCCCTCTGCCGGAATCAATTCCTGCAAAATCACCAGCTTTCTTTGCAACTGCTCGATGTGCGCTTTCTCCGCTCGTAGCGCCGAGCGCAGTTCCCGGTTCTCCACTTCCCAAATCCGCGCCCAGCGCACGTCCTTTCGGCAGGCAACCGCCATTCGCCAGAGTTCACGCAACCTCAGGTATTGCAGCAAAAGCACCAGTAGGATTGCCCCCATCATAACCAATGCACCCATCGAAACCGCTTCCGACATACTCATGCCCACTTCCTCCGTGAGTTCGATTTGCCTTCAAGACAATCACACGATATGTAGTGATTTACGACAGGTCTAGAATGTAGACTTATACAGGTAAAGTATTCGCACACATGGAGAGGTTATGAAACGCAAGCAGTCCATCGAACACGTCCGCTGGGATCTGGCACTTCGCTATCGTTTGATTGAGACCGTAGCCTGGTGGGAGGGCCGGCTGACCACGGGACACTTGATCCAGAGTTTCGGCATCAGCCGCCAGCAGGCGTCAAAAGACATCAATACCTACATCATCGAACATGCGCCCCGAAACTTGACATATGACAAGCAGCTCAAGGGCTACGTCCCGAGCACGCAGTTCAAACCGCTGTTCATCGACGACAGCGCCAGTGCCTATCTGCACCTGCTTTATCAGAACAACGAGCGAGCTCCGCACATCGAAGGCCTGGCGCTGGCCTACGCCCACACCAAGGTGTTGGAGGTGCCGGACCGCTCAATCAAGGCGAAGATTCTTCGACCGCTGCTCAAGGCATGCCGCGAACACCTGCGCCTGGACATTGACTACGTATCACTGAACAATCCCGCTCCGGAAGGCCGGCTCATCGCGCCACACACCTTGGTCTATACCGGGATGCGGTGGCACGTACGCGCCTATTGCGAGAAAAACGGCCAGTATCGCGACTTTGTGCTCAGTCGGCTGCGCGGTGAGCCCGAGCTGCTCGGCAAGTCCGAAAATGTCATTACTGAAGACGAAGACTGGAATACCGAAGTAACAGTGGTCATCGAGCCCGACTCGCGACTGACTCCGACACAGAAGGCGATCATTGAAGCCGATTTCGGCATGCTGAACGGCCAACTGTTGATCCCTACTCGCAGGGCGCTGGTGAAGTATGTATTGCAGCGTTATCAGATCGACCCTACAAAAATGGAGCCCCGACCTGAAGCCCAGCAGATCATCGTGAAAAATCTAACTGAACTGGAGCCATGGCTGTATAGCTGATCCACAGATGGGCGAGGCCGGATCTGTGCTTCTGTGCCGAGTACAGCCTGTCCGACCATGCAACGGCACGACCGCGCTACGTGGGCAGTAGCGAAACCTGCAAACACTAGTGCGAGGATGGCATCAAGTCACTCCCCTACCCTTCGCTGGCCGAAGGCAATGCCTGCAAGCCCGCGGACCGAATGTGTTGATCGGCGACGATGACCCCTCTGGGCAGCTCCGTCTTCCGCACTACAGGCTTCGACAGCATCCGCACCACGGCAGCATCAATGAGTGTTGTGCGCTTTATTTTTTCCTGTTCAAGCTGCTGGCAATGCGGCCCGACCAAGTGAACTTGTAAATAGGACTTACGAATTGCGATCGTTAAAAATCGATCGACGTTATTTTTCACGCACCGGGCGCCGACGCTATCAGCGATTCACGCAAAATCATTCAAAACGCAAAAAACTTTACAGTAAATAAATTTACACTGGCGCCTCGTATCAGGCATTATCCGGACCAGCTCACATTCAGGAATGCCAATGCCCCTCCCCAAACACGAAGCCCTCCTCAGGCTACGCGCGATAGAGCTAATCAGCTATTGGGAGGGTCGCCTGATCACCACTCAGTTGATGGCATGGTTTGGCATCAGCCGCCAGCAAGCTTCTTCCGACATCAATCGCTATAACAGCGAATTCAATCCAGGCTCGCTAATCCACAGCCCTGCAGTTAAAGGCTATGTGCCGACGGCTGGTTTTCAGCCTGTACTGAGCGCTGGACACATCAATGAGTACATGGCACTAATCGGCGAGCAATCTGATCAGCCCGTGTCTGAGGTTTTGGAAGCTCACCCCAGCGTCACTACTGTCCAACTTCCAGACCGTGCAGCCCGCCCTGAAGTGGTTCGCGAGTTGATCAGAGCCTGCCGCAATGCCGGCAGCCTGAAAGTGCTCTACGCCTCCATGTCCAACCCGCAAATTCATGAGCGCGTGATATCACCTCACACGCTCGTTTATACCGGTTTTCGCTGGCACGTTCGCGCTTGGTGCCATAAGCGCCAAGCCTTCCGCGACTTTTTGCTCTCACGTATCTGTCGCACGCCAAAATCGTGCGACGCTCACGCCCCATTATCAAGTACAGACAGTAGCTGGCACGACCAAGTCAACCTGACACTGATCCCTAATGAGCTACTCAGTGATGCCCAAAAGTCTTTAGTTGAACGCGACTTCGGCATGCCGGAAGGACGCCTACAGCTGACTGTTCGCACAGCACTTGCCCACTACACCCTTCAACGCTATCAGGCGGCCATCACCGCAGAAGAAGCCGAGCGAGTACGCGAGCATCCATTGCAATTGCTTCCAGCTGATCGCGCCAAGCTAACTCCCTTCCTTTTTAGCAGTGATGGGGAATAGGCATGCATAGCTTCCATTACGACTCTGACTTAATCGGCGGCTCGTTGCAGGTGCGTGAATCACGCATCGTTGCAGACCTGCTGCTGCAGGACGCCAGCCCTGAACAATGGCATGAGGTCATACAGAAACAGAACCGACTGCAGAAACGCGCACCAGCTTCGGCCAAGCGTGTGGCTCAAGCCATCCGCAAGCGTCTGGAGCGACTGGATGCCCCTTTCTGGCGGGCAATTCGAGATGGAGATGATGAACTCGCTACCCAAGTGGTGTTCTGCTCGGCCATGGAGCGCAACCTGCTCCTCGTCGAATTCATCGAGACCGTCCTCAAGGACGCTTTCGTCACCCGCGCCGACGTGCTCGAACCCTACCACTGGAATGAGTTTCTGGAGGAACGCAGCCATCGAGATTCGACCATCACCACCTGGACGGAGTCCAGTCGTAAGAAGATGGCGCAGGTTGTCTATCGCATGCTGGCCGAGGTCGGCCTGTTGAAAAGCACCCGCAACATGAAACTACAAAACCTGATAATTCGGTCAGAGGTCCGCGTATTGCTGGATGACAGCTACCGCTATCGCATAAAAGCCTGTTTGGAAGTATCCAATGCCACCGGACAGTAGGCGTGGAATAAGGAGTGTTCGCATGAATCAGCAACTGCAGGATCGGCTAAACCAGATCCCAGACAAGATCCTCACCGAAGAGTTCTTGAGGAGCCAAGGATTGGGCAATGAGCTCGGTTTCTGGATCTTCGACTACGCCCCCGAGGACGAGCTGCAGGTGCGCGAATACCTCAGTTTTCTGCAGGGGTTCCTCGCCAAGAAGCATAGCCAGCTCAAAGTGGCTCATATCAATTTGCTGCAGGCTATGCGCGAATATCTGGATCAACGCAGCTTCACTGAAAAAGCCATTCAGATGCAGCAAACCAAAGGTGACCTCGCGTTGCTCAAGGCGCTGTCCGGACCGCTGCATATGGACAAATTCGCGCCCTTCCTAATGGAACACAGCGACGCCGATCAACACGACGTGGTGCTAATCAGTGGTGTGGGCTCAGTTTGGCCGGTTCTTCGCGCCCACAACCTTCTCAACAAGCTACACGCGCTGCTTGGCCACAAGCCTCTGGTTCTTTTTTACCCCGGCCATTACTCAGGGCAGTCACTCGCCTTGTTCGACCGCATTCCCAGCAACAACTACTACCGCGCCTTCAAGCTGGTTCCCTGATCAATAAGGACGATTGCCGTGAGCATTAAAGATATTTTCTTCAAGGAACTCGATCGCCCGATCAACGGCGTGGTTAAGGCGGATCAGTCCGACGACGCAACCGTGCACCAGGAGCTGGATGAGTACGTTGTCACCAACGAGCTGGAAAAACACTTCCGCAGCTTCTTCGAGTCCTACGGTACTGACTTGAACGATCCCTCCATCGCCAACCGCGTGGGCGTATGGATCAGCGGTTTCTTTGGCTCGGGTAAGTCGCACTTCCTCAAGACCTTGTCATACCTACTGGCCAACATCGAAGCGCGCGACGACCAGGGCAACGCTCGCCAGGCTGTGTCCTTCTTTGATGCGAGCAAACTGCGTGATGCCACCATCCGTGCCGACATCGACAAGGCCGTTGCCAACAGTGCCGATGTCATCTTGTTTAACATCGACAGCAAAGCCAGCTCCAACGATGCTGGCAACCCGATCCTCAATGTCTTCCTACGGGTGTTCAACGAGCATCAAGGTTTCAGTGGCGACCATCCCCACATCGCCCACATGGAGCGTCATCTGGCCCAGCGCGGCGTCTATGAGCGATTCAAGCAAGCCTTTAATGATTCCACCGGGATGGACTGGACCGAGGAGCGTGATGGCTATCAGTTCTACCAGGATGACATTGAGCAAGCGGTAGCCGCAGCCCTCGATCTATCTGCTGAGGCCGCGCACAAATGGTTCGAAGACTCAGAACAAACGTTCAGCGTCTCGGTCGAAAACTTCTGCAACTGGGTGCGCGAATACCTCGACACCCAGCCAGCCAAACACCGTGTGTTGTTCCTGGTGGACGAAGTCGGCCAGTTCATCGGCAGCGACACCAAACTAATGCTCACCCTGCAGACCATCACCGAAAACCTCGGCACCATCTGCAAAGGCCGAGCCTGGATCATTGTCACCTCTCAGGCCGATATGGATGCCGTACTGGGTGAGCTGTCCGCCTCCAAGGCCAACGATTTCTCGAAAATTGCCGGGCGCTTCAAAACCCGACTTTCGCTGTCCAGCTCCAACACTGACGAAGTCATCCAGAAGCGCCTGCTACGCAAAACACCGGAAGCTGAAGCCGAGCTGCGCGCCCTCTGGGAACAGAAAGGCGACATCCTGCGCAATCAGATCACCTTTGACCGTTCCGGTCCGACCCTGAAGAACTTCGATGGACCGGAAAGCTTCATCAACAACTACCCGTTTGCGCCGTACCACTTCCAACTGGTGCAAAAGGTCTTCGAGGAAATCCGCAAGGTCGGTGCCACCGGGGCGCACCTGGCCTATGGCGAGCGTTCCATGCTCGATGCCTTCCAAATGGCAGCCATGGCCATTGCGGAGAAACCGCTCGGCGCGCTGATTCCCATGTACAGCTTCTACCGCGCCGTCGAAGGCTTCCTCGATACAGCAGTCAAGCGCACCATCGACCAGGCGGGCGAAAGCAGCGTCCTCGACGCCTTCGACGTACAGATCCTGCGCACCCTGTTCATGATCCGCTATGTCGACTTGATCAAGGGCACCCTCGACAACCTCGTCACCCTGTCCATTGAACAGGTCGACGAAGACAAACTAGCGCTACGTCGCCGCATTGAAGAAACCCTCCAGCGCCTTGAAAAGGAAAGCCTGATCACCCGCAACGGTGACGAATTTGTCTTCCTCACAAACGAGGAACGCGACATCACCCGCAAGATCAAGGCCACAGAGATCGCCGGTTCAGAAGAAAACAAAGCACTGTCGGATCTGATCTACAAAGACCTGCTAAAGGACAAGAACAAGTTCCGCTACATCGTCAACAAGACCGACTACAGCATTGGTCGCTACCTCGACGGCCACAGCCTGGAAGGCCGTTACGAGCACGACCTTCGTGTCGAAGTGATCTCGCCACTGGATCTCGACTACGCGCTCTATGGCGAAGCTGGCTGTATCAATAAAAGCAACGAAGCTCCTGCCGGTATGGCACTTCTCAAACTGCCTGACAGCAAGGACTTCTTCACCGAGCTCCGCACCTGGCTGAAGACCAACAAGTTCATACGCCTCAATGACGACGGCAGCCAGCCTGAGCTGAGCAAGATCCTCGCCGAACGCGGCCGTGAGAACCAGGAGCGTAAAAAGCGCCTGCGCTTGCTGCTGGAAGAGCTGGCTGAACGCGCAGAGGTCTATGCGCAGGGGCAGCACCTGAAGCTCAAAAGCAACAATATCGTCAGCAAGTTCGACGAGGCGTGCCAGTACCTCCTTGAAAACACCTTCACCAAACTGGGCTACCTGCGAGTGCTACAGCAGGAGCCCGAGCGTGAACTCCACGCCATTCTGCATACCAGCGACATCGGCCAACTAGGTCTGACCCTCGATGGTGACGAAGGCAATCCGCAGGCCATCAAGGAAGTTGAACAGTTCATCTCGCTGCGCGCCTCCGGTAACGAGCGCTTGCTGGTCGCAGACATCATCGAACGCTTCAGTAAGCGCCCCTATGGTTGGCCGGACGGAGAGATTCTGCTTGTTCTCGGTCGCCTGGCCGCTTCCAGCCGTATTTCGTTCCACGCCGCCGGCCCCAGCATGCCGCTGCCAGACGCATTCGAGTACCTTACCAACAGCCGTAAGCGTCGTGAAGTTTCGGTGCAGATGAAGCGCCAGACCGAGGAAGGACTGCTCAAGCAAGCACGCAACCTTACCCAGGAGCTGTTCAATGCCCTCGGCCCTGCAGGCGAGAAGGAGTTATTCGAGTATTACTGCGTGCAGTTCGACAGCTGGCGCAGCAACCTTGAAAAATACAAAGCAACGGTTAGCGCCGGACGCTTCCCTGGCAAAGATGCCATAGAACAGGCCCTGCTCAGCCTGCAGCGCTTGCTGAGCAACACCGACAGCGTTGACTTTTTCAAGGCCGTGGTCGACAACAAGGATGACTTCCTGGATCTGGAAGAGGACTACCGTGACCTACACGAGTTCTTCACCAACCAGGTGCATACCTGGCAGCAACTGCAGCAGGCCTTACGTCGTTTCGACAAGAACAAACCAGCGCTGGATAAAGACGAGAAAGCACGCAAAGCACTGGCCGAGCTGAAAGCTATTGAGCAAAACACCACGCCCTACGGTCAGTTGCACCAAGTCGCCACTCTGGTTGACACGGTAGAAGCCATAAACGCCGCCACCCTAGCTGAAAAGCGTCAACATGCCCTGGCCCGTGTCGACGAGAAAATCACCCAATTGCAGACCGAGATTGCCAAGAGTGGTATCGAAACCGCCGAGCTGAGTAACCGCCTACTGCGTCCGATACAGCTCGTCAAAGCGGATCTGGAGACCGAAACTAGCATCGCCAACATCTACATGTTGCAAACCCAGACTGCCGACGAGCGCCTACACGATGGTGTGTTTGAGTTAGAGCGTGCTATCCAGGCTGAAGCCGAACGTCAGCAGAAAATTCAGCAGGAGCATGCCAAGGCTGCGCAGGCAGCCAATTCGGCAAACGGCGCCAAAGAAGACCGGGCGCCTGCTTTGGTGCCAACATCCAAGCCTGTAGCTCCGCCAAAGCCTGTGGTGGAAGTTGTGGCGACCAGTGTGTTCAACAAGCTGGGCAACGGCTTATATCTGGAAAGCCAGAACGATATCGACCGTTTCATCGAGGCCCTCAAGGGCGAACTGGACAGCGCTATTCAGCAAGATAATCGCATTCGCATTCGCTGACCCCTTGCAGCCTGGAAAAGGGGGTGTCCTCTCCAAGCTGCAAACTGCGCCAAAGCCAGATTAAAAAGAGTTAGGGAAAGTCGAGATGAATACCAGCAACATAAAAAGCTACGCCCCCAAGGCACGCACTGCCTTTATCGCCGCCATGACCAAGCGCGCCGCGCTGTTTGGCATCCGCGAATCCAGTATGGGCATCGCGCCGGTGGAGCAAAAGGGCGATCTGGCGCTGATCGGCGAGCAGGCCTTTCCGGCCAGTATTATCGGCCCCCGCGCTGCACTGGTGAAAAAGGTCGAGCAACTGGGTTTTGCCCAGGCCATGGAGCAGGCTGCCTACAGCTGGTTCAACCGCCTGTGCGCCATCCGCTATATGGAGCTTAAGGACTACCTGGACCACGGCCTGCGGGTACTCAGCCACCCCGCGCAGCAAGGCAGCTTCCAAATCCTCGACGACTGCCTGGATATCAACCTGCCGGGTCTCGACAAAAAACGCATTGCCGAGCTAAAACTAGACGGTAACAAAGACGAAGAGCTCTACCGCGAGCTCTTGCTCGCCCAGTGTCACGCCTTGCACCAGGCCATGCCGTTCCTCTTCGAGGCGGTGGATGACGCCACCGAGCTGCTGCTGCCGGACAACCTGACCAAGACCGACTCGTTAATCCGCGAGCTGGTCAGCGCCATTCCCGAAGAAGATTGGGCCAACATCGAGATCATCGGCTGGCTTTACCAGTTCTACATTTCCGAGAAAAAAGGCCAAGTCATCGGCAAGGTGGTGAAGTCGGAAGACATTCCGGCGGCGACACAATTGTTCACGCCAAATTGGATCGTCAAGTACATGGTCCAGAATTCGCTGGGTGCTCAGTGGCTGGCGACCTATCCCAACTCGCCACTTAGGGCGCAGATGGAGTACTACATCCAACCCACCGAACAGACCGCCGAAGTTAAGGTGCAGCTCGCGGCCTTCACACCCGAAAGCCTCCACCCAGAGGAGCTGACCCTGATCGACCCGGCCAGTGGTTCAGGGCACATACTAGTGGTGGCCTACGACCTATTGAAGGCCATCTACTTGGAGCGAGGCTATCGTCAGCGCGACGTGGCGCAGCTGATCCTTGAGAAGAACTTGTTTGGCCTTGATATCGACGAGCGTGCGGCGCAGTTGACCGGATTTGCATTGATGATGAAGGGCCGGGGCGACGATCGTCGACTGTTCGAACGGGGGGTGAAGCTCTCTGTGATGGCCCTGGTAGACAGCGCGGGATTCGACGCTGATGTATTGGCCAGCGGCGTAACGCTAGCGGACTATGGGCTTGAGCTGAGCAATCTAAAAGAGCTGAAGCGGCTATTCGAGCACGCAACTACCTTTGGCTCTCTGATTCAAGTGCCGGAGGGACTGGCGGACAAATTGCCTGCGTTGAAGCGGCTGAGCGTGGCGTTCAGCCAAGACCTGTTTGTTAAGGATGAGCTCAATTGCTTGAGGGTGCTGGTACAGCAGGCCGAGATGCTGGCGACGCGGTATGACGCGGTAGTGGCTAATCCGCCATACATGGGAAGTAAGCTTTACTGCCCAGCGCTCAAGGAGTTTGTGAATTCCGTCTATGAAGCGGGGAAATCTGACCTCTATGCGGCATTCACGCTTCGGAACATTGAATTAGCACGTGACGGCGGCCGTATTGGGATGATCACCATTCCTAACTGGATGTTCCTTTCGTCCTTTGAGCTAGTCCGACGCGCAATTTTCCGGTCTGCGCCGATTTCTAGCTTGGTCCATATCGGAAGAGGCGTTTGGGGATCAGATTTCGGCAGTTGTTCTTATGTTCTCGAACGTTCATCATTGACGAAGCTAGAGGGACAATTTCTTAGGCTATTTGACAAGCAAGGAAGCGTAGCTAGCAACGAAGAGCTTGAGCGCCGGTTCCACTCGAATCGGCGATTTAGCACACCGAATACTGCCTTTGAGAAGATCCCCGGTATACCTGTTGCGTATTGGGCTAGCGAAGGCGTTCGCGGCGTCTTTGAAGTCAACAGCTCCCTTGGCTGCATAGCTAGTGCCAAGCAAGGTCTGTCAACCGCTGACAACGATCGATTCGTACGCCTATGGCACGAAGTATCACTCCTCAAAACTGGTTTTGACCTGGGTAGTCGCGACGACGCGAAACAGTCAAAGAAGACGTGGTTTCCTCTAAATAAAGGTGGAGCATTTCGTAAGTGGTTCGGTAATCAAGAGTTCGTCGTGAATTGGCAGGATGACGGCAGGGAGTTGCACAGCTTTAAGTCGTCCGTCCTCCGAAACTCTTCCTTCTACTTCAAACCGTCGGTGAGCTGGTCTGACATCACTATCTCGCACAATTCATTCCGAGAATATGATGCTGGCTTTATCCATTCCAATGTGGGGCACTCTGCATTTGGTGGCGACTCCGATTGGCGCCTCTCCCTACTCGCTTACTGCAATACAAATTTTGTCGGGTTAGCAACGAAGCTTCTCAGCCCGACCGTGCATTTCGATGTGGGTTATTTCAACAACCTGCCCTACGCAAAGAAAGCCTGGACCAGCGGTAGCAAAGAGATCGCGAAGGCATGTGTGGCTGTTGCTCGGAAAGATTGGGACGCTTATGAGGTGTCTTGGGGATTCCAATCCCTGCCCCTGTTGACGGCTTCCTCTGAGGAAGCTCTAACCCTCGAATCCAGCTATACCGCCTGGATTACCCAAAACCGCGCCACTATCGACGAGATTAAGCTCCTCGAAGAGGAGAACAACCGCCTCTTCATCGACGCTTACGGCCTGACGGATGAGCTCACCCCCGACGTCCCCATCGACCAGATCACCCTTACAGTAAACCCGTCCTACCGCTACGGCGGCAAGCTCAATGAATCCGAGCTGTGGGCGCGCTTTCGCGAGGACACCTGTGCGGAGCTGATCTCCTACGCCATCGGCTGCATGCTCGGACGCTACAGCCTGAACGAGCCCGGTCTTATCTACGCCAACAGTGGCAACCAGGGGTTCAACTCCAGCCGCTACGTCACCTTTCCAGCCGATGCCGACGGCATCATCCCGCTTACCGACAAAGAGTGGTTTGCCGACGATGCGGTCAATCGCTTGATCGAGTTCGTCTCAGTGGCTTGGGGCAAGACCCACCTCGAAGCCAACCTGCACTTTCTCGCGGACAACATGTCACCGAAAAAGGCCGAGTCAAGTCGCGAGACCCTGCGTCGCTATCTCTGCGAAAACTACTTCAAGGATCACCTACAAACCTACAAAAAGCGCCCGATCTACTGGCTGTTCAGCAGTGGCAAGCAAAAGGCCTTCCAGTGCTTGGTGTACCTGCACCGCTACCACGAAGGTACCCTGGCGCGCATGCGTACCGAGTACGTTATTCCGCTGACCGCCAAGCTCAACACCTACGCCAACAAGCTTGAGCAGGACATCGAAGCCAGTCCCAGCACCGCCGAGAAAAAGCGCCTGGAAAAAGAGCTCGCCACCCTGCACAACCAACAAGCCGAACTCACCACCTTCGACGAAAAACTCCGTCACCACGCCGACCAGCGCATCAGCCTGGATCTGGATGACGGCGTGAAGGTGAACTACGGCAAGTTTGGGGAATTGTTGGCGGAGGTGAAAGCGGTGACTGGGGATAAGGCAGAGTCTTAAGGCTGCGCCAAACCTGTGTAAAAACTAGCTCTGTTCACATGGATTGAGTGGGAAATAACGATGCCAACAGTTGGCTGGATACAAGAAACGGGACTGGATAGGTACTGGGAAACCGGGAGTGCGCTGGATTTCTCAGCCGTACCTGTGAGCTACTCGTGCCGCTACTGCGACTTGTCCTTTGACTCCCTTGCGCAACGGGAAAGGCACGAGATTGCCCACCCGATGCAGAATCCAACCTTGCATTTTCAGGGTCGGGATATTGCCGGGAAGCATCTACGGATCACCGTACCTCTAAAACACGGTGACCTGGGCGAACGCAACGTTAGCAACCTGACCATAAACGGCGAGAACAACCAGTCGGTGGGGGGACTTTTTGAGCGTATACAAGCTGTCCAGAAAGGCTACTTTGATGTGAGTTATGGCAATTCAGCACTGCAGAAAGCGCTGAAGATCGAGGTATGCATCGCGGATAAGCAAGAGCTGAAACACGTCGACCAGGCTTTCTGCTTGCACTTCTCTAAGGACGACTTCACCAGCAGTGATATCGCTGCGTTTATCGACAACGTAAAGCAGAACATGACTGTTACCGAGTATACCAACGGACTGGTTCGCTACTTGCATGGCGTAATGGCCAAGGACAGGCGTTCTGACACGACTCCTTTTGAAGAGTTTGATACTCGCTTCAATCAGGCCTTGCAGTCATTGCAGGAATACCGCACTAACCTATCCATCTCTGTCAGGGCTGTAATCAGATTCAATAGAAATGACTTCAGTACGCTCCAAGCCTCTGGTCTGCCTGAAATAGAAGCTGCCATGCAGTTCTTCAAGGGCGGAAAATATGCGGCGTCCGGGTTGGTCGGCAGCAGCGAAAAAATGCCGGTGGACTTCTCTACAGAGTTTAGTCTCAAGGAGCTACTGGGTGGATATCAGCAGGCCTCGCTGCAGGATATGGAACTGAGGATATCGGCCCTCTCGACAAGCAATTTGTCGCTGCAGGACAGAAGCAAATTTGACTACATTTGTTATAGAAAGGCAGTTGAGCAAGATGATGCTTCTGGGATGGATAGGTACCGAAGAAAACTCAGGTTTGACGATGTTTTCAACACGCTTATTGGGGAGCAATGACAGATGACTGACATTGAGAATGAAATCGCCAAACCCAAACCGGACGATGTAAAAAAGCGCAAACAGAGCAAGCCAAAGACCGCAGCTGAATCAAAGTCTGTTGAGCAGATCCTATCTGAGGTATTTGCAATAACGACAGATAAAGATCAGAACATTAAACCGGCAAGCATCAGCAAGGCTGACCTGAAATCGTTGCTGTCCTATCAGCAAAATATGAGTATGAGCAACGGGTTTATCGAGCAGATTGTCACCGTCGCGCGCAAGACTGATCCGGAACTCAAATGTCTGTCACTCATCACCTTAGCAGCCGTCAAGTGCCAGCACGATGCGCAGCGCCATGAGTTGCTGACTTTCTGTGTACGACTGGCCAGCTCGCTGTGGATTCAACGCCACCGCGGATCATTCGATCTGTATCGCGACATTTTGGACGCAGACAAGGGATTAGACACCGCGCCGCTGACCTTTCTGCGCAACTCGGTAACTGAGCTATACCGCAAGCGAATTGAGTTTGTCGGAAGTCAGGCAAGAGACGCAACCTCTAACTCCGATAAGGCTGAGGTAACGGTGCCTACAGCACTCGATACGCTGTCCAAAGCAGAGCTGGTCACGCAGAGAAATAACATTTTGCTGATAGGTGCGCTCTGGCTGATGGCGCAGAGTAAGGCAGACCCCAACGCGGCTATCGAGCTCTTCTCAAGTCTGCTCAAAGAGCAAACCTCCCGCATCCAGAGCAACCGTGCGATTGCGCTCTTTCTTGCCGAGCAATATGCCAATCAGGAAAGCTTGCTGGCAGACACCATCGATTACTTTAAAAAGCAGTTCACCGAGCTGGCCGACCAGCGCGAATTTTTGCAGTCGAAACATCATGCTCAAGAAATTAAGCTGAATAAGCTGCAAGCTATGGTGATGGATCAGCATTCGACGATCGCTGACAAGGATAAGCTAATTGCTCAACTACTGGCCGAAACCGAACAGCTGAAGCACACACTGCAAGAGCAGCAGCTTGATGAACGGGCCACACGAACACATCTACGTGACAATGCAGGGCAGGCTAAGGCTAAGGCATTCAATCTCCTATCAGAAGCTGTTCTTGAGCCATTAAAACTGTCTCTGGCAGCTTTGCAGCGTGAAAAACCAAAAATAGAAGTTGCCGCGCATCATATCGAGTTGGCGGTGGAAAGCATTGAAAGGGAAATCAAATGGTTCAGCGAGTAGGCATTGACTTCGGCACCACCAACAGTCTCATCTCTGTGATTACACGAGCTAGTCGAGCAAAGTGCTTTGATGATACTCAGCGCCCACATCCTTCAGTTGTGCGTTATGAAGGTGAGCAGGTCATCTGCGGAAAGAAAGCGCGGGACAAGCTGGAGAAGCTGGGTATTGGTGTGCTGGGCAACACAGTACGCGGTCCGAAAAAGCTGCTTGGTAATGAGCACATTAACGTCGATGGCCGGGTCATGACGCCGGTCGAGGTCATTGCTGACTACATTAAATATCTGGTAGCTCATGCTCGTGATAACGACATTGACCAGATTGCAGATCTGACACGTGCCGTAGTGACCATACCGGTAGCACTGGGCGGACGTGGCAGACAAGCACTGCGCGAAGCAATGCTCAGTGCTGGCGTTTACGTTGAAACCTTCGTGCACGAGCCCTTGGCCGCGCTCTATGGCTATTTCAAGGATCAGCCTGATACCAGGGACGTTCTCGCGTATTACGACGGCAAGATGGTTCTGGTTTTTGATTGGGGTGGTGGCACGCTGGATCTGACACTGTGCAAGATAATCAATGGTTCCATTGTTCAGGTGCTCAATCGCGGCAACAACCTGGTCGGTGGTGACTATCTGGATGACGCCATTCTCAATCATGTCACCGACGAGCATGCGAACAAATTCGGTTGGAGCGCTGAAAGCAAGCTACCGGTTAACCCCGGAATGCGCGCGAAGCTGATCACCCAGTGTGAACAGGCAAAAATCACGCTGTCTACACGCGACAAAACGAATATATTTCTTCCCGATTATTTTCAGGGTACAGATGAAGAGTCTGAAATTGATATCTGGTTGACCAGGGAAAATCTGGAGAAAATTTGCGCCCGCCTGATCAATCAGGGCATCAATGAAATCGACAGTCTGCTGGCCGCAGATAAGGCCGATGTAGATCCTCAGACGCTTGCGTTATGCCTTGCAACTGGTGGCATGGTCAATATGCCATTGATCAAAAACAAGCTTACTGAAATCTTTGGCGTCTCCTCGCTGCACATTTCCGAGAAGGGTGACCGGATTATTTCCGAGGGTGCAGCCTGGATTGCACATGACAATCTTGAGTTGGCATTGGCAAAACCTTTTGAGCTGGTTGAAGCCAGAAATTCACTGCTCACAGTGATTCATGAGGGCACTCGCTTGCCTCAGCGGGGAGAGTCAATACAGAAGCTGCAATCGATGTATTGCTCCGATCCTCGGGATGGCAAGGCCATTTTTACCTTCAAGCGCCCGCAGATGGTTCAAAAGTCAGCCGCGGCCGATCCTCGCACCACTTATGGCAGTCTTGTTGTTGAGGTGAATCCGGATTTCCCACCACTTGAGGAACGTATTCAACTTACCGTGACCATCGATGACAACCTGATTCTGCATACCCACGCGATTGCTGAAGACCGCAGAGAACCTGTAAGAGAGGAATACTACGATCTTGAGTTTTCTTTAGTGGTGAAAAAGACGGCTGATGACTCAATCGAAAAAAAAAACCGCCTAAGGCTGTCCGTTAACAAGAATGACCCAAAGCAGCTGCTTGTTCGCGCTAACGTCACGAACGACAAGGAACGCTGGGAAGCCGTTCCAGGTGAGCTACTCAAAGAATACAACGTCAAATATGTCTATCTGCAGAAGCCTATGACCAGATTGCAGGACGAAGAGTACATCCGCTATCAGCCATGTTCGGCATGTGGCGCGAAATGGATGAAGAATTGCTGCTCTACTGGCTCCTTCAACCCATAAAAAGTACTTAAAAATCCCATTTTTGCGTCGCGACTATGGAGTACGGCAGCATGTCTCTGGCTGATCTCTCATTTCCTGTTTAAGCCTCGGTGAAAAAGCGAATAAGTGAATGAACACCCAACAACTGACTCAAGGCCTGACTCAGGCATTCTTCAGAGAAGACCATCGCATCGTTTTCTGGTAC
Organism: Pseudomonas sp. MIL9; assembly: GCF_016887925.1. NCBI lineage: Bacteria > Pseudomonadati > Pseudomonadota > Gammaproteobacteria > Pseudomonadales > Pseudomonadaceae > Pseudomonas > Pseudomonas sp. MIL9. The sequence continues at coordinate 344,460 of NZ_JAFEHE010000020.1, read as the reverse complement.
GACCCTGAGCAAGGCTTCATGGATGTGCTCGGACAGCTTGATTTACCTGGCGTCCAGGTGCTGAACATGCAGGGGCATTCCACCTTCGGTACCAAGCTCAAGCTGGAGCTTGAGGACACTGAAGGTAAGTACCTGCTCTATTTCCCTTGCTCCGAACCAGACGCGAATGATGACTGGCTGCTGGACATCAAGCTGTACTCGCGCAGTTTCTACGCAGACAAAATGTCACTGATATTCAATGACCTGGGCTTACACCAGCAGGTGCTCCGTGAACATCTAACCAAGCGTGAGCGCTTCCTTGGCAGTAAGGCTCGACTAGCTAGCCTGAAGCGTTTGATCCAACCAACTGACACTGAGCATGAGTTGGATCTGGCGATGATTGCCGTTGTGCTGGGTGCAAGTGGCAGTGACGTCATGACGCTGCTTTGCACCTTGGCCGATGGTGCCGTACGTGACGATTTGGGTCTTGAGCAGAATCCAGCGGTCATCGATGAACTATACAAGCTCGACCTAATGCCTGCGTTACTGCAGGCCCTGCGTGAAGAGGTAGGCTATCCAGCCTCCATCGAAGAAATCAGTGGCGATAAACCCTTCAGCTTTGGGCATTTCCTAATTCGACTGCTGGCAACCGGGTTCTGCGAAAGTATCGGCGATATGCCCAACTGGGCTTCAGCGATTGCTATCCCCTCAGCCAGCGCACGCGCTACTTCACGTGCACTGCTTTCCCGCTGGCGTGACAGCTCACGGTTTTACCAAGCCTATGATGAGATTTCCGGCTGGGTCGGTGAGGCCCTGCATATCACTCAGAAAATTTGTGAAATCTCGTTGGAGAACTTGGCCAATGTTGCAACCTTCGAAGCCGTCGAGCGGCAGATCATTGTCGATCTGACCAAGGCTATTCCCGAGGCAGATCCGCGTGACCTTAGTCTGTTTGCGAAGATCATTTCCGAGCGACTGGATAACTATTGGGCAACTCGCCATAAGGACGATGAGACACGCCGCAAGTACCGGCTGCTATACACGGCGCTGTCGGCTGCGATCGACCTGTTTACGCAGCGCCACCAGTACGCAGCTGGCTTCCACTTCACCAGTTCAGAGGCACTGTACAAAGCCTATGAGAGCGAGTTGTATCGCTTTGACACGGCTTACCGCCATTATTTCGCCGCCTCCCAGCGCGCCCACGTCGAGCTGCTGAAGAAGCTGGATGAGGCCGTCGAGCAGTGCTATGCGTATTGGTATCTCGATCAGCTCGGACGCTCCTGGGGCGGCCGCGTTGAGGCCGAACAACGCTTTGAGCACTGGAAAATACCTGGCATTCCTAACCAGCATAACTTCTATGAGCGTTGGGTAGCGCCCTTGTTGGAGGGGCATCGTAGCAAGCGCGTTGTGGTGATCATCAGCGATGCCTTCCGCTATGAAGCCGCCGTCGAGCTGTGTCAGCGCATCAATGAAAAGCGTTACAGCAAGGCCAGCTTGAATAGCCAGTTGGGCGTACTGCCGAGTTACACCACGTTGGGCATGGCGTCCCTGCTGCCACACCAGACGCTGGAGTATCGCGAGGGCAGTGATGGTGTTTTTGTAAACGGACTCAATACTGGCAACACCATCGCTCGCGACAAGGTTCTTGCCCAGCATGGCGGCATGGCCGTGACCGCACTTCAAGTCAAAGAGTGGTCCCGTGACGCTGGGCGTGAAGCGCTGAAGGATCAGCAGCTGGTTTACGTCTATCACAACGTGATCGATGACCGCAGTGACAAAGGCGGCGGCTCCGAGGTGGATACCTTCCACCACGTCGAGTTCGCCATTGAGGAGCTGACCGAGCTGACCCGCAAGATCCTCATGCACTTCAACACCAGCACGGTATTGATCACGGCCGATCATGGGTTCCTCTTTCAGCAGAGTAAGCTTGAGGCGGCGGATCGCACCTCACTCGCAGAGAAACCGGATAGTGCGATCAAGAGTAAGAAACGCTATGTCATTGGCCATACTCTGCCTGTTGCCAAGGATGTCTGGCAGGGATCGACCAAGCAGACCGCGGGCACAACATCGGACACTCAGTTCTGGATACCCAAAGGCGCGAATCGTTTCCACTTTGTCGGCGGTGCTCGCTTCGTTCATGGCGGGGCCATGCCTCAGGAAATCGTTGTACCTGTGCTGACGGTAAACCAGTTGCGCGGTGAGAAAGCGGAGAAACGCACTAAGCGCAAAGTCGGGGTGATCTCGCCGAAGTCAGCCCTGAAGATGGTCACCAATATCCAGCGCTTTGACCTGATCCAGACCGAGTCGGTAAGCGAACAGGTGTTGCCGGTTACGGTTGCTGTGTCGATCTACGAAGGGGAGCAGCCGGTCTCCAGTGAGGAGGTCGTGACGTTTGACTGTGCGACGGACTCCATGAGCGCGCGCCTTAAGCAGGTACGCCTGTCACTATCAGGCAGCGATTTCGACCGGCAGAAAGATTACTTCCTGGTGATCCGCGATAAAGATTTGAACACTGAGCTTGAGCGCTACCGTGTGACGATTGACCTGGCCTTCACCGACGACTTTTTTTGAGAGCACTACACTAGATGGAAACCCAAGTGGATAAAGATCTCGATCAGTTGCTTAACGAGCACTTTGCCGGTCGCGTGGTGCGCAAGGATCTGACCAAGCTGATAAAGGAAGGCGCGAACGTACCGGTTTACGTGCTTGAGTACTTGCTGGGTATGTACTGCGCGTCCGATGACTCAGAGGTGATCGAACAGGGCCTGAAGAACGTCAAGAAAATTTTAGCGGAGAACTATGTTCGACCCGATGAAGCCGAGAAGGTCAAGTCTCTAGTTCGCGAGCGCGGCACGTACAAGGTGATCGACCGAGTCACCGTGCGACTGAATGAAAAAAAAGACCGATACGAAGCCTCTTTCAGCAACCTTGGCATCAAGGACGCTGAAATCTCTGCTGGCATCGTTAAAGAATACGAAAAGCTCCTTGTGGGCGGCATCTGGGTGATCGCAACGCTGAGCTACTACCACGAGGAAGGCCAATCGGGATCTCCTTTTGGCGTCACGCTGCTCAAGCCTATCCAGATGCCAAACATGAACATGCAGGAGCTGTTCGAAGGGCGCGCAGCACTGAGTACCGTAAACTGGCGCGAGACACTGATTCGCTCCATCGGCATGGAGCCATCGACGTTGGATGAGTCCGTACAGTGGCATTTGCTAGCCCGGATGATTCCCTTCGTGGAGAACAACTACAACGTTTGCGAGCTCGGCCCCCGCGGCACCGGAAAGAGTCACATCTACAAGGAATGCTCACCAAACAGCATGCTTGTGTCTGGTGGCCAAACCACCGTCGCTAACCTGTTCTACAACATGAGCAGTCGCCGCATCGGCCTGGTCGGTCTTTGGGATGTGGTGGCCTTCGACGAAGTGGCAGGCATCAACTTCAAGGACAGGGACGGCGTGCAAATCATGAAGGATTTCATGGCCTCTGGCTCCTTCGGTCGCGGCCGTGAGCAGATGGAAGCCTCCGCTTCCATGGTCTTCGTCGGCAACATCAATCAGAGCGTCGAATCGCTGGTGAAAACCAGTCACCTGCTTGCCCCCTTCCCTGAGCAGATGATCGACGCAGCCTTTTTCGACCGATTTCACGCTTACATTCCTGGCTGGGAAATCCCAAAAATGCGCCCGGAATTTTTCACCAACAGGTACGGGCTAATCGTCGATTACCTGGCAGAGTTTTTCCGCGAAATGCGCAAGCGCAGCTTCGCCGACGCCATCGACAAACACTTCAAACTGGGTAACAACCTAAACCAGCGCGATGTGATCGCAGTACGCAAAACAGTATCCGGCCTGCTCAAGCTGCTCTACCCGCACGACGTATTCACCAAAGAAGACGTGCGCCAGTGCCTCGAATACGCACTCCAGGTCCGCCGGCGTGTGAAAGAACAGCTAAAGAAGATCGGTGGAATGGAGTTCTACGATGTTCACTTCAGCTACATCGACAACGAAACCCTCGAAGAACACTTCGTCACTGTGAAAGAGCAAGGCGGTGGTGGCCTTATCCCAGAAGGGCCGGGAAAGCCCGGTTTCATCCACACTATAGGCTTGAGCGGCAAAGGCATGCCTGGGTTATATCGGATCGAACTGCAGGTGACCAAGGGTACTGGCAAGCTAGCTACCTCCGGCCTATGGAACTCCAGCTCTGCCAAAGAACAGGTGAAAATTGCCTTTGACTACTTCAAGGCCAACGCCTCGCGCATCAGCGCCTCGGCTAAGGTGCTGGAGCACGACTTCCATTTACATGTGGTTGAACTGCAAAACACCGGCCCTCTTACTCATATGGCACTACCCAGCCTAGTAGCTTTTGCTTCCGGCCTAATGGGCAGGCCTGCGCAAGGTCAAATGGTCGTGCTCGGTGATATGAGCTTGGGCGGCAGCATCACGCCAGTTGAAAGTATCGCCGAGTGCCTGCAAGTGGCTTTCGACGCGGGAGGAAAGCGCGTTGCGCTTCCTATGAGCAGTGCCAAGGACATCCCAAGCATCCCAGCCGAACTGTTCACCAAGTTTCAGACCAGCTTTTATGGCGAACCAGTAGAGGCTGTATTTAAGGCAATGGGCGTAGACTGAAACAAGGCCATCTAATAGCCCGTTTACGGATTTGAGGTGGGCTGCTTGTGCATTATCTGCAATGCGGAATCAGAATCGGCTTTGGTTCCGCCCTGACTTGCTGGTGCTGCACAGAAAGCTGCTCCACCACGCCGACGCCACCAAACTCACTGAGCCGGGTGGTATCGATATGGTCGTTAACCCGGCTGATCGCCGGGCCGCACGGATTGAGCATGATATTGCGTTCAAAAGGTAACACCGCAGACGGAATGACCAGTCCAATTTACGTATTATCCTTAGCAAAGTGCCGCTATAGGGACTGGCACGATGCTAAATCGGGAAAAAGCCACGACGACCCTCTGCTTCACCTACGCCAACAAACTCTGTATGAGCGAGACGCATCTGCAACTGACCGTCTGGCTCCTCATTCTCTAGCACAATGATCTGACCAGACTCCTGCCGATCCGCGAGCCAAGTGTAGAATTTGTCCTTAACGGTCGGATCAAGAGCCTCTTCCGGATTGTTGCTGCCATGCTTTGGATCTTTGTAAGTAACCACTGGGGAGTCGATGACGATCAATCCAAGGTGAGGATTTCCTTGGTGGAGTGCACGTTCCATTAATGCAACAGCCAACGCGGTCAGGAAGATCCCGCGCTTACCCTTTCCGAACGACACGCGCTGTCGATTGTTGATGTGGATGTCAGCGTCGTCTTCGTCAAAATGGACCGACTCCACCATTGGTACACCCCATGCCGTCAGCAGCTCCGAAATTCGGCGACAAAGCTCAGTTGCGCTGGTGGAGAAGTCGCGTGAAATAGATTGTTTTTGTCGCTTCGTCTTTGCCTTCATACCAACAAGACGCGCATTGAGCGTATCAATCCGCTCGAAGTTCCTGGCTGCCATGGCCATCTCAGTTCGTCGTGCGGTAAGTGATCCTAAATAGTCGGCTTCCATATTGGGCGAAGCCGGGCGAAGAAGCCTAGCTTGCTCGCTCAGATTGGCAGCGGCTTCACGCTGAAAGCTCGTTTCCCGACAGCGCGAACTCTCGATGTCATCATCGATATCTGATAGTGCGATCGCAAGCCCCTGCCTCAGAGCATTGATCTTTGATACCTCCGCGCGAGCCGCCTCCCGTAGCATGTCGCCCTGTTCTAGATGGACATGGTTACGCTTATGATTCAGATCCGTCCGACACAGTGGGCAGGGCTGGGATTCGAAGGTCTCGACAATCTCCGAGGCCGTGATCAACGAACTGAGTCTATGTACGTCGTTTTGATATTTCTCGTCCAGAAGCACAAACCGGCCCTTCGCTTCTAATACCTCGGTAAGCTCTGCCTGAACATCCCTAAGGCCGTCTTCGAGACTTTCGTGCGCTGTCTTTAGCTCCGTTAACTCCTGAGCATTAGTCCTAAGGAATGTCCCGACTTCTCGAAGTTCACGCTCGATCTTCGTAAGTCCTTCTGCGCAGTCCTCTTTGGACCATGTGCTCGGAATATCGGCATGTAGCGCTTTCAATTCGTCTTCGATCGCCTGCACATGACCTTTAGCGATATTACGTTGATCAGTTTTAACTGTGAGAGTCGCTCCCGAATCATCCACTCCAATCAAAGCCAGCATAATCACGGACTGAAAGCGCATTTTGAGAAGCTTGTCTTTCCCTTTCAACGGGACCTTATCTAAGGTACGAATTTCGTCAAAAAGACTCAAAAAGCGCAGGTCGTTCGCAGTCACGTTACCGAGAGTTCCGGCTTTAACGAGAATTCTGTTCCCTGACGCCTTACCCCATTCAATTAGATATGGGCCAATTTCTTCTGCGACAGGGGATTGAGACGACAGCGGTGGCAAAGAATGGAAGCCCGAGTAAACGACTTGACGCGCCTCCAAGAGATCCCGAAAGAAAGTGTACTCAGATCCATCCGGTCCGAGGACTTGTAGAGCCGCGCGCGTATAGCCCTCTGAAAAGCCGACATTTCGCGGATGTTCGTCGCCACCTAAGCAGTAGGCTATGCATTCCTCAATGTAAGACTTGCCCGTATCAGTAGGACCAAATACAAGGTGCGACTCCCCGACGGGTTTCAGTTCGGCATTGGGCTTATCGGGTCCGGTAAGCACCAGTCCATGGATTGCGATTCTCATACTGCCCTCGGCAAGCCTTCCTTCCCAATGAAATGTGTTCGCCAAAGTCTACCCTTAGCTCCAAAAACTTCTTCTAGCTGAAAATCGGTGTGCCCCCCAAAGTGTTCCGAAACCCAGTTACATCGATCACGTAAATCCTTGGTGTACTGACCTCCTAGGAGGTCGACGAGGGCCGGTCCACTCTCACCAATGCCATACTTGATTCCCTCTTGTGTAGCCATAGCGTCGACAAATGCTCTGAATGCCATGAGAGACAGACCATGCTCAATTATTTCTCGCCGACTAATATATTCGGCACCACGCAGCGGAACCGGTGTGTGCAGACTTGGCGGTCCATTCAAGTCGCCGGTGTAGATGACTGCGTAATCCAGATACATCAGGGTCTGTAAATCGGCCTTCCGTGGATGCAGCGCGTTCAGCAGAAAGACCATTCGCAGTCCTAACTCGAACGGGGTATTGAAGACTTCTGAGCTACTCATCGGTGTCTATCCAGCTCAGGCGAGCTTGGTTGGCAAGATGATGACAGGCACCTTGGAGGTCACCGGCCTGCAACCGAGCATGCAAGGGGTTGTTAACGACTTGAAGTGCATTGGCGATGGCCAATGTCTCCGTTAGTCTAATCATGCCGCTATCGTGAGGGGTTGCCACTATACCGCCAATACCAATCTCGACCTCAGTGAGGAGCCCATCAAAGGCACCGGAGAGCTTATCTCTGCTGAAGCGGTTCAACCCCTCGGCGCTGTAGAACAGCCGACGTTGTGCCACGAAATGCCTCTTCAAATTCCGAGGGATCTCAGGCACCACAGCAACGCAGTTTCCACACTGCTCCTCATACACCAGCAGTAGCGCATCAACATACCGCTGTTCAATGGGGTCTGGCTCCTCGGGCATTTGCGGGTTCGATCCACGCGCGTCGAGCACGCCGAAATGCTCCCAGTGCTGCGTCTGATTCCTCGAATGAATCTCCAGCAGTTCTTCGGGAGTACTGCGGCCAATAATTTCGAAGGGAAATGTCTGCACAAATAACTTTAGCGCCGGATCTAGACTCCGTTTGAACGTACCGAATTCGCCTTTTTTTTCCTCCCACTGCGCCAGTATCCAGGTGCGCATGCTCTCTGGATTCAGAAGGTAATCGAGCAAAGTCGCCCCAATTCGTAGTGCACAAAGATAATAGCGTCTTGGACAGGTATAGCTTCCGTCCTGCACGCAGGAGAGAAACTTGGCCAGCTCGCCTACGATTTGGCTCGGGGAGAGAGTGCTGCTGTAATACTTAGCTTGGTATAGGTCCCAAGTATCCGAAGCAGGTGGATGTACCGTGTACCCACATATATCTCGCCCCTTGTCATTTGCGCCTCCTAGCTTCAGAACCTGCGCGTATTGGCCTTCCTTCTCGAGCTGGCGTGCGCAGCGCTCTATAAACGACTCCCACTGCACGTCATCCATCAGTAGCAAGCGCTGTTGTGGAGTTGGTTCTACCGGACCAGGATGATAAGCACTACTCGAAGACACGGGCCCCTCCTGGGTAAACTCCATTGCGAATTACACCGCGATCACAAGATTGATTGAACCATATACAGATGCTATCCAGGCGTCCATAGACGCTTGCTTAACACAATTCGACTTGGCTCGTTCAGATCGGTGAAAAGGCAGCGTCGCTGCAGGAACGGACGGACTTGGTGATAGGTAGCGACGCATCTTCGAGCAAGCAGGCACTGACGATGGATGGGCGAGCAGCTACATCGAATCTACTCAATGTGACGAGCTTCGAGAAAGCCTTACTTTGCCAGTCGCTTCGAGCTTTGCCTGACTACCCAGTTCGGGCCTGCCTCCGAACAAGAGAAAAACTGACCTCCCACAACGCTCTTCATGCGACGATCTCCGCTCAAGTAATGCAACGTGATGGGCTCGCGCTTGCACCGCCTCCTAAGACCATCTGGCTGGCGCCATCCACTTTCACTGTTGCGACAGGTATGGAAACTCTACCAGCTGCACAAAAACACCCACCATAAGCAGTTGGTGCTCGGCCTCGCCCTGATTTGCCATATCCTTCTGGTGGTGATCAGAAAAAAATGAAGACAGCTCGTCGTGTCGATGCCAGCCAGCGCCCACCAAGAGAAAGTTCGCGAAAAGGAACAGATCGCAGCCAATACAGTCAGAACTGATCAGCCTTGACAGGTTTCAACGCGACGAAGCCCTGCCAGGCACTTTACGAGCTTTTTGCTAACGGTGACCCAACGGTGACCAAAACGAACATAACCCAGAAACAACAAAGCCCGGTCGTTTCCGAACCGGGCTAAGTCATTGAAATATATGGTCGGGACGGAGTGATTCGAACACTCGACCCCTAGCACCCCATGCTAGTGCGCTACCGGACTGCGCTACGCCCCGACTAGGCGTGAAACCTGTTCCTCATCTCGAGGAACGCTCAAGAATATATCGCAAGCGTTTGAAAACTGGAAGTATTTAAACGCAGGAATTTATTTCTTGAGGACCACCAGAACATCTTCCAGCTCAGCGATCATCTGGCGAATCATTTGTTTGTATTGGGTTGTGTCATCTTTGGCCTCATCACCGGACAAACGCAGACGCGCGCCGCCGATGGTGAATCCTTGATCGTAAAGAAGCGCTCGGATCTGCCGGATCATCAGCACGTCCTGGCGCTGATAATACCGGCGGTTTCCGCGGCGTTTGACGGGGTTGAGTTGAGGAAACTCCTGCTCCCAATAGCGCAGCACGTGCGGTTTTACCGCACATAGCTCGCTGACTTCACCGATGGTGAAGTAGCGTTTGCCTGGGATGACGGGTAGCTCGTCGTTATGACTTGGTTCCAGCATAAGCCTCAACTCGGGCCTTCAACTTCTGCCCTGGACGAAAGGTGACCACACGGCGAGCCGTGATCGGGATTTCTTCTCCCGTTTTCGGATTGCGGCCAGGCCGCTGGCGTTTGTCCCGAAGGTCGAAATTGCCGAAACCGGACAATTTCACTTGTTCGTTGTCTTCAAGAGCGTGCCTGATTTCCTCGAAAAACAGTTCGACCAATTCCTTGGCTTCCCGCTTGTTCAGGCCCAGCTCTTCATACAGACGTTCCGCCATCTCAGCTTTCGTCAAAGCCCCCATACGTCACTTCCTTAACGTGGCGTTCAACCTTTGTTCGAGCGAGGTGAGGATGTTTTGCGTCGCAGAATTCACCTCATCGTCATTAAGAGTGCGCGATGGATGCTGCCAGGTCAAGCCAACTGCGAGGCTTTTTCTATCAGGATCAATGCCTTTACCCTGATACACGTCAAATAGCCTGAGGTCTGTCAGCCATTCGCCTGCATTTTCACGGATTACGTCCAATACAGCCGTGGCGGCGACGGCCTTGTCCGCGATCAATGCCAGGTCACGACGCACTTCAGGAAAGCGCGATAACTCCTGGAATTTAGGCATTTTGCCCGACGCGACTTCTGCCAGAACCAGTTCGAAAACGAACACGGGACGGTCCAACCCAAGCGTTTTCGACAATTCAGGGTGGATCGCGCCGACAAAACCGACCAGACGCCCCTCACGCTCGATACGCGCAGTTTGACCCGGATGCAATGCTGGGTGCTTGCCCGGAACGAACGTGAACGCGTCCAGCGCACCGGCAAAGCCCAACACCGCTTCCACGTCAGCCTTGACGTCGAAGAAGTCCACGGTGTCGCGACCTTGCGCCCAGCCTTCAGGCAGGCGGCTACCGCAAACCACACCCGCGAGCATCGGCTCTTGTTTCAGGCCTTCCAACTGACCGACGAAACGCAAGCCGCTTTCGAACAGACGTACACGGTCTTGCTGACGGTTCAGGTTGTGCTGCAGCGCCTTGACCAGACCAGGCCACAAGGACGAACGCATGGCGGCCATGTCGTTCGAAATCGGATTGGCCAACAGAAGCGGTTCAACACCCGGATTAAACAACTCGAACTGTTTCGGATCGAGGAAGCTGTAGGTGATCGCTTCCTGATAACCACGGGCTACCAGCAGTCGGCGCAGTTCAGGCAGATCACTACGGGCTTCGGCCTTGGCTTGCGGCGCCAGACGCGCCTGCGGGTAACGAACCGGCAGGCGGTTATAGCCGTACAAACGAGCCAGCTCTTCGATCAGGTCGACTTCCAGGCTGATGTCGAAACGATGGCTTGGCACTTCTACGCGCCACTGCCCTGCTCCGTCGGCGGTAATTCCCAGGCCTAAAGCAGTGAGCAGACGCTCAACTTCGGCCGAATCCATTTCCATGCCCAACATCTGGGCAATGCGTTGGCTACGCAGGGTCACCGGAGCGATCGACGGCAGGTGCTGCTCGCTGACGGTTTCGATGATCGGACCCGCTTCGCCACCGGTGATTTCCAGCAGCAGGCCAGTGGCGCGCTCCATGGCTTCACGGGCCAGTTGCCAGTCCACACCACGCTCGTAGCGGTGCGACGCGTCGGTGTGCAGACCATAGGAACGAGCCTTGCCAGCGACAGCGATCTGATCGAAGAACGCGCTTTCCAGGAATATGTCGCGAGTGGTCTCGGTGTTGACGCCGCTGTGCTCACCGCCCATGACACCGGCAATTGCCAGCGCGCGGGTGTGGTCGGCAATCACCAGCGTATCGCTACGCAGGCTGACTTCCTGACCATCGAGCAGAACCAGCTTTTCGCCCTCTTCAGCCATCCGCACGCGGATGCCGCCGTTGATTTCGGCGAGGTCGAAGGCGTGCAGCGGTTGACCCAGCTCCAACATGACGTAGTTGGTGATATCGACAGCAGCGTCGATGCTGCGCACCTCGGAGCGACGCAGGCGCTCAACCATCCACAGCGGCGTAGGCCGGGACAGGTCGACGTTACGGATGACACGCCCCAGGTAACGCGGACAGGCGGCAGGTGCCAGCACTTCAACCGAGCGCACTTCATCGTGCACCGCAGGAACCGCAGCCACTACGGGGCGAGTGACCTGGGCGGCGTACAGCGCGCCGACTTCACGAGCAAGGCCCGCCAGGGACAGGCAGTCGCCGCGGTTCGGGGTCAGGTCGACCTCGATGCTGGCGTCGTCCAGGTTCAGGTACTCACGAATGTCCTGGCCTACAGGCGCATCGACAGGCAATTCCATCAAGCCGTCGTTGCCTTCACCGACTTGCAGTTCGGCCTGGGAGCACAACATGCCGTTGGATTCAACGCCACGCAGCTTGGCTTTCTTGATTTTGAAATCGCCCGGCAGCTCGGCACCGATGGTGGCGAACGGAATCTTCAGGCCCGGGCGTACGTTTGGCGCGCCACAAACGACCTGGAACGTCTCCGAACCATTGCTGACCTGGCAAACGCGCAGTTTGTCGGCGTCCGGGTGCTGTTCGGTGCTCAGCACCTCGCCCACGATGACGCCGCTGAATACACCGGCGGCCGGCGTGACGCTATCGACCTCAAGGCCGGCCATCGACAGACGAGCAACCAGCTCGTCACGACTTACCTGCGGGCTTACCCAGCCACGCAGCCATTGTTCACTGAATTTCATCCTGCTCTCCTAAGAATTCGTTACGACTAGCGAAATTGCGCGAGGAACCGCAAGTCGTTGTCGAAGAACAGACGCAAGTCGTTCACGCCGTAACGCAGCATGGCCAGACGCTCAACGCCCATGCCGAAGGCAAAGCCCGAGAACTCTTCCGGATCGATCCCGGACATGCGCAGCACGTTCGGATGAACCATGCCGCAGCCCATCACTTCCAGCCAGCCAGTCTGCTTGCACACACGGCAGCCTTTACCGCTGCACATCACGCATTCCATGTCGACTTCGGCGGATGGCTCGGTGAACGGGAAGTACGAAGGGCGGAAACGCACGGCCAGTTCTTTTTCGAAGAACACCCGCAGGAACTCTTCGATGGTGCCTTTGAGGTCGGCGAAATTGATGTCGCGATCGACCAGCAGGCCTTCGACCTGATGGAACATCGGCGAATGGGTGATATCCGAGTCGCTACGATACACACGGCCTGGGCAGACGATGCGGATCGGCGGCTGCTTGGATTCCATGGTGCGGACCTGTACCGGCGAGGTATGGGTGCGCAGCAACATGTTGGCATTGAAATAGAAGGTGTCATGCATCGACCGGGCCGGGTGATGGCCTGGGATGTTGAGCGCTTCAAAGTTGTGGTAGTCGTCTTCGATCTCAGGGCCTTCGGCAATGCCGTAGCCAATATGGGTAAAGAACTGCTCGATGCGTTCCAGAGTGCGAGTAACCGGATGCAGACCACCAGAGGTCTGACCACGGCCAGGCAAGGTCACGTCAATGGACTCGGCAGCGAGTTTGGCGGCCAGATCGGCCTCTTCAAACAATGCCTTGCGCGCATTGAGAACATCTGTGACACGCTCCTTGGCAACGTTGATCAGCGCACCGACTTGCGGACGCTCTTCTGCCGGCAAATTCCCCAGGGTCTTCATCACCTGAGTCAATTCACCCTTTTTGCCAAGGTAGTGAACCCGGATTTGCTCCAGGGCATTGATATCTTCAGCGCTTTGCACAGCCTCTAGAGCTTGCGAGACGAGCGCATCCAGGTTTTCCATGTACAGACTCCAGATACAAAATAGGGGAAGAGCTTGAAGGCTCTTCCCCTATTTATGACGTTTAACACCTGGCCCCACAGAGGTGAGACCGGGTGACTGTCGGGGGTACTTAAGCCAAGGTGGCTTTAGCTTTCTCGACAATCGCAGCAAACGCCGCTTTTTCGTTCACTGCCAGATCAGCCAGAACCTTACGGTCGATCTCGATGGACGCTTTTTTCAGGCCGGCGATGAAACGGCTGTAGGACAGACCGTTGATACGTGCACCAGCGTTGATACGAGCGATCCACAGAGCGCGGAACTGACGTTTTTTCTGACGACGGTCACGGTAGGCGTATTGGCCTGCCTTGATTACCGCTTGCTTGGCAACACGGAATACGCGCGAGCGAGCGCCGTAGTAGCCTTTAGCAAGTTTCAGAATTTTTTTGTGACGTTTACGGGCAATGACGCCACGCTTTACACGAGCCATGAGTTACTTCCTCTATTCTTGACTAAAATTAACGAAGGCGCAGCATGCGCTCGACTTTTGCCACGTCAGACGGATGCAGCAAGCTGCTACCGCGCAGTTGACGCTTACGCTTGGTCGACATTTTGGTCAGGATGTGGCTCTTGAAAGCGTGCTTGTGCTTGATACCGTTAGCAGTTTTCAGAAACCGCTTAGCAGCACCACTTTTGGTCTTCATTTTTGGCATGTTCGGATACTCCGCATTCAGTTGATAAACATAATCAGAAGGCCTGCCGTGCCCTGTTGATTACTTCTTCTTTTTCGGGGCGATGACCATGATCAGCTGGCGTCCTTCCATCTTAGGATGCTGTTCGACCGAACCGTACTCGAGCAAGTCACCTTCAACTCGCTTGAGGAGTTCCATCCCCAGCTCCTGGTGGGCCATCTCACGGCCGCGGAATCGCAAGGATACCTTGGCCCTGTCCCCGTCACTCAGGAAACGTACCAGGTTGCGCAGTTTTACCTGGTAATCCCCTTCCTCCGTCCCTGGACGAAACTTGATTTCTTTAACCTGAATCTGCTTCTGGTTTTTCTTGGCCGCAGCAATCTGCTTCTTCTTTTCGAAGATCGACTTGCCGTAGTCCATCAGTTTGCAAACAGGGGGTACTGCATCGGCAGAAATTTCCACCAGATCCAGTTTGGCCTCTTCAGCCTTAAGAAGCGCGTCTTCAATTGACACAATCCCAAGCTGCTCGCCTTCAGCCCCAATTAACCGAACCTCGCGTGCCGAGATATTCTCGTTGATCGGGGCTTTCGGTGCAGCTCGTTTATCTTGTCTCATTTCACGCTTAATAATAATTACTCCGAATCTTGGCGACCACGCCGGGAAACCGCTTGCGCGAGGAACTCAGCAAACTGGGCGACGGGCATCGAGCCCAGGTCAGCACCTTCGCGAGTACGCACAGCGACAGTCTGCATCTCGACTTCCCGATCTCCGATAACCAAGAGATAGGGAACCTTGAGCAAGGTATGCTCGCGGATTTTAAAGCCGATCTTTTCATTTCTCAAGTCAGACTTGGCACGAAACCCGCTTTCGTTGAGAGTTTTTTCGACCTCGGCGGCAAAATCTGCCTGTTTATCAGTGATATTCATGATCACTGCCTGAGTCGGCGCCAGCCATGCAGGGAATGCACCCTCGTAGTGCTCGATCAGAATTCCGACGAAACGCTCGAAGGAACCCAGGATCGCCCGATGCAACATCACCGGATGCTTGCGGCTGTTGTCTTCGGAGACGAATTCGGCACCCAGTCGGACTGGCAGGTTAAAATCGAGCTGCAGGGTACCACACTGCCAGACACGACCCAGGCAATCTTTCAGAGAGAATTCGATCTTCGGACCGTAGAACGCACCTTCGCCCGGCTGCAGATCGTACGGCAAGCCTGCGCTATCAAGGGCTGCAGCCAATGCAGCTTCGGCGCGATCCCACAACTCGTCGGAACCGACGCGCTTTTCCGGACGAGTGGACAGTTTCATCTCGACATCTTTAAAGCCGAAGTCGGCGTAAACGTCCATGGTCAGCTTGATGAACGCAGCGGATTCGGCCTGCATCTGCTCTTCGGTGCAGAAGATGTGGGCGTCGTCCTGAGTGAACGCACGAACGCGCATGATGCCGTGCAGGGCACCCGATGGCTCGTTACGGTGGCAGGCACCGAACTCGGCCAGACGCATTGGCAACTCGCGATAGCTCTTCAGGCCCTGGTTGAACACCTGCACGTGGCAAGGGCAGTTCATTGGCTTGATGGCGTAGTCGCGGTTTTCCGACTGCGTGGTGAACATGTTGTCGGCGTAGTTGGCCCAGTGCCCGGACTTTTCCCACAGGCTGCGGTCAACGACCTGGGGAGTCTTGATCTCCAGGTAACCATTGTCGCGTTGAACCTTGCGCATGTATTGCTCGAGCACCTGGTACAGCGTCCAGCCGTTCGGGTGCCAGAACACCATGCCTGGCGCTTCTTCCTGGGTGTGGAACAGGCCCAGACGCTTGCCAATCTTGCGGTGATCGCGCTTTTCAGCTTCTTCAATACGCTGGATGTACGCCGCCAGCTGCTTTTTGTCAGCCCATGCGGTGCCGTAAACGCGCTGTAACTGCTCGTTCTTGGCGTCGCCACGCCAGTAGGCGCCGGACAACTTGGTCAGCTTGAAGGATTTCAGGAAACGGGTGTTCGGCACGTGCGGACCACGGCACATGTCGACGTATTCTTCGTGATAGTACAGGCCCATTGCCTGTTCATTCGGCATGTCCTCGACCAGACGCAGCTTGTAGTCTTCACCGCGAGCCTTGAACACTTCGATCACTTCGGCGCGCGGAGTGACTTTCTTGATGACGTCGTAATCTTTTTCGATCAGCTGCTGCATGCGCTGTTCGATGGCGGCCAGGTCGTCCGGAGTGAAAGGACGCTCGAAGGCGATGTCGTAATAGAAGCCTTCGTCAATGACCGGGCCAATCACCATTTTGGCGGTTGGATACAGCTGCTTGACCGCGTGGCCGACCAAGTGGGCGCAAGAGTGGCGAATGATCTCCAGCCCCTCTTCATCCTTTGGCGTAATGATTTGGAGCGTTGCGTCGCTGTCGATGATATCGCTGGCATCGGCCAGCTTGCCATTGACCTTACCGGCCACTGTGGCCTTGGCCAGGCCCGCACCAATGGATGCTGCGACCTCGGCGATGGATACCGGGTGATCGAATGAACGTTGACTGCCGTCGGGAAGAGTAATAGTTGGCATGGCGCCTCCTCTCCTAGTGGTGACCCCTACCAAAGGTCACGTGGGTTGGGATGAGCCAGTACAAGATCCGATCCAGGCCATTCACTGACGAACGCCTGCCTTACAGCGGCAGGAGCCTTGCGGCCAACCGGAAAACCGAACCAGAGTGACTGGGATTCAAATCAGGGTTATTCGTGCGCCTGCCGCAACCGGGACTGAAGGTCGACCGGAGCCTGCAAACGTCCGAGCCAGGCATGCTAGCACAGATGAATGGTCGTCGCGGTACAGAGCTTTACCGACGGGGTAAATCTTACGTTTTTATGCCAGAGTGCTGAACTTGATCCCCGCTTTACCCCTCGAACATCAAGTCATCGACCCACAAAGGAGCATCCTCGGCATGCGTCTGAATCGTTTATTCGCTGTAGTCGCACCCATCGTCCTGCTGTTGCCGCTGGCCGCCCACGCTGAATGGCCCAAAGGCGCGCGCGATAAATACATGGCTCAGTGCGTCCCTGCGGCTGCACAAGGGATCGGCGACCCTGCGGCCAAGGCCCACTGTGCTTGCGGTGCCGATGCAATCAAATCGTACCCCGCCAAAGATCTTCAGGCCTTGATGGACAACAAGGCCAGCAATGAACTGCAACAGCAGGCCCTTACCCAGATTGCCAAGTGCAAGGCCGACAATCCGACGCAAAAATAAGTCCGTTCAAGCTCCAGAAAGGCATTTTCAGCCAGCAAACAGCCCCTGAAAATCGCTTTTTCGGACATTTTATGCAGGTTTTACAGCTTTTTTTATCACCTTTACTTTCAGCTGAAAGCCTTTTAAATCGGGGCTTTCAGCGATATCAGCCAACAAAGAGTGTGCGACTGTAGGGCAAACAGCACCCGTGGGGGGCTCCCAAAGCGAACATTTCGACTATGATACCCCGGTGTGCCCAGTTGGCCTGAGCAGCACAGTACTACTGAAAATATATGTTTCTTGGAGATACACCATGTCTAATCGCCAAACCGGCACCGTTAAATGGTTCAACGATGAAAAAGGCTTCGGCTTCATCACTCCTCAAGGTGGCGGTGACGACCTGTTCGTACACTTCAAAGCTATCGAAAGCGACGGTTTCAAAAGCCTGAAAGAAGGCCAAACCGTTTCCTTCGTGGCTGAGAAAGGCCAAAAGGGTATGCAAGCTGCTCAAGTTCGCCCAGAGTAATTTCCAGGCGCACTAAAAAAACCCCGTCCATGTGACGGGGTTTTTTATGGATAACGCAAAAGTTGGCGATCAGCCGCAGTTCACGCGAGTCACGACTTTATTGGCGTCGGTGCTCAGGTTGAGGCGATCGGAGCGATACTCCAGCGTCACCATGTCATTTGGCGACAGAAACCGCGCATTCTGTGCGCCCGCACGCTTGCGCGCCTGCTCCAACAGTTCAGCCGAAGCCGTTTTGCCCAAGGTGAATTCGGCCGCTTTCGCTTCGCAACGGCTGTGACCCGTGTCAGTCGTCGTTACAGGGTCAGTTGCCGAATCGGTAGCGGCAGTGCTGCAACCGGCCAGTGTGGCAACGGCCAACAGAGCACCCAATGACGCGAGCTTCCAAGGCATGAAGCCTCCTTTTTCGATAGTTAAACTGAATTTGTGCGACCGCCAATCCGGCGCTTGGTTCATCGAGCGTTCTGGCAGCAAGACCGCCGCCGCAGACAAACGGCAAGTTTGCCTGAGCGTTGCCCTACCCTTCATGCCTCAATCGTGACTGAATATGAGCGGGTCAATAGACGTCGATGTAATCGAATGCCGGCTTCGGCCAGTTCTGCTTCAGCGCATTGAAGATTTGCATGACCCAGACCTCGTCACTGGCGGCGACCCGTCCGACATAGCCTGAACCCTTGGCCCAAGTCTCCAGGCGAAACAGCAACCCGTCGATATCGGAGCCGCCCACGACCCCCGATGAAATATAGGCGATACCGCCCTTGGTCACCCGCAACTGGGTATGCTCATCATCGCTGGCGGCGGCCAGCAGCTGACGCACCGCCTCAAGGGTCAAGCCATCAGGCGTGTTCAAATCGATCTGCACAGCGCAGTCCTTGAAAAGTCGTTAAAGACCAAGTGTCGCATAGCCCTCCATTGATGCCTAAGTCGGAGTGCCAAACGTCCTGCAAAATGGTTAACTCGGCACTCAGACCTTCCCGACCGCACGAGCACCACAATGACCACCGTAAGCATCGACGCCGCCATTAACGCCAAGTGGTCAGAGGGCCACAGCTCTTATAGTCCCGGCAGCCCGGAAGAGCTCGCAATCATCGGTATCGATTTACTGGTCAAGGAACTGGGCACCGAAGCCGCCCAATCCTTTATCCAACAGATTTTCGAGAAATACCCACCCCATCAGGGCGGCGGACATTCCGAACGCTCGTAAGGATTACTTCAGGCGGGCCAGGCGTTCGGTCAGCAGATCGAAGAATCCCTGGGCGTCGCCGCTGTCCACCCAGAACGCATTCTTCGGTGCCCCTAGGCCGTTATGCCAGTCGACAATGGTTTGACCGAAGGTCGGCCCCTCGCGACTGTCGACCACTACGTTGACATGGCGACCGCTGAACAGCTCCGGCTTGAGCAGGTAAGCAATAACCGTAGCGTCATGCACGGGGCCACCCGGGATACCGAAGTACTCCATATCGCCCTTGATGTACTCACTCAGAATATCGCCGACCAGTTTGCTGGCATTGTTATCCAGCGCAGCGATCTGCTGCAGGCGCGCATCACTGGTGAGGATCTTGTGGGTCACATCCAGCGGCAGGTAAGTCAGCCTTGCACCACTCTTGAGTACAACCTCGGCAGCGTGTGGATCGGCGAACAGGTTGAACTCCGCGACGGGTGTGATGTTGCCGCCGTTGAAATGCGCACCGCCCATGATCACGACGTCCTTGATGCCCTGGACGATTTCAGGTTCCTGGATCAGCGCGAGCGCCAGGTTGGTCTGCGGCCCCAGCATGGCGATGGTGATGCTGTGGGGCCTGGCCGCCTTCAGGGTGTCGATGAGGAAGTCGACCGCACCGTCCTTGGCCAAACCTTTCTTCGGTTCATACACGAGGACACCCGACAGGCCCTCCTTGCCATGAATATCTTCGGCATGGATCGGCGTGCGTTGCAGCGGTGTCGGTGCCCCGGCGTAGACCGGCACGTCCTCGCGCCCCGCCCACTCCCGGGCCAATCGTGCGTTGCGTGACGTCTTGTCCAGCCGAACGTTGCCAGCGACTGTGGTCAACGCATGGATATTGAGTTCGCCCGGCGATGCCAGCGCAAACAACAATGCGATCACGTCGTCAGCACCGGGGTCGGTATCGATGATCAAGTCGATCTTTTCCACAGCCTCAACGCTGCCTGGGTTAATCAGGGACAAAAGCAACAGACTCCGACGCAAGAAGTACAGTTTCCGAGTATAGCGACACATGGCGCATGCCCTGTGCAGGACAGAAACAGAGAAACCAGGCGATTCAGAACGTCACACCGGCGACCAGGACGATATTGCAGTAAGGCTGGCATTCACCGGTACGAACAATTGCCCGGGCTTGCCGGCTGAGGACTTTGAATTGTTCATGACTCAGCAGCTCACGCCGGCCAAGCGCGCCCTCGGCGTTCAGCTTGTCCAGCGCGACCAGTGCCGACGGCTTTTTCTCCAGAATCTCCTGCGCCAACACATGGCTTTCGACCTGCATTTCACTGAGCACAACGTTCAAGGTGCTGATGAAATCCGGAATGCCGTGGGTCAAGGCCAGGTCAATCAGCTCGACCCCCGGAGGCACCGGCAACCCCGCATCGCCGATCACCACTTTGTCGCCGTGGCCCAGCGAAGCAATCAGCCGCGACAGCGCGACGTTGAGCAAAGGTGTCTTTTTCATGGTGTATTAAAAACCTGTACATCGGACAAGGTGGGAATGGAGGGCTGTGCGCCAGCACGGGTGACCGACAGCGCCGCGGCGACCTGCCCGAAACGAATCGCTTCAGCCTCACTTTGGCCTGACGCCAGTGCGGCGGCGAATCCGCCGACGAAGGTATCGCCGGCCGCGGTGGTGTCAACCGCCTTCACCGCTGGCGCCGGAAAATGCTCGGAACGTGTGCCATCGTTGAACAGCGCGCCATCGGCCCCAAGCGTGACAATCACTTTTCCGGCCCCCATCTCGATCAATCGGTTCGCGGCTGATTGCGCCGATTGCCGAGAGTCCACCAACACGCCACTCAGTGCCGACGCCTCGCTCTCGTTAGGAATCAGATAGTCGATGTTCGCGTACCAGTGCGCCGGTAACGGGCGGCTGGCCGGGGCTGGATTGAGGATCACGATCTTGCCCAGCTCTCGACCACGCTTGAGCGCATGACCGACCGTCGCATCCGGCACTTCCAGCTGGCAGATGATGACGTCGGCCGATTGCAGCACCGAGTCGAAGCAGCCGATCACGGCTGGCGTCAGCAAACCGTTGGCACCGGCGACGATCACGATCGCGTTCTGGCTATTGTCGTCGACCACGATCAACGCCACGCCACTGGAACCGTCTACGGTGCTGACCGCCTGACAATCGATCCGTTCGGCCAACAGCGCTTCGCGCAGCTCCTTACCGTAGGCATCGCTGCCCACACAGCCGACCATCGACACCTGCGCCCCGAGTCGCGCGGCGGCCACGGCCTGATTCGCACCCTTGCCGCCGGAAACCGTGGCAAAGGATTCACCAATCAGCGTTTCCCCGCCCCGCGGCAGCCGAGGCGCGCGGGTGACCAAATCCATGTTCAGACTGCCTATTACCACTACTTTTGCTGGCATACATCACTACTCATTCGTTCTGTTTCAGCGATATTCGGCAAACACGCCCGCCAGTGGCGCGGTCGATTCACGCATCACGATGCTGGGCGTCACAATCCGTTGCTCAGTGCTCAGTTGCGGCGTGGCGATCCGTCGTAGCAGCACTTCGGCCGCCATCTCGCCCAACTGCAGGATCGACTGGCCGACGGTGGTCAATGCCGGATAGACATAGCGACTCATCTGGATGTCGTCGAAGCCGATCACCGACAACTGTGTCGGTACGCGAATGTTGCGCTCGGCGGCGGCTCGCAGCACACCGATGCCGATCATGTCGTTGGCGGCGAAGATCGCACTGGGCGGATTGCGCTCCAGCAGGATCGCGGCAGCGTTGTAACCGCCGGTACTGGTGAAGTCACTTTCCAGTATGCGTTCGCGTGGCACCTCGATACCTGCGTCCGTCAGTGCACGGCAAAATCCGGCCAGACGCATTTGCGCCACACTGGTGGTGGTCGGCCCGCTGATGGTGGCGATATCCCTATGCCCCAACTCCAGCAGGTGTCGAGTCGCCAGATACGCACCGTATTCGTGGTCGATGCGCACCAGGTCCACATCGACACCTTCCAGACCCCGGTCGACGATCACCATCGGTGTACGCACGCCCGCCAGGCCTTGGGCCAGACTGCTGTCACCGCCGGCCGACGCGACGATCAGCCCGTCGATGCGTTTTTCCAGCAATACGCGCAGGTAGTTGCGCTGCTTGTCCGGATTGTCGTCGGAGTTGCAGAGAATCACGCAGTAGCCATTGCGCTCACAGTAATCCTCGATGCCCCGCGCCAGTTCCGCAAAGTACGGGTTGAGGCTGTTGGGCACCAGCAAGCCGATGGTTGCGGTGGTTTTGGCCTTGAGGGAACGGGCCACGGCGCTGGGCACGTAGTCGAGGGTCTTGATGGCAGCCTCGACTTTGACCCGAACTTCCTCGCTGACCGGCCGGGTTTTGTTCACCACATGGGAAACCGTGGTGTAGGAAATGCCCGCAAGTGCCGCTACATCCTTGATCGTTGCCATGACTCAGGCCCGCCGACTGGCGCGCTGACTGCGGTAGGTATCGAGCACCACCGCCACCACGATCACCGCGCCGGTGATGATGCGCTTGGTCGGTTCGGTCGCGCCGATCTGCGCCAGGCCGGCCGCCAGCACGGAAATGATCAACACACCAAAGAGCGTGCTGATCACCGAACCACGGCCGCCCATCAGGCTGGTTCCGCCGATGACCACGGCCGCGATTACCTGCAGCTCAAGACCGGAACCCGCATTCGGATCCGCCGCCTCAAGACGCGAAATCTGGAACAGCGCCGCGATACCGGCCAACAGCCCCATCAGACTGAACACCAGGACCTTGTAGGGCTTGGGATTGATCCCCGCCAGACGAACCGCCTCTTCATTGGTGCCGATGCCAATCAGGTAGCGACCGAACACCGTGCGGGTCAACACGGCCTGGGCGATGAAAATAATCAGCAAGGCAATGATGAAGGACGGCGAAATACCGAAGGCGATCGGGTTGGACAACCAGGCAAAGGCGTCACCGATATAGGCCGTGCGCGAACCGGTCATCTGATACGCCACACCGCGCGCCATCTCCAGCACGCCGAGTGACACGATGAACGACGGAATCCGCCACGCCACGGTAATGGAACCGGTGATGGTCCCGGCCAATGCGGCGGCCGCCATGCCGAGCAGCGCGGCGGGCAGGACACTCCAGCCCCAGCCCAGTGTCGCCACGCTGACTGTCGACGCGGCCAGCGCCAGCACCGAACCGACCGACAGGTCGATGCCACCGATAATCAGCACGAACGTCATGCCGACCGCGAGGACCATCAAGTCCGGAATCTGGTTGGCCAGCGTGCTGAAGGTATCGTAAGAAAGAAAGTGGCTGCTCAGGAGCGAGAACAGGACCACCATCGCCAGCAAGGCACCGGCCAGGCCCAGGTAAGTGCCGAGACCGTAAAAATTGCCACTGCGTTTGCCGGCGGAAGATGCGGTTTTCATTGAAGATCCCTAGGCGCTGCTTCGGTGAGCAGCGCATCACGTTTTTGGTAGCCGGCAAAAGCGGCCGCAAGCAAGTCATCCTGGGTCCAGCTGTCGCGCTCGAACGTGTCGATCAGGCGCCCTGCCGACAGCACGCCGATGCGGTCGCAGATCAGCATCAGCTCGCGCAGATCGCTGGACACTACCACCAGCGCCTTGCCCTGCCGAGTCAGTTCGCCGAGCAAGGCGTAGATGTCGAACTTGGCGCCGACATCGATGCCACGGGTTGGCTCGTCGAACAGCAGCACCGAGCAATCGCGCTCCAGCCAACGGCCAATCACGACTTTCTGCTGGTTGCCGCCGGACAATTCGGACACCCGTTGTGCAGGGCCGGAACTGCGGATGTGCATGGCGTCGATTTGCCGCTGGGCCAGGGAAGACTCTTCGCCATTGTTGACGAAGCCGCCGCTGGAAATGCGGGGCATGTTGCCCAGCGCAATGTTGGCGCCGATCGATTGCGTCAACAGCAGGCCTTCACCCTTGCGATCTTCGGTGATCAGGGCGATGCCGTGACTGACCGCGTCCACCGGAGAGCGGATGCTGACTACCTGCGCCGGGGAGCCCAGGGCAACGGTGCCGCTGTCGGCGATATCGGCGCCAAAGATCAACCGCAGCAATTCGGTGCGCCCTGCCCCGATCAAACCGGAAATCCCGAAGATCTCACCGGCACGCACCTCAAAGGACACGTCGCGAACCTTGTCGGAGCGGGTCAGCCCCTTGACCGTCAGCGCCGGAGCGCCGATGGTGCGCGGCCCCATGTCGATGTGCTCGCCCAATTCACGGCCAACCATCAGGTTGACCAACTGTTCGCTGTTGTAATTGGCCATCGGCTCGACGCACACCAGGTTGCCGTCGCGCAGAACTGCAATGCGCTGCGCCACCCGGGCCAACTCTTCGAGGCGATGGGAGATGTAAATAATCGATACACCCCGGGCCTGCAGGCGTGTGATCTGCTCGAACAACATTTCGACTTCACGCGCCGTGAGCATCGCCGTGGGTTCGTCGAGGATCAGCACATGGCAATCACCGATCAGGTTGCGGGCGATCTCGACCATTTGCTGATGACCGATACCCAGCTCTCCGACCGGCGTGTCCGGATCGATTGCGTCGAGACCGACCTGCGCCATGGCTTCAATGGCGGCCTTGCGCAGTTGCTTGCGGCTGATCCAGCCACCATTGTTCGGCAGATTGTCGAGAAACAGGTTTTCTGCCACCGACAGGGTCGGCAGCAGGTTGAGTTCCTGCATCACCATACGTATGCCCAGGTCTTCAGCCTGGGTCCGGCTGCCAGGGCGATAATCCTGCCCCTGAAACTGCATCTGGCCGGTGGTGGGTGTGACCAGGCCACCAATGATCTTCGACAGCGTACTTTTACCGGCGCCGTTCTCACCGGTCAGCGCCAGCACTTCACCGCGCATGAGCGTCAGGTCGATGCCGGTCAGGACCGGTTGGGCGTAGGTCTTGCCGATACCGCTGACCGAGAGGACAGCGTTCGGGTCGCGAACGGACATAAAAACTCTCCATGCGCTCGCCCGGACGGGCGAGCACCTTTGTGTCGCCAAGGGCTTATTTGGTAACCAGCTCTACCGGGGTCTCGATCACGCCATTGGCACCGATGTCGACTTTTTCACCCTTGATGATCTTGAGCGCAGTCTCGATGCCGAACACCGCTTGCTTGGCCGCAAACTGGTCGGCAGTGGCCAGGACCCGACCATCCTTGAGCATCGGCTTGATGGCGTTGATATTGTCGTATCCCACCACTTGCACCTGGCCGGCCTTGCCTGCGGCACGCACGGCAGACACCACACCCACGGCCATGCTGTCGTTGCCAGCCAGCAGGGCTTTCACTTGCGGGTACTCGCTCAGAATCGAAGCGGCGACTTTATTACCCTTGTCGATTTCCCAGTCACCGGACTGTACGGACACAACCTTGACCTGCGCCGCTTCCATCGCGTCCTTGAAGCCTGCAGTACGAGCCTGGGCGTTAGTGGTGGTGGACACGCCTTCGATGATGCCGACTTCATCACCGGCCTTCAGCTGTTTGGCCAGGTACTCGCCGACCAGACGCGCACCTTTGCGGTTATCCGGCCCTACGAACGGGACATTGATGTTCTTGCTTTTGACGACGGCTGGATCCAGCTGATTGTCGATGTTGATCACGGTAATACCCGCATCAACGGCTTTCTTGATTACCGGCACCATGGCTTTTGAGTCAGCGGGGGCGATGACCAGCGCATTGACTTTGGCCAAGATCATTTGCTCGACAATACGTGTCTGGCCGGCCGTATCCGTTTCGTCCTTGATGCCATTGGAAATCAAATCGAACTCATCGGAGTGGCCTTTCTGATAGGCCTTGGCGCCGTCTTCCATGGTCAAAAAGAATTCGTTGGCCAGGGATTTCATCACTAGCGCGACTTTTGGTTTTGCAGGCGTCTCGGCGAAGGCCGAAGAAACAGGCAGCGCGACGGATGCGGCAGCCAGCATAGCGACAGCGAGAAGGCGTCCAGCGAATGGCAGCTTCATGGGTTCACTCCGATCTTATGATTATTTTGAGCAATGCTTGCGCTGGCGTTTGGCTTGATGGCGCCCGGCGATGGATTTAACTCATCGATGACGCCGCGCAAACGTTTGCGTAGATCGGACTATGCGAACCCTGCTGACATTTGTCAACGACCACGACGCGCTGAATAGCGCGGCAGCCGGCATTCACCTCAGACCGTTGTATTGACTACCGATCCAGTGCTGCTGCCCTTGGCCATTTCTTTGATCAAGCTGGCGCTGACTTCCAGGAGGGCGCTGTTGGTTTCCGCGATCTGCCCTTGAATGCCTGACACGATGGCTATCTTGGTTTCCGGCGTGGAGTAGCTCGCTGCCTGAGCTGCCGCCAGTGTTTGCTGCTGCTCGCGCAACTGTTGCTGCAGCTCTTTCAGACGCTTGAGCAAGACTTTCACGGCGACACTGGTGTTATCGTCGGCTTCGGACTTCTGAGTGTCTGCGCTTTTGTCCAAACCAACAGGACCGGTCCTGACTTGTTTGTCGTCATCCCCCTTCGTGCCTAGCGCTTGAGCAGCGGCATCGGCCGTCGCATCACTCAGTGCACGAAGCGTCGTGGCTGACTGTCCACCAATGATGATGCCCGCCGCGTTTGGAATACCTACAGATAACGACATGTGAACTCCTGAAATAAATCCGTTGAAAGAGCATCGACCTGAAGGCGAGTTTCTTTAGCAATGATTCACATTTGTGAAACTGGGAGAGTTCAACAAGGCTGTCGGAGAGCCGAACACGGAAGCTGTAAAAAATCGGAAAACCGGACACGCAACGGCCATCGCGCGCCGACAGATCGTTTAATTCATTAAACAAATCAGACAGTTAAGCCATTTTCCCCACTCAAAGAGTGTCTGGTACAGATCCTGCTCTTGATCCGACACCCCAAGCGTTCAGATTCGTTTGGGGCACATCTAGATGAACTTGCATCTGCACCGTCACCCCTAGAGAGAAAAATAATGACATCTGCTTTCAAGACCTTTGTGCCGGGCGCCTTGGCCCTCCTTCTGCTTTTGCCGACCGCTCTTCAGGCAAAAGAAGCTGAAACCCAACAAAAACTGGCAAACGTGGTCATTCTGGCCACCGGTGGCACCATCGCCGGCGCGGGCGCCAGCGCCGCCAACAGCGCGACCTACCAAGCGGCAAAAGTCGGAATCGACAAATTGATCGCCGGCGTACCCGAACTGAGTCAAGTGGCCAACGTTCGCGGCGAGCAGGTCATGCAAATCGCCTCCGAGAGCATCACCAACGAGAACCTGCTGCAATTGGGCCGTCGCGTGGCCGAATTGGCCGACAGCAATGACGTCGATGGCATCGTGATCACCCACGGCACCGACACCCTGGAAGAAACCGCCTACTTCCTGAACCTGGTGGAAAAAACCGATAAGCCGATCATCGTCGTCGGTTCCATGCGCCCGGGCACCGCGATGTCCGCCGACGGCATGCTGAACCTGTACAACGCCGTGGCCGTGGCCAGCAGTAAAGATGCGCGGGGCAAAGGCGTCCTGGTGACCATGAACGATGAAATCCAGTCGGGTCGCGACGTCAGCAAAATGATCAACATCAAGACCGAGGCGTTTAAAAGCCCTTGGGGGCCGCTCGGCATGGTGGTCGAAGGTAAATCCTACTGGTTCCGCCTGCCGGCCAAGCGCCACACCATGGACTCGGAATTCGACATCAAGACCATCAAGAGCTTGCCCGATGTTGAAATCGCCTACTCCTACGGTAACGTGAGCGACACCGCCTACAAGGCACTGGCTCAGTCAGGCGCCAAAGCCATCATCCACGCCGGCACCGGCAATGGTTCGGTCTCTTCGCGCGTGGTTCCAGCCCTGCAGGCTCTGCGCAAGGACGGCGTTCAGATCATTCGCTCGTCCCACGTCAACGCCGGTGGATTCGTCCTGCGTAACGCCGAACAGCCTGACGACAAATACGACTGGGTCGTGGCACATGACCTGAACCCGCAAAAAGCCCGCATCCTGGCCATGGTCGCCCTGACCAAAACCAACGACAGCAAAGAACTGCAACGGATGTTCTGGGAATACTGATTCGTCCTCGCCTGACCGGTTCCGGTCGGGCACTGCTTCACCACTCGCCGATGTTTGGCGAGTGGCTCACACCTCTCCTGACAAAAAACGCCCAGCGCCCTAGACCAAACCGAAAAAAATGCTGTCAGAGGATTTTCTTGAATTTTAAGCAGTTGCGAAATTGCCTACAGTTAAATACTGTATGCACGTACAGCTTAATAAGGATAATTCTGTGGACACCACCTCCGCCCCACATGACGCCTATGTACGCATGGGTCTGCGCGTTCAGAAAATCATCAACTCCCCGACTGCCCAAAAAGCCAAGGCCGCACTGATCTTCCGTCTTCCCGATGAGCCGGTGGATGAGTGGGAGCGCCTGCTTGAAGAAATTGACGAGAACGACAACGTGACCCTCGCCTATCGCGACGATGGCGGCGTGCAGATTTTTTGGGTAGTGCCGAAGGAAGACTGAGTCAATGAGTGTCCGCTGTTTTGCTTTGCTGTTGCTGCTGTTCGCCATGGGAGCCCAGGCGGACGCACCACGCACCTTCAACGAAGCCAAGAAAGTTGCCTGGAAGCTGTACGCCCCACAGTCCACCGAATTTTATTGCGGCTGCAAATACACCGGTAACCGGGTGAATCTTTCGGCCTGCGGTTATGTGCCGCGTAAAAATGCCAAACGCGCGGCGCGCATCGAGTGGGAACACATTGTTCCAGCCTGGCAAATCGGCCACCAGCGCCAGTGCTGGCAGGAGGGAGGCCGCAAGAATTGCACGCGCTACGATCCGACCTATCAGAAGGCCGAGGCGGACTTGCATAACCTGGTGCCGAGCATCGGGGAGGTGAATGGCGATCGCAGCAACTTCAGTTTCGGCTGGCTGCCGGAACAGCCTGGCCAATATGGCTCGTGCCTGACCCAAATCGATTTCAAGGCAAAGAAAGTCATGCCGCGCCCCTCCATTCGCGGCATGATCGCCCGGACTTATTTCTACATGAGCAAACAGTACGGCTTGCGCTTGTCGAAACAGGATCGGCAACTGTACGAAGCCTGGGACAAAACCTATCCGGTCCAGGCCTGGGAACGTCAGCGTAATCAGAGCGTGGCGTGCG
Organism: Pseudomonas sp. MIL9; assembly: GCF_016887925.1. Taxonomy (NCBI): domain Bacteria; kingdom Pseudomonadati; phylum Pseudomonadota; class Gammaproteobacteria; order Pseudomonadales; family Pseudomonadaceae; genus Pseudomonas; species Pseudomonas sp. MIL9. The sequence continues at coordinate 315,446 of NZ_JAFEHE010000020.1, read as the reverse complement.
TGATGGGGCGCGGTAACGAATTTGTCGGGCCGGTAGACATGAAAGCCTGCGGTTAAGCGCTTTGCGAAACGAACAAGGCCTCGGGTTCAACACCCGAGGCCTTGTCATTTTCAGACCGCCGAAAAACGAGTCACTGTGGACATCCTCCAGGAGGCACCACCGGACATCACCCGTAAAATGGATCGTTACTGAGCTGTCGGACGCTCAAGGAGCAGCACTTCAACATTCTGTTTCTTCGCACGGACGATGGCCGCGTTCACCTCGGCCTGTTTAGCCTCGGCTTCGGCTTTCGAACTGTAAGGGCCCATCAGAATGCGGACCTTGCCGTTCTCCTTGACGACACTGGACATGAAACTGTGTTCGATCAACCAGCCGCTGAGGTCGCTGACAGCCTGAGGCGTTTCACCTCGAACCTCGAGATCCCATTGAGGACCCGAGGCCTGCACTGGAGCAGCGGCCGTTGCCGGCACAGGCTTAGGTGGTTCAACGCGCTTGCCCTCACCGCATCCCGCCAGCGCCAGCACTGCCATAACCAAGACCATTTTGCGCACAGCGTTTCCCTCTGAATGCCTAAAACGGCGATTTTATCATTCATGAATACTTCTCGAGTGCCGCAAAATGGGCTTAAAACAACGAGAATGATGGATGCGGCCTCTGTATAGTTACGCCTTGGGAATTAATGCTGCATCTGCACGTCAGAAAGAGGCACCCAAACTTTGAGACTTCGCACTAATCTATACATACCACCGACCTCTGCACTGTCCGAATCAGGTGCCCCACAAAGCAATCAAGGAGAAGACCATGCTGATACTCACCCGCAAAGTCGGTGAAAGCATAAACATTGGTGATGACATTACGATCACCATCCTGGGCGTAAGCGGCCAGCAAGTCAGGATCGGCATCAACGCTCCAAAAGACGTTGCGGTGCATCGCGAAGAAATTTACCAGCGCATTCAGGCCGGTCTGACCGCCCCCGACAAACCGCAAACCCCCTGAACCCTGCACCGTCAGTAGCCAGCCCGTTCGCTCCGGAACGACGGCTGGCTAAAGATTCAGGTGTCACCACAAACTCCGCTCAGTCGCTGATCTGGCTGATTCAGGCCAAGTCGCAGGCCAGGACGGCCAGATATTCTCGCCGCCCCCCCCAACGCTCAACCATAGACCACCCCCCGCGCCATGCCCGTGGCCGCCACGATTATCAGCAATACCAGCAGCGCTTCGATGTGACTGGCCCTGGCAAACAGCTTCGCACGCCCGGTGTCGATTGCGGTGCCGCGCGCCAGCGCGATCCGCCATTTGATCAGCGTGATCATCGGCGCAATTTCCAGCAGCAGGATGATCACAAACAACGCCATCTTGAGGTGGAACAATGGTTGGTGCAGATAGTAGTCCGTGCCTTTCTCGTAGCCACCAAAGGCTCGCATCCCGCCGCTAACCAGTAAAATCAGGGCCGAAATCCCCCACAGGTTATCGGCAAGCAATACACTGCGCACCTCCCCCGTACCAGCCATCAAGCGCCGAAATGCCGTGCCACGGGCCAGGACCGCCGAAAATGCCAGCGCAACGGCCAATAGGTGAACTACTGCTAGGATCCAGTGAATCAGCATCGAGAAACTCCTGTCAGGACGAAGTTGAAACAGCCTGTCAGTAGTAGCCCATGAATCGATGGATTGCGCCGCCTTGCAAACTCTCGACATTCGCCCCCCCTTGGAGAACGCGGCGCCCCGGACCGACTAGACTCCAACACGCTGGCACTTGCAGGCTCCTGCAGCCACCACCCCCAACAGCAGTCACTTCCACCGTGTTGACCTGAGTACACAAAATCATGTGTGAATCATGTGATTCAAACTCTGCTCCACCCACAAATGATCGTCGCCGTTTTCTTCGGCTTGCCGGACTGGGAGCAGGCGCCCTGCTTCTCGCCGGCGCACTGCCCAACCGAATCATCCAGGCAGCCGAAAAAACATCCGCCCCTCCAAAACCACAAAATGCGATCAACCCTGACGAGGCACTGCAAAGGCTGATCCAGGGAAATGAACGGTACGTGAGCGGTAATTCAAAGACCCACGACTTCAAGGACGAGCGCGAAGCACTGGTTTCCGGCCAGAATCCCTTCGTGGCAGTACTGAGTTGCTCTGACTCGCGCATCGCACCCGAATACGCATTTGATACCGCGCGAGGTGATCTTTTCGCCATACGCGTTGCCGGTAACTTCGTTACCGACGAAGGACTGGCAAGCATTGAATACGGCGTCGCCGTGCTCGGTGCACCACTGATTCTCGTACTGGGACACGAAAGTTGCGGCGCCATCGAAGCCGGCATAAAAGCCGTCAAAGACCACACCGTATTCCCTGGGCATATTCCGAAACTGACTGACGCACTCAAGTCATCTGTCGAGGCCGTTCTCAAACAACCTGGGGACCTGGTGGAAAATGCGACCGTGCAAAATGTCAAAAACTCGGTCGAACGCCTCAAGAAGGCCACGCCCCTGCTGACTGATGCGCTGAGCAAAGGCAAATTGAAAATAGTGGGCGGCATCTATCGCCTGGCGACCGGAAAAGTCGAGCTGATCGCCTGAGCCGAAAAGCCATTCATGGCAGGCCGTAGAAAAAACGAGCCCAGCGCGATGGCTGGGCTCTGTTCACTTTCTGTTTTCCATCATTTTGTCGGCAAGCGCCTTGGCCCTTTCGATCAACATATTCTGTCTGTCTTCGTGAGTAGCGCCAGTGGTGCCGCCGACGACCGGAGCGGTCAGGTTACTTTCGGCAATCAAGGCAGCGCAGAAATATTGATCCCAGACGAGCTTGTCGCTGGATGCCTGTTTGTTTGTAGGGTCGCAGATCATGGGAGACTCCTCGTGGGGAGGTAGCAGGGCTCATTTTACGCCTGAATTGCGGCGTTAGAGGATCCACCTCAACAGAACACGAGAGGCAATCCACGGGGACGCCTGAACCACCACCCATTGGAGCAAGAGGCAAATGGACAAGTAAGCCGCAAAAAAACGAATCATCGCTCGTCGCCCCATCAACTTGCCCTCCCGCTTAATTTCGCGAAACAAACGTGGGTGGTCTGTTTTAGTTGGATGCAATTCAACGATTACAGTTCAATGTGGCTGGAACTGATTTTTATTCAGTTTTACATCAATGCTTAAGGCATGAGGACCAGTCTGCGCGACGACGGTGACATCTACCGGTTTTTGCATTATTTGTTCAGCAGCCTGCCGACTTTACCCACAGCGTTGGGCCAACTTAATAGGGCTCACTGATCAAAAGGACTTCACGGATGCCATTTCCACTGGAAGAAAGAACCGCTCTTTTAGCGCTCAAGGGTGTAGGCCCGGCTGTCATTGCCCGGCTTGAACAGATGGGGATCGAATCGCTTGCCGATCTCGGCACATCGAATGTTGGTGACATCCTGGCCCAGGCATCCGCAGCGTCAGGCTCAACATGCTGGAAAAATAGCCCTCAAGCCCGGGCTGCCATTACGGCGGCAGTCGAGCTTGCGAAAGGCTCAAAGCTGCCCTCTTCAGTTCGCTGACCTCACCTGCAACCATATTGAAGAAAAGCAAAGACGCAGGCGTCATAACCGATCACGCCGTCTTTCTAGGCCGTGGTCGTCATGACGATCATCCACTGGACTGATCTCGCAACTCCTGCAATGGCCCCCAGGACCCACCAGGCGACGTTCTGTGGGTACGCAATACCAAGAGCCAAACAGCGTTCATGAACGTGAAAGCCCACCTGAAGATGTAGCGCGGTGGTCGTTTGCCCAAACACCAGACAACAAAAAAGGGCCCACCTTTCGGTGGGCCCTTCTAGACCGCCCAGCAGAGCGGATTTTGTTTGGTAGGCGCGATTGGACTCGAACCAACGACCCCCACCATGTCAAGGTGGTGCTCTAACCAACTGAGCTACGTGCCTGCTGTGAGGCGGCATTCTACGGAATTCCGGAGGGGTGTCAACACCTTTTTTCGAGCTAACCCTATGAATATGCAAAATATTTAATTTTGCTGCTGCAAAGAAGATTTTCCGGTGGCTGGCGGTCGTTTTTTAACTCGGGTAGGATCAACACACTCGTAAAATATATTAAACAGAGGCTGCAGGATGGCGCACACCCCCTACCCAGAGTCCTACTACGCCGCGTCGGCCAATGCGACCCCGCCACGTCCGGCGTTGCAGGATGACGTTGAGACTGATGTCTGTGTGATCGGCGCCGGCTATACCGGGTTGTCCTCGGCTCTGTTTCTGCTGGAGAACGGCTTTCGGGTTACGGTGCTTGAAGCGGCCAAGGTCGGTTTCGGCGCGTCGGGGCGCAACGGCGGCCAGATCGTTAACAGCTACAGCCGCGATATCGACGTGATCGAGCGCAGTGTCGGCCCCAAGCAGGCCCAGTTGCTGGGGCAAATGGCGTTCGAAGGTGGGCGGATCATTCGTGAGCGAGTGGCCAAGTACAATATCCAGTGCGACTTGAAGGACGGTGGCGTGTTCGCTGCCATCACCGCCAAGCAGATGGGCCATCTGGAATCCCAGAAGCGCTTGTGGGAGCGCTTCGGGCACACGCAGCTTGAGTTGATGGATCAACGGCGCATCCGTGAAGTCGTGGACTGCGATCAGTACGTCGGCGGCATGCTCGACATGAGCGGCGGGCACATTCATCCGCTTAACCTGGCGCTGGGCGAAGCGGCTGCGGTCGAGTCGCTGGGCGGCACGATCTACGAGCAATCGCCGGCAGTGCGCATCGAACGCGGCACGAACCCGGTGGTGCACACGCCGCAGGGCAAGGTCCGGGCCAAATTCATCATCGTGGCGGGCAACGCCTACCTGGGCAATCTCGTACCGGAGCTGGCCGCCAAGTCGATGCCGTGCGGCACACAAGTCATTACGACTGAACCCTTGGGCGATGCATTGGCGAAAAGCCTGCTGCCTCAGGATTACTGCGTCGAGGACTGCAACTACCTGCTCGACTACTACCGCCTCAGCGGTGACAAGCGCCTGATTTTCGGCGGCGGCGTGGTGTATGGCGCTCGCGACCCGGCGAACATAGAAGCCATCATTCGACCAAAAATGCTCAAGGCCTTCCCGCAACTCAAGGACGTGAAGATCGATTACGCCTGGACCGGCAATTTCCTACTGACCCTGTCCCGCCTGCCTCAGGTCGGTCGGTTGGGCGGCAACATCTATTATTCCCAGGGTTGCAGCGGCCACGGCGTGACCTATACGCACCTGGCAGGCAAGGTACTGGCCGAGGCACTGCGCGGTCAGGCGGAGCGCTTCGACGCCTTTGCCGACCTGCCGCACTACCCCTTCCCTGGCGGTCAATTGCTGCGCACACCCTTTGCGGCCTTGGGCGCCTGGTATTACGGATTGCGGGACAAGTTCGGGTACTGATCGTCAGATACGAAAAGGGCCGCTTGATGCGGCCCTTCTTTTAACAGCGCGTCAAAGTCGATCCCGTGCAATTCCACTGCGAATCCGCAAGATACCAGCCCGCCCTGAAGGAACGAACGCCGGGATATTTCACGGTTGGACATGGATCATCCTCTGGGCGGTTATGGGGTCCGCCCTTCTGGTTATGTACTGGAAATCTCGAGTCTTGCAGAAGCCCTTCCTTGACGCTGCAAAGGGCTGTAGTGGTAGTGCAAAGCTGACCGAAAGGTTAAGTTTATAGGCTTATGCGCTCGCGGCAAATAACCAGATACAAAAAAATGACCAAAGAATCAAAAAGCTGCGGCTTTGCACCGCAGCAGACCACTGGTCTAACTGACATCCACTCTCCCTGCTGGAGCGAGCCCGCTCGCTCCAGCAGGGATTTGTGCCGGATAAAGGGATGCAGCCAGGAGGGAAACAGGAGAAAGGTCAAATTTCAGACACAAAAAACCCCGGTCTTTCGACCAGGGTCTTTGCTATCGACTCGAAGTAGCGCAGTTGGCTTTCTTCGTAGCTCCAAGGCGTTCAGTGGGCCTCGGTGCAGATATGGCGCAGCGGACGGGACTCGAACCCGCGACCCCCGGCGTGACAGGCCGGTATTCTAACCGACTGAACTACCGCTGCGTATCGCTTTGAGCTTGCGCTCAAGTAACTCGTCTGATTGAAAACCCAGTAGCTTTTCAATCTCGAACCAGATGAATCTGACTCGGAAAATATGGCGCAGCGGACGGGACTCGAACCCGCGACCCCCGGCGTGACAGGCCGGTATTCTAACCGACTGAACTACCGCTGCGCGTCGGTTTGAGCTTGCGCTCAAGTAACTCGTCTGATTGAAAACCCAGTAGCTTTTCAATCTCGAACCAGATGAATCTGACTCGGAAAATATGGCGCAGCGGACGGGACTCGAACCCGCGACCCCCGGCGTGACAGGCCGGTATTCTAACCGACGGGATCGAACCGCCGACATTCTGCTTGTAAGGCAGACGCTCTCCCAGCTGAGCTAATCACCCTTCACGTTCGGTGTGGCGCGCATTCTACGGAGCGACCCTGCCTCTGGCAAGCACTTTTTAAATTAATTTTTTCATGCCTTCCAAAGGCTTAGAGAAGGGTTGGCCTATGGCACCGCGAGGACAATAATGCCTCCCTTTGTATAAAGGAGAGACTCACCCCATGTGGTTCAAGAACCTGCTTATCTATCGCCTGACCCAAGATCTGCCTGTTGATGCCGAGGCGTTGGAAACTGCACTGGCCACCAAACTGGCGCGTCCATGTGCAAGCCAGGAGTTGACCACCTACGGTTTCGTCGCGCCGTTCGGCAAGGGCGAAGATGCACCGCTGGTGCACGTCAGTGGCGACTTCCTGCTGATCAGCGCCCGCAAGGAAGAACGTATTCTGCCAGGCAGCGTCGTGCGTGACGCGGTCAAGGAAAAGATCGAAGAGATCGAAGCCGAGCAAATGCGCAAGGTTTATAAAAAGGAACGCGACCAGATCAAGGATGAAATCATCCAGGCGTTCCTGCCGCGCGCCTTTATCCGTCGCTCCTCGACCTTCGCCGCCATCGCGCCGAAACAGGGCCTGATCCTGGTGAACTCGGCCAGCCCGAAACGCGCCGAAGACCTGCTGTCCACCCTGCGTGAAGTGATCGGTACCCTGCCGGTGCGCCCGCTGACGGTAAAAATGTCTCCGACCGCGACCATGACCGAGTGGGTCACCACCCAGAAAGCCGCGGACGATTTCTTTGTGCTGGACGAGTGCGAACTGCGCGACACCCACGAAGACGGCGGTATCGTGCGTTGCAAGCGCCAGGACCTGACCAGCGAAGAAATCCAGCTGCACTTGAGCACCGGCAAGGTGGTCACGCAGTTGTCGCTGGCCTGGCAGGACAAACTGTCCTTCGTCCTCGACGACAAGATGGTGGTCAAGCGCCTGAAGTTCGAAGACCTGCTGCAAGACCAGGCGGAACAGGACGGTGGCGACGAAGCCCTGGGCCAACTGGATGCCAGCTTCACCCTGATGATGCTCACCTTCGGCGACTTCCTGCCGGCGCTGGTTGAGGCATTGGGCGGGGAAGAGACTCCCCAGGGAATCTGAAGCCTTGTGATCTCTAATGCAGGAGCGAGCTTGCTCGCGATGGAGTGTCAGTCCCCCCTTTTTGTCTGACACACCATCGCGAGCAGGCTCGCTCCTGCAGGGGTCTTGTGCTGCTACTTAATAATAAGGATCAGGCCATGCGCGCACTGGCTGCGTTGAGTCGTTTTGTCGGCAACACCTTCGCTTACTGGGTACTGATTTTCGCCGTGGTGGCGTTTCTGCAACCGGCATGGTTCATCGGCCTCAAGGGCGCCATCGTGCCGCTGCTGGGGCTGGTGATGTTCGGCATGGGCCTGACCCTCAAGCTCGAAGACTTCGCCGAAGTCGCTCGCCATCCATGGCGCGTGGCCCTGGGCGTGGTCGCACATTTCGTGATCATGCCCGGCGTGGCGTGGTTGCTCTGCCAGGCATTCCATCTGCCGCCTGAAATCGCCGTCGGCGTGATCCTGGTCGGCTGTTGCCCAAGCGGCACCTCGTCGAACGTGATGACCTGGCTGGCACGCGGCGATCTGGCCCTGTCGGTGGCCATCGCCGCCGTCACCACCCTCCTCGCCCCACTGCTGACGCCGGCATTGATCTGGCTGCTGGCCTCGGCCTGGTTGCCGGTGTCGTTCATGGAGCTGTTCTGGTCGATCCTGCAAGTGGTTTTGCTGCCGATCGTGCTCGGCGTCGTTGCCCAGCGCCTGCTCGGTGATCGGGTTCGCCACGCGGTGGACGTGTTGCCGCTGGTGTCGGTGGTCAGCATCGTGATCATCGTCACGGCCGTGGTTGCCGCCAGCCAGGCGAAGATTGCCGAGTCCGGCTTGCTGATCATGGCGGTGGTCATGTTGCACAACAGCTTCGGCTATCTGCTGGGCTACTTCACCGGGCGCCTGTTCAAGTTGCCATTGGCTCAGCGCAAGTCACTGGCGCTGGAAGTCGGCATGCAGAACTCAGGTTTGGGGGCCGCCCTGGCCAGTGCGCACTTCTCGCCATTGGCGGCGGTGCCGAGTGCATTGTTCAGCGTGTGGCACAACATTTCCGGAGCGTTGCTCTCGACGTATTTCCGTCGCATGAGCGAGAAAGAAGACCGGAAAATCGCTGCTCAACAGGCCATCGACTGATGCCTGAACTTGATCACCCGGTTAATGCTGGGCACTATATTGCGCAACGCGAGGACGACCTCGCGGCTCAAACGAGTCATTAATCTGGGGACGACCCCGTCAATCGATGGAGGTCTTTGATGTCCTGGATCATTCTGTTTTTCGCCGGCCTGTTCGAAGTCGGCTGGGCAGTCGGCCTGAAATACACCGACGGTTTCAGCCGCCCTCTCCCCACCGCACTGACCGTTGCAGCCATGGGCGTCAGCCTTGGTTTGCTGGGCCTTGCCATGAAGGAACTGCCGCTGGGCACGGCCTATGCGATCTGGACCGGTGTGGGTGCCGTCGGCACGGTGATCGCCGGGATCATTCTGTTTGGCGAGTCCATGGCGCTGGTGAGGCTGGCGAGTGTGGCGCTGATCATTACCGGACTGGCTGGGCTCAAGGTCAGCGCCTAGACCGCTACCCCTATCGCGAGCAGGCTCGCTCCCACATGTGATCGCATTCCAATGTGGGAGCGAGCCTGCTCGCGATGAGGCCAGCAACCAACGACTACCTGACGGCCCCGCGCAACTCCCCCACCAACGCCTGCAACCTGGCCGGTTCAGCCACCTCAACCGCCACCGCCGGCCCCGCCACCAACGTCACCCGCGACCACAATCGGCGAAACAATCCTTTCTTCGGATCGCGACTGAAGAAACTTCCCCACAACCCCTGCAAGGCCAACGGAATCACCGGCACCGGTGTCTCTTCGAGAATCCGCTTCACTCCGCCCTTGAACTCGTTGATCTCGCCATCGGCGGTCAGCTTGCCCTCGGGGAAGATGCACACCAGTTCGCCGTCCTTCAGATACTGTGCAATGCGCGTGAAGGCCTTTTCATAGATCTGGATGTCTTCCTGGCGCCCCGCTATCGGAATTGTCCCGGCCGTGCGAAAGATAAAATTCAACACCGGCAGGTTGTAGATTTTGTAATACATCACGAAGCGAATCGGCCGACGCACCGCCCCACCAATCAGCAAGGCATCGACGAACGACACGTGGTTGCACACCAGCAGTGCCGCGCCTTCATCGGGAATCAGATCCAGGTTGCGATGCTCCACGCGGTACATGGAATGGCTGAGCAGCCAGATCATGAAGCGCATGGTGAATTCGGGGACGATTTTGAAAATGTACGCATTGACGCCGATGTTCAGCAGCGACACCACCAGGAACAGCTGCGGAATCGACAACTTGACCAGGCTCAACAAGACGATCGAGACAATCGCCGACACCACCATGAACAGCGCATTGAGAATGTTGTTGGCGGCAATGACCCGCGCCCGCTCGTTCTCGGGGGTGCGCGACTGAATCAGCGCGTACAGCGGCACGATGTAGAAACCGCCAAAAACCCCCAGGCCGAGGATGTCGATCAATACCAGCCAGGTGTGGCCAAAGCCGAGAATCTCGACCCAGCCATGGCCCTCGACACTGTCTGGAATCCCGCCGGAATGCCACCACAGCAACAAGCCGAATACGGTCAACCCGAAAGAACCGAATGGCACCAGGCCGATTTCGACTTTGCGCCCGGACAATTTCTCACACAGCATCGAGCCCAGTGCGATACCCACCGAGAACACCGTCAGAATCAACGTCACGACAGTCTCGTCGCCGTGCATCCACTCCTTGGCATAGGCGGGGATTTGCGTCAGATAGATCGCCCCGACAAACCAGAACCATGAGTTGCCGACAATCGAGCGCGACACCGCCGGGGTCTGCCCCAGGCCCAGCTTCAAGGTGGCCCAGGACTGGCTGAAAATGTTCCAGTTCAGGCGCATCTGCGGCGACGTCGCGGCAGCCCGTGGAATGCCGCGGCTGGCCAGGTAACCCAGGACGGCAATGCCGACGATGGCCATCGAAACGATGGGCGCATAGTGACTGGACGACATCATGATCCCGGCGCCGATGGTCCCGGCCAGGATCGCCAGGAAGGTGCCCATTTCCACCAGACCGTTGCCACCCACCAGCTCTTCTTCGCGCAAGGCCTGGGGCAGGATCGAGTATTTCACCGGCCCGAACAGCGCCGAATGCGTGCCCATGGCGAACAGCGCTACCAGCATCAGCGACAAATGATCGAACAGAAAACCCACCGCGCCGACCGCCATGATGACGATTTCGCCGAGCTTGATCAGGCGGATGAGCGCATCCTTGGCGAACTTCTCGCCGAACTGCCCGGCCAGTGCCGAAAACAGAAAGAACGGCAGAATGAACAGCAGCGCACACAAATTGACCCAGATCGAACGATCACCGTCGATGGTCAACTTGTACAGGATGGCGAGGATCAGTGACTGCTTGAAGATGTTGTCGTTGAACGCCCCGAGGGACTGTGTCACGAAAAAAGGCAGGAAACGCCGGGTGCGCAGCAAGGTGAACTGTGAGGGATGACTCATCTTCCGTGTCCCTGATTCAGGTGTGAGTGGCGTGGATACATTTATTGGAATGTCGCACGTCGATCCAGGCCACACATTACCTAATCTTTGCCGGTTATTTCTTCAATCCTGCAATGCATGGCGAGACAAACAGTTCACCGCGCCAGGCACCCTGCACGGTGCGCTTGGCGACGATCAGCCACATCACGGCCAGCAAACTCACCAGCACACAACCGAAGACACTGAAAAACGTCAGGTGCAAGGTGCTGGCCAGTTTCAGCGTTGCCAGGGAATAGACGCCCAACGGAAAGGTGAACCCCCACCAGCCGAGGTTGAAAGGGATGCCTCCGCGCAGATAGCGCAGAGTGATCAGCACCGCCATCAGCATCCACCACAGGCCAAAGCCCCACAGTGTGATCCCGGCGACCAGCCCCAGCCCGGCAGCGATCTCACCGATGCCCGGCAAACCGTTGGCGGCAAAAATGCCCGGTGCATCGGCGCCCAACAGCAACATGCCCAGCGCCCCCGTGCCAATCGGCCCGAGTGCCAGCCAGCTCGAAGCGGCCATGTTTTCGTGAGGCAGTTTATGCAGCGCCATGCGCAGCAACAGAATCGTCAGAATGCTGAACGCCACGGGCAGGGAAAATGCCCAGAGCACGTAGCTGGTCACCAGCACCACCAGTTGCGAGTGCGCATCAACCAGGTGCGGCGCCAGCAGGCCACCACTGGCGGCCGCCACTTCCGCCGCCACCACCGGCAACAGCCAAACGGCAGTCATTTGGTCGATGCTGTGCTCCTGGCGGGTGAACATCATGTAGGGAATCAATACGCCGCACGCTAAAGACATCGCCACATCAAGCCACCACAACACTTCGGCCACTTGGATCACGCCTTCGCCAAAACGCGGCAGGCCAAATACCAGAAACCCGTTGATGATGGTCGCCAGGCCCATGGGAATCGTGCCGAAAAACATCGAAACCGTGGAGTGGCCGAAAATCCGCCGGGCCTCATTGAAAAACAGCACCCAGCGCGCCGCGTACAAGGCTGTGAACAAGGCGAACAGAAAGATGTTGAACAGCCAGAGCGCTTCGGCGAGAGCGCGCAAACCGGGATTGGCGACGGGCAATTGTGCCAGCGCCAACGCCAGCACTCCGGTGCCCATGGTGGCGGCGAACCAGTTCGGGGTGAACTGGCGAATGACTTCGCGCGGGTGCTGCAGGTGGCTGAACGGCTTGATACCGGGCTTGATGGTGTTGGGGCATGTCATGGTGAACTCCTGTCCTCGGGCGAGGTGGAACTCATCATAGATCCAGATCGAATATCGATATAACGGGTAATTTCTCTATGAGTTATCTATTTCACAGATAATCCGTCAGACACTGCCTTCTGTTTCTATCACCAGAATTCGCGCCGGCCCCACGGGATGAGCCACGTGTTCAGTGCCCACCGAGGCATAAAAAATGTCTCCGACCTCCAGCAGTGCCTCGCGCTCGATCCCCTCTTCGCGGTAACGCATCTGCACTTGCCCATCGAGCACCACAAACACTTCCTGACCGTCGTTGATGTGCCATTTATAGGGCTGATCGGTCCAGTGCAGGCGCGTGGTAATGCCGTTCATGTTGGCAATGTCCAGCGCGGCCCAGGCACGCTCGCCGGTAAACGATTTGCTGCGGATGATCTTCATGGTCGGATCCTTCGAATGAATGGGCAGCATTAAATGCCGTTTTCCTATGGCTGGCCAGCAGCGCTGCAAACGCCGCAAGAGCGCCGAAGCCAGTGCGCCAGCCATGCCCCCAAGGCCAGGAGGATCAGCACGACCCCATAACCCTCGGTGGTCGCCACCAGGCCAAAGGTGCGCGCCAGGTTACCGGCCAGCAATGACGGCAGGCAGAAGGCCAGGTAACTGAGCACGTAGTACGCCGACATCAGACCGGCGCGCTCATGGGGCAAGGCCAACGGCACGACGCTACGCAAAGCCCCCAGGAAACCGGCTCCAAAACCACAACCGGCGACCAGCGTGCCAAGGAAGAACAGCGGCAGACTGGCACCGTGCGCCCCCAGGAGAATCAGGACAACCCCCGTCGCCAACGAACCGGCCCCCAACTGCAGCGCCCTGCCGGCAGGCCAATTGCGCAGGATGAAAATCATCGAAGCACCGGTCAACGTCAGTACGGCAACGGTCGCGCCGCCAATCAGGTTCGAAGTCGAGCCCGTGGCGGTGCGCACCAACGAAGGCGCCAGGGAGGCGTAAAAACCTCCGAGCGCCCAGGTTGCGGTATTGAGCGGCAGCACCCGCCACAAGGTCGAGCGCGCCTGAACCGGCACATGCAGGGTGGGCCGCAATGACGCCCATGCCCCAGGCTGACGCGAGACAGTTTCCGGCAAACGCCAGACATACAACGCCTGCATCACAAACAACACGAGCAGCAGCCAATACGTCAGGTGTAACGGAGCCGGGGCAAATTCGGCCAGCAAACCGCAACCCAAGCCACCCAGCGCCATGCCGATCAAGGGTGCCACGCTGTTGATCAGCGACCCCTGCTGGCGATCAGTGTCCAGCAGCGTGGCGCTCAACACGGCCGTCGCCATCCCGGTGGCGAAGCCCTGCAGGACACGTGCACTGATCAGCCAACCGACGCTGTCGGCCTGGATAAACAGCAGCATCGCGACAATGTTCAGCAGTACCGCAGTGAAAATGACCGGTTTGCGTCCAAGGTGGTCCGACAGCGACCCTACCGTCAGCAACGCGACCAGCAGACTGAGGGCGTATACCGCAAAAACAAGCGTCAGGATGGCGGCCGAAAACTGCAGTTGCTCCTGGTACAGGTGGTACAACGGCGTGGGTGCCGTGGAGGCAGCGAGAAAACTGAGCAAAGTGACTGCCAGGAACCACAGGCTTGCACGGTTTGAATGAGAACTGGGCATGGGCACACTCCGCAAAAGCTAATTTTTTGCTTTTGCGGAGTGTGCTACCGCCTGGCTCTTAAAGCAAATTCTTTGTGTTAAGGTCCGAAACAGATTTTTCAGGATCGAGGCGACTGCGGGTTGGCAGGCTTCGACGCGAGACAGGAAAAAGGTGATGACAGCTCCGACTTTACGTCCCGGCGGCCGTAGCGCCCGGGTGCAGGAATCCATTCACAAGGCCGTGCGCGAACTGCTCGAAGAACAGGATCGGGCCAGCGTGACCGTGCCGCAGATCGCCGCGCGCGCAGGCGTTACACCCTCGACCATTTATCGGCGTTGGGGAGATCTGTCGGCGCTGCTGGCGGACGTCGCCCTCGCCCGCCTGCAACCGGAAACCGAGTCAGCCAATACCGGCAGCTTGCCCGGCGATGTGCGTGCCTGGGCAGAACAGTACCTGGACGAGATGAGCTCCGCCCCCGGCCGCAACATGCTGCGCGACGTGCAATCGAGCCTCAAGCCGAGCTATTGCGCGACGATCATTGGCGGGCAGCTGCAGACAGTTCTGGATCGCTACCCGGATCAGCCCCGCCCCAGCGTCGACCGGCTGATCAACATGGTGGCTGCGCCCATCGTGTTTCGCATCCTGTTTTCCGAGGCACCGCTGCAGGTCGAGGAATTGCATCAACTGATCGAAATTGCGTTGAGCCAGTAAGGCCGCCATCGCAAGCAAGCTCGTTGCTACCGTTGATCGCAATCCTCCGTGGCAGCGAGCTTGCTCGCGAGGGGACCGGCACGCACCACAAAAAACTGGCTGCCCCCTCACCCTGCGGCACCCCGCCGCGCCACGACCTTGGTCGACACTGACTAACCCAGGCCATCGTGCGAGACTGTCTGTCCGGGCGGGACGGCCCGGGTGTCTTTGGTTGTCGGGAGTTCCCATGTCGTTGTCCAGCGGGCTGATTGCCGCCGTCGCCCTGGCCTATATGGCCATCATGTTCGCCATCGCCTTTTACGGTGACCGTCGCAGCGCGCCGCTGCCGCCGCGCGTGCGTGCCTGGGTGTACAGCCTGTCGCTCGCTGTCTATTGCTCCAGCTGGACCTTTTTTGGCGCGGTGGGCCAGGCCGCGGAACAGCTTTGGTCATTCCTGCCGATCTACCTCGGGCCGATCCTGCTGCTGGTCGGCGCACCGTGGGTACTGCAAAAAATGGTGATGATCAGCAAGCAGGAGAACATCACTTCGATTGCCGACTTCATCGCCGCCCGCTATGGCAAATCCCAATCGCTGGCGGTGGTGGTGGCGTTGATCTGCATGGTCGGCGTGTTGCCCTACATCGCCCTGCAACTCAAGGGCATCGTGCTCGGGGTGAACCTGCTGATCGGTGCCGGTGCCGATGCCATGGGCGTTCGAGCACAGGACACCGCGTTGATCGTGTCGCTGGTGCTGGCCCTGTTCACCATCGTCTTCGGTACTCGCAACCTGGATGCCACGGAACACCATCGCGGCATGGTGCTGGCCATCGCATTCGAATCGCTGGTGAAGCTGTTCGCTTTTCTGGCGGTCGGCGCGTATGTGACCTACGGCCTGTATGACGGTTTCGATGACCTGTTCGACCAGGCCATGCTCGCCCCGCGCCTCGAGGAATACTGGAAGGAAACCGTCAACTGGCCATCGATGGTGGTCCAGACTGGCGTGGCGATGATGGCGATTATCTGCCTGCCACGGCAGTTCCATGTGACCGTAGTGGAAAACATCGACCCTCAGGACTTGCGCCTGGCCAAATGGGTATTCCCGGCCTACCTGGCATTGGCGGCGCTGTTCGTCGTGCCCATTGCGCTGGCGGGCCAGATGCTGTTGCCGAGCTCGGTACTGCCGGACTCCTTCGTCATCAGCCTGCCACTGGCCCAGGCGCATCCCGCCTTGGCCCTGCTGGCGTTTATCGGGGGGGCATCGGCGGCGACCGGCATGGTGATCGTGGCCAGCGTGGCGCTGTCGACCATGGTCTCCAACGACATGCTGTTGCCGTGGCTGCTACGCCGCAACAACGCCGAGCGTCCGTTCGAAGTGTTCCGCCAGTGGATGCTCTCGGTACGCCGGGTGAGCATCGTGGCCATTTTGCTGCTGGCGTACGTCAGCTATCGCTTGCTCGGCTCGACCGCGAGCCTGGCGACCATCGGCCAGATCGCGTTCGCCGCAGTGACCCAACTGGCTCCGGCCATGCTGGGCGCGTTGTACTGGAAACAGGCCAACCGCCGTGGCGTGTTCGCCGGCCTCGCTGCCGGGACCTTCCTGTGGTTTTACACCCTGATCCTGCCGATTGCCGCCCTTAGCCTGGACTGGTCGCTGAACAGTTTTCCGGGGCTGGCGTGGTTGCACAGCAACCCGCTGCACTTGCCTATCACGCCACTGACCCAGGGTGTAGTGCTGTCCCTTGCCGGTAACTTCACCCTGTTCGCCTGGGTCTCGGTGCTGTCACGCACACGGGTCTCGGAACACTGGCAGGCCGGCCGTTTCATTGGCCAGGAAATCAGCGCTCGCCCCAGTGGGCGCTCGATGCTGGCCGTGCAAATCGACGATTTGCTACAACTGGCGGCACGTTTCGTCGGCGAAGAACGCGCCCGTCAGAGCTTCATCCGGTTTGCCTACCGCCAGGGCAAAGGCTTCAACCCGAACCAGAACGCCGACAGTGAATGGATCGCCCACACTGAACGCTTGCTGGCGGGCGTGCTGGGAACCTCGTCGACGCGCGCAGTGGTAAAAGCCGCCATCGAAGGTCGGGAAATGCAACTCGAAGACGTCGTACGCATCGCCGATGAAGCCTCCGAGGTGCTGCAGTTCAATCGCGCGTTGCTGCAAGGGGCGATCGAAAACATCACCCAGGGCATCAGCGTGGTCGACCAGTCGCTGAAACTGGTGGCCTGGAACCGGCGCTACCTCGAGTTGTTCAACTACCCGGATGGCCTGATCAGCGTCGGCCGACCGATTGCCGACATCATTCGCTACAACGCCGAGCGCGGCCTGTGCGGCCCCGGCGAAGCCGAAGTGCACGTCGCCCGCCGCCTGCACTGGATGCGTCAGGGCCGCGCGCACACGTCCGAGCGATTGTTTCCCAATGGCCGGGTGATCGAGCTGATCGGCAACCCGATGCCTGGCGGTGGTTTCGTCATGAGTTTCACCGACATCACCGCGTTCCGCGAAGCCGAACAGGCGCTGACCGAAGCCAACGAAGGTCTGGAGCGACGGGTCACCGAACGCACCCACGAACTGTCGCAGCTCAACGTGGCCCTGACCGAAGCCAAGGGCAACGCCGAGGCGGCCAACCAGTCGAAAACCCGTTTCCTGGCCGCCGTCAGCCATGACTTGATGCAACCGTTGAACGCGGCGCGACTGTTCTCCGCCGCCCTGTCCCATCAGGAAGACGGTTTGTCCGACGAGGCGCAGAAACTGGTCCAGCACCTCGATAGCTCACTGCGTTCGGCCGAAGAGCTGATCAGCGATTTGCTGGATATTTCCCGCCTCGAAAACGGCAAAATCAATCCAAACCCCAAGCCGTTCGCGCTCAACGAGTTGTTTGACACACTCGGTGCCGAATTCAAGGCGCTGGCGCGGGAACAAGGGCTCGAGTTTCGCGTCCGGAGCAGCAAACTGCGCATCGACAGCGATATCAAACTGTTGCGCCGAATCCTGCAGAATTTCCTGACCAACGCTTTCCGCTATGCCAAAGGCCCGGTGCTCCTGGGGGTCCGCCGGCACAAGGGCGAGTTGTGTCTGGAGGTGTGGGATCGTGGGCCCGGCATTCCTGAAGATAAACAGCAGGTGATTTTCGAGGAATTCAAACGCCTAGACAGTCATCAGACCAGCGCCGAGAAAGGCCTGGGGTTAGGCCTCGCCATTGCCGACGGCTTGTGCCGCGTACTAGGACACACCCTGCGCGTTCGCTCCTGGCCGGGGCACGGCAGCGTTTTCAGCGTCAGCGTCCCGCTGGCCAGGGCGCAAAGCGCTCAGCCGGCCAAGGCTGCGGAACTCAACGGCAAATTACTCAGTGGTGCGCAGGTGCTGTGCATCGATAACGAGGACAGCATCCTGATCGGCATGAACAGCCTGCTGACCCGCTGGGGTTGTCAGGTCTGGACTGCACGCAATCGCGATGAGTGCGTGGCATTGCTCGATGAAGGGGTACGTCCGCAACTGGCGTTGGTGGACTACCACCTCGACCACGGCGAAACCGGCACGGAGTTGATGGCCTGGCTGCGCACCCGATTGGGCGAGCCTGTGCCGGGCGTGGTGATCAGTGCCGATGGGCGACAGGAAACGATGGCCCAGGTGCATGCGGCGGGACTGGATTACCTGGCCAAACCGGTGAAGCCGGCGGCATTGCGGGCGTTGTTGAGCCGGTATTTGCCGTTGTAGTGTTTGGCGGGCGCGATGGTGCGCGCCCATCGCTATCGCGAGCAGGCTCGCTCCCCCATTCGAACGCATTCCCCTGCTCGCGATGCTGTTTTGCTACTCCGGCAATTCGACCAACCCGTCCACATCGGTCATCGCCCGCTCGAGCAAATCGGCTGGCAGGCTCTTGCTCGCCCTCGCCCCCAGCAACTTCAGTTGTTCACTGCGGCTGACCAGATTGCCGCGACCTTCTGTCAGCTTGTTGCGCGCCGAGCTGTAAGCCTTGTCCAGTTGCTGCAGGCGATTGCCGACCTCATCCAGATCCTGGATAAACAACACGAACTTGTCGTACAGCCACCCGGCTCGCTCGGCGATTTCCCGCGCATTCTGGCTCTGACGCTCCTGTTTCCACAGGCTGTCGATGACGCGCAGCGTCGCCAGCAAGGTGGTCGGGCTGACGATCACGATATTGCGGTCGAACGCCTCCTGAAACAGCGTCGGCTCAGCCTGCAGCGCCGCGGAAAAGGCCGCTTCGATCGGCACGAACAACAAGACGAAATCCAGGCTGTGCAGGCCGTCGAGGCGTTTGTAGTCCTTCCCGGCCAAACCTTTAACGTGATTGCGCAGGGACAGGACGTGTTGCTTGATGGCGATCTGGCCGATGGCCTCGTCTTCTGCGGCAACGTACTGCTGATACGCCGTGAGGCTGACCTTGGAGTCGACCACCACCTGCTTGTCGCCCGGCAGGTAAATGATGACGTCCGGCTGGAAGCGCTCGCCGTCCGGGCCCTTGAGATTGACCTGGGTCTGATACTCGCGCCCTTTTTCCAGCCCGGCATGTTCGAGCACTCGCTCGAGGATCAGTTCGCCCCAATTACCCTGGGTTTTCTGCCCTTTCAATGCGCGGGTCAGGTTGGTGGCTTCGTCACTCAGTCGCAGATTGAGTTGTTGCAGACGCTCCAGCTCCTTGGCCAGCGAGAAGCGCTCCCGGGCTTCCGCCTGGTAGCTCTCTTCGACGCGTTTTTCAAAGGACTGGATGCGCTCCTTCAGTGGGTCGAGCAATTGCCCCAGGCGCTGTTGACTGGTTTCGGCAAAACGCTGTTCACGCTCATCGAAGATTTTCCCCGCCAACTCGGCGAACTGCGCCCGAAGCTCGTCGCGCGAGCCTTGCAAGTCATTGAGGCGCTGCTGATGGCTTTCCTGCTGTTCGCGCAGCTCTGCGTTGAGCGAGGCGGCCAAGGCATCCAGACGACGCAGTTCGGCGTCCTTTCCGGCGCGTTCGATATTCCAGGCGTGAGCGGCATCGCGGGCATCGTCACGTTCGATCTGCAACAATTCGACTTCACGGCGCACGGCGGCAAGGTCGGCCTGCTTGGCGGAGTTGGCCTGGCCAAGATCCGCGATTTCATCGCGACAGGCTTCAAGTTGGGCGTTCAAGCCATCCTGAGCCAGATTTGCCGTGGA
The DNA here is from genome assembly GCF_016887925.1 of Pseudomonas sp. MIL9. Taxonomy (NCBI): domain Bacteria; kingdom Pseudomonadati; phylum Pseudomonadota; class Gammaproteobacteria; order Pseudomonadales; family Pseudomonadaceae; genus Pseudomonas; species Pseudomonas sp. MIL9. The sequence continues at coordinate 295,691 of NZ_JAFEHE010000020.1, read as the reverse complement.
CAGGCGCTCTTCCAGGAGCGCCACTTCTGCCTGTGCGGTGCCCGCTCGACGTTGCAGTTGCCAGGCCAACACCAGCAGCGGCAGTGCAGCGCCCGCCAGACCGAGCAATGCGCTGGTCAAGTCCATAGCCATAGCCATTCCTGCCATTGAAATAAAGCTTGAAGGTTAACCAAGGCGTCAGGTCTTGGACAGCTCAGTCTTCAATCAGCCCCAGTTCCTTTTGCGCGCGCAAATCCCCTGCACGCGCGGCTTGGCGCAACAGGTCCTGGCCAATCCGTCGATCCCGGGTATTACCACATTCCCGACACATCAGTTGACCGAGGCGGCTTTGCGCGGCCACGACGCCCTCACGCGCCGGTTGCTTGAGCAAACGCCCGGCAATGTGTTTGACGCTGGGGTTTTCGCCCAGGCGTGGGCTATCCAATAACCACTCGGCCACGCGCATCGAAAAGCGCTTGGGCGGGACAACAATGGAAGGTTTGGCGGGAGAGGAAATGGAATGTGAACGAAACTTCATAAAGCACTGTGGGGCAGATCGGAAGGCGCGCCACTCTACTCTTTTTTTCTTACAGGTAAAGTCGAAAAAACGCGGCACGCCCGTCCTAGAGCAAGCGCTGGGGACAATCCACAGAAGCTGTGGATAACTCAGTGGACAACCGCCCCTGAACTCTCGCAAAGCCCTATGGAATGGGGCTCTCAGTCAAACTGACGATTTTTTCACCAGTAAAAAAAAGCGATGTTTTTCATTGACTTAAATTTTGGTTACAGGCACCCACTGCGATTGAAGGCTGGATGACAGTGGAGTGACAGACTGCGCAACTTATGTGCACAAGTACCTTATTGACGGTTATATCAGTGCGCTCTTTCGGTACGTTTTGTCAGCGAAGTTGGGGATAAACTGTGACAACTCCATGACCAGGGCGGGTTCTGACTGGTTGGATTTCCACCGCCGCCGGTCGGATTGCGGGCTGTTTCAGCGCGTACCTGGGGAGTTATCAGCCCCGATCCAACGTCCTCCGGGAACGGGATTGAACGTCGCCCTCAATCTTTTTTGCTATCACACTTCCCTTCGCCCATTCAATCAGTTAGTATCCGCGGCGTTAGTACCAAGCTGAAAGTCAATTCTGGTCGAACAAATCCCCCGGACAGCCTTCTCAAACGAAGCCTCCACCGAACAAGCGGGATCGACCACCTCGATGGTTTCCAGGTAACTCTTGCGCCAACACAGCCTTTGAATCGTAAGCAAAGGGTGTTGCCAGGCTCATTTACTCTGACCGAACCAACCTGCAAATTGATCAGGATCTTCACCCCGGGCCCAGAACCTTTGCCCTTGATGTGTTGCCTGCCCTCCTAAGTACCTACCTGCCAGCCCAAGCGCGCCAATTTATCAGCGCTTCAAACTGGCTGCTTTGTTCCAGTCGGGTTCTTCGTTCGACCAATGGTGGTTGTCGTCACTGGAACGTTTTAATTTTGCACGGTTCTTATCCGTGTCGCTTGTAGGAACACCAATGACTATGTCTACTCAAATCCATACTCAGGATGCCATTCGCACCCTAACCAACGCTTTTGCACCAATGAACTGCCTGATCATGGCCGCTCGCAAAGGCTGCTTCAGCTTCACGCTGGTCAACGAACACGGCATCGCCCGTCATAGCGAACGCCTGTATCCGGATCAGTACTCCAGCGCCGAACCGCTGCAGGCTGTGATCGATCGTACCCGTCAGGCACTGGTTGCCTGAGGCGCCAGCAAGGCTGAAACACCAAAAGCCCCGCGCTCAAAACGCGGGGCTTTTTGTTGCTCGACATTTCACCTGGGGTGGATACCGGTTAAGCACTAACCGATATAACGGTTATAACTGGCAGCCGTAAATATTTTAAAAACAGGCCTTTACGTCGCGAATATGACACTACACTTCAACTCAAGCGGCTTGTTCCGCTTCCGGCGAGCCTGAGTCGATCCACCGCTGCCAAAGCCTTTCAGGTATCGCCGCCCATTTCGAGTTTCGAGGGTTTTATGGGTATCGCTGCCAGCGAACTGTGCCGCTATGTGATCCGCCCGACATTGATCTATCTTGGACGCCATAGCGCAATTGCCGAATCCCTGTTGGTGGGCATTGCCGCCAGCCAGTCAGCCCTTGGTTCCGCCCTGCACGACCGCCGTGGACACGGCCTCTACCGAATCGCCGAACCCCGCCATCAGGCACTCTGGGACCACTATCTGGCACTCGATCCCGAACGCGCCAGCCTGGTCCGGGGCCTGGCCAGCCAACATGCTTTTCTCAGCGGCCCGCACCTCGAATTGACCGTCAACTTGCGTTACGCCACAGCCATCGCCTGGCTGCTGGTCGAAGAACAGAATACTCCCCTCCCTGAAGCCGACGACCTCCTGGGAATGGCGCGAATCTGGCGCCAGACTTTCCAGCCCCAAGGACGCCTGAGAGACTTCACCTACGCCTGGCACACCTGTGTTTCACCGCTGAATCAGGTCGCCTGCTGATTTCCTGGATTCAAACATCGCACAACTGGTCGCGAATTTGGTCGGATTGTCCTACAAAACCGCTCTAAATCAAGCGATACAGCCTATGGCGCCCGGACGAAAATGTTGGTAATTTCCGCCCCGGTGATCTCCAGGAGTTCTAATAATGAAAAAAGTAATGCTCAAAACCACCATTAGCCTCGCCGTTGCCTTGGCATCCACCCAAATCTTCGCAAGCGGCTTTGCCCTCAACGAACAAAGCATCAGCGGAATGGGGACTGGTTTTGCCGGGCGCTCTTCTTCTGCCGAAGATGCAAGTACAGTTTTTGGCAACCCTGCCGGTATGGCCCGCCTCAAAGGCCAGCAAATCACCGGCGGTATCGCAGCGATCGACGCCTCGACCGATATCAGCGATACCAGTGGCCGTTCAAGCGGAACCAACAAAGGCGATATGGTTCCGTTCACTTCAGTACCGATGGGTTTCTATACAAATAAACTCAACGATGAATGGGCTGTCGGTTTTGGTGTCTACGCTCCGTTCGGGCTGATCACCAACTACGAAAACGGCTTTCAGGGCCGCGCTTTCGGCAGCAAGAGCGAAGTCAAAGTCGTCACTCTGCAACCAACCGTCAGTTACGCGTTCAACGACAAGGTCTCGATCGGTTTTGGTCCTACCATCAACCGGATTACCGGCACCCTGGAATCGGACATTGCGCTCCCAGTCCCACGGACTGGCGACAACAATGTGGAGATCAAGGGCGACGATACAGCCTTGGGCTGGAACGCCGGTATCCTGGTGCAAGCCACCGACACCACTCGCGTGGGCCTGACCTACCACTCGAAAGTGAACTACAAGCTCGACGGCCACACCGATGTGACTGCTGGCGCTGGCGTGCCACCTCAGCTGCTCAAATCCAACCGTTACGACGCCTCGCTGAAGCTCGAAACACCTGAGTCCTATGACCTTTCCGTGACTCAAGATTTGAACGATGCCTGGAAGCTCTATGCCGGTGCGACCTGGACCCGCTGGAGCCGCCTGAAAGACATCACGGTCAACAACGACGGCGTAACCGCACAAAGCGGCGGTGCCCTCGCCCCACAAATCGTTGGCACCATCAAGGAAGACCAGAACTGGCATGACACCTGGGCCTACGCCCTGGGTACTTCCTATCAGTTGAACAAGCAGTGGGTATTGCGTACCGGTCTCTCCTTTGACCAGTCGCCCACCAACAACACTGATCGTTCGCCGCGCATTCCTACCGGCGACCGGACGATTTTCAGCATCGGTGCAGGCTTCAGCCCAACCGACGACTGGACCATTGATGTGGCTTACTCCTACCTCAAGGAAGAATCTGTCACTGTCAAACGCGCTAACGCTTTGGGTCAGTCCTACAACGCCAAGTACGAAAACAGTGCAAACGGTTTCGGTGTCGGTGCAACCTACCGCTTCTGATGATTCACGGCGGGCCTGAACCGCTTGCCACCTGAATCAAAAAAGCCCCGCTCTCTTGCACAGAGGCGGGGCTTTTTAGTGGGCATCGATCAGGGAGCGGAAGCGGGAGGCGGCGAAGCCAGAGCCTTCTCCACTGCCGCGATGAAATCGGGATCATCGGGTTTGGTCAGGCTGGAGAAATTGGCGATCACCTTGCCCTGACGATCGACCACGTACTTGTAGAAATTCCACTTCGGCGCGCTGGACTGCTCGGCGAGCACCCGGAACAGGTGCGTCGCCTCGTCACCGCGGACTTTCTGCGGCTCGGTCATGGTGAAGGTCACGCCGTAATTCACATAACAGACCTTGGCCGTCTCGGCACCGTCCTTTGACTCCTGTTTGAAGTCATTGGACGGCACACCGATCACCTCCAGCCCCTGATCCTTGTAACGCTGATTCAGTGCTTCAAGGCTTTTGAACTGCGGGGCGAAGCCACAAAAACTGGCGGTATTGACCACCACCAAAGGCTTGCCCGCGAAGCGCTGGCACAAGTCGATGGATTCCTTGGCGCGTAGTTTGGGCAGCGAACCTTCCAACAGCGTCGGGCATTCTGCGGCCTGAGCCAACCCGGTAAACGCGACCAGTAATGCAGGTGCCGCCAGCCAGCGCATCAACATGTCAGGGCTTCCTTATAAGTCGTCAGCTGTCGAAGTTACTCGCCCTCTTATCCTGCTAGCAAGCACCCATGCCCAACTGCATCAAGGCCAACCCGCCCCGATGCCAGCCCCACCACGCCAGAGCCAGCAGCAAGGCACACACGCCAAGAAGGGTAATGCGCGGCCAGAAGTTGTTCATGTCGCGCTCATTTGCGTTTGCAGGCGTGCCACCGGCGTTTCGCGCACCGGCCAGTTGAGGGCGGCGGCCATCAGGCTCAACAGAATCGCTACCTGCCAGATCAAGTCATAACTCCCGGTACGGTCGTAGACCACCCCGCCCAACCAGCCACCGAGGAACGAACCGAGCTGGTGAAACAGGAAGACAATCCCGCCGAGCATGGACAGGTTTCGTACGCCGAACAAGGTCGCTACCGTGCCATTGGTCAACGGCACCGTCGACAGCCACAGGAAACCCATGGCCATACCGAACAGATAAGCGGTAGTCGTGGTCACCGGCGCCCACAGGAACAACGCAATCACCACCGCCCGCAACAGGTAAAGCCCCGTGAGCAAACGCGGTTTGGACATGCGTCCACCGAGCCAGCCTGCGGTGTAGGTGCCGAAGATATTGAACAAACCAATCAGTGCCAGCACCGTGGTGCCGACCGTCGCCGGAAGGTGCTGATCCACCAGATACGCCGGCAAGTGCACGCCAATGAAGACCACCTGAAAACCGCAGACAAAAAAGCCGAACGCCAGCAGCCAGAAGCCCGAATGGGAACAGGCCTCACGCAGTGCCTCGGACAAGGTTTGCTCATGGCCAAGCACCGGCAAAGGCTTGTCCTTGAGCATGCTGACCAACGGCACGATCAAGGCCACCAGGCAGCCCAAAGCCAGCAGCGCCGCAGACCAGCCGAGCCAACCGATCAACCCTAGCGTGCCGGGCACCATGGCAAACTGACCAAAGGAACCGGCGGCGCTGGCGATCCCCATGCCCAGGCTGCGTTTCTCCGGCGGGACAGCACGCCCGACCACGCCGAGAATCACCGAAAACGAAGTGCCGGACAGACCGATACCGATCAACAGTCCGGCACTCAAGGACAGCGTGACGGCCGAATCCGACAGGCCCATGAACAACAGGCCCAGGGCGTACAGAACGCCGCCGATCAGCACCACTTTCGCCGCACCGAAGCGATCCGCCAGCGCGCCGGTGAATGGCTGCGCCAAGCCCCAGATCAGGTTTTGCAGGGCGATGGCGAAGGCAAAGACTTCACGCCCCCAGCCAAACTCGGCACTCATCGGCGCCAGAAACAGCCCGAAGCCGTGTCGCACGCCAAGAGACAACGCAAGGATCAGCGCACTCCCCAATAAAACCCAACCACAGGTACGCCACATCGATGTCATTATTATTCTCCAATCGCGGGTATATACCCGCTTAAGTTCTGGAAAACCGGCATCAAGCCAGTTCGTCCAGCAATTTCAACAACGTTTCCCGCTTCTCGGCGCCCAAGCGATCAACCAGTCGCTGCTGTGCCGCTTCCCAGGCCGGCAGGGCTGCTTTCAAGCGCTCGGCACCGGCGTCGGTCAGGCGCACGATACGGTTACGCATGTCTTCGCCCTCGACCAGCATCACCAGGCCCTCGCCTTCCAGGACGCGCAAATTGCGCCCCAGGGTGCTGCGATCCAGTCCCATGGCCTCGGCCAGGGTGGAAATACTCGGTTGATCCAGACGCTGCAGATTGCACAGCAAAGAATACTGCGCAACGTTGATCCCGAAGCCGTCGAGAGCGCCGTCGTAATGCCTGCTGACGCCACGGGCGGCGCGACGCAGGTTGATGCATAAACATTGGGATTCGAGCATGGTGCGTGTATATACCCGCGGTTAAGTGAAAGCAAATTTTTTGTTACATGCAACCCGTAAGAGCAACCCTGCTCGCGCAGCCTTATATCAAGGCCAGCCCGACCAGCATCGCAACTTCCAGCAATTCCAGCAACGCCCCGGCCGTATCGCCCGTCGTCCCGCCTAATCGCCGCAGCATGACCTGTCGCAACCACGCGAACAACACGACTGCCAGCACCACGGCAAAAAAACCACTCAAGCCAGCAATCAGCACGCAGGCCAAGCCACTGACCGCCAACACCTGCTTGCCCGCCGAGCGCGGCAGATGATCGGCCAGCGCCTGACCCAGGCCACCGGCACGCACATAGGGCGTGGTCAGGAATAAACCCAGCAACGCACTGCGCCCGAGCAACGGCACGATGATCAGCGCAACGGCGTGTTGCTGTTCGATCAAGGCCAGCAGCGCGGCGAATTTCAGCAGCAGCACCAACACCAGCGTGACCACCGCAATCGGTCCGCTGCGCGGGTCTTTCATGATGGTCAATGTGCGTTCACGGTCGCCGAAGCCACCGAGCCACGCATCGGCGCTGTCGGCCAGGCCGTCCAGGTGCAATGCGCCACTGAGCAACACCCAAACGGTGAGCAGGAGTACCGCGTGCAGCAGCAGCGGCGCGCCGAGCATCAGCCAGTTGAGCGCCCATAGAATCCCGCCGAACAACAAGCCCACCAGCGGATAGAACAGCAGCGACCGCCCCAGCTCCTGCGGTGCCGGCATGCCCGGCAGACGGACCGGCAGGCTGCTGAGAAACTGTAAGGCGATCCAGAACGGCAGCATGGTCAGACCGCTTCCCTTAACAATCCGTCGGACTCGACCGACAGCGAAAACAGTGCGCCATGACCGACTTCGACGTTGAGCAACTGCTCACGCGGCAAGCCGCGCGCCTGCGCCAGCAACAAGCGCATGACCCCGCCATGACTGACGAGCAATACCCGCTCGCCCGCGTAGGCAGCATGCAAACGCGCCACCGCCGCCAGCACCCGCGCTGCGAACGCCGCGACGGGCTCGCCCTGAGGCGGCGTGAACGAATAAGGATCGGCCCAGAACAACCCGAGGGAATCGGCATCGGTTTCCATCAGCGCCGCAGCGCTCTGCCCCTCCCAGGCGCCGAAATGCAGTTCTTTCAGGTCGGCCTGCAACTCGACCGGCAAGCCCAATCGCCCTGCCAGTTCTTCCGCGAACCGCGCACAACGCTGCAGGGGCGAACTGACCAGACGATCCCAAGGCCCTTGCGCCAGCACCGCCTCGCGCATTTGCTGCCAGCCTTTTTCGGTCAACGCATCATCGAGGCTGCCACGCAAGCCGCCACCGAGCTCGGTTTCGCCATGACGCAGCATATCCAGACGCAACGTCATGCCGGACGATCCGCCACCGCTGCCTCGGCGAACGTCGCCATTTGCCCATGCAGGTCGCAGGCCAGACGCAGCAATGGCACGGCCAGCGCAGCGCCGCTGCCTTCGCCCAGACGCAAGCCGAGGTCGAGCAAGGGTTCGGCGCTCAGGGTTTCCAGCACATGGCGGTGCCCTGGCTCGGCACCGCGATGGCCGAACAACAGCCACTGTCGGCACTCGGGATTCAAGCGCACCGCGACCAGCGCCGCGACGCTGCAAATGAAACCGTCCACCAGCACCGCAATGCCTTCCTGGGCGCAGGCCAGGTAAGCACCCACCAGTGCCGCAATTTCAAAACCACCGAGGTTCAACAGGGTCTGCAACGCATCACCACGCTGAGCGCCGTGAAGGGCCAACGCGCGTTCGATCACCTGAGCCTTACGGCTGACACCTGCTGCGTTCAACCCGGTGCCGGGCCCGGCCAGATGCACCACCGGGCACTCCAGCAATGCGCACGCCAGGGCGCTGGCCGCCGTGGTGTTGCCAATGCCCATTTCGCCACCGATGAATAGCTGAGCGCCCGACGCGCGCGCGCGCTGCACACTGTCGCGACCCGCCTGGAGAGCACGCTCACCTTGCGCCGGTGTCATCGCCGGGCCTTGCATGAAATTCGCCGTCCCCGGACCGATGTTCAGATGACGCACACCCGGCAGGTTCAATGCCGGCGTTACCGTGCCCAGGTCCACCACTTCGAGGCAAGCCCCCAACTGCCGCGCCAGCACGCTGATCGCCGCACCGCCGGTGACGAAGTTGTGCAGCATCTGCCCGGTGACTTCCTGGGGATATGCCGACACGCCTTCAGCCACCACGCCATGGTCACCGGCAAAAATCGCGATCCACAGTTGATCCAGGCTTGGCTTGATCTGCCCTTGCAAGCCCGCCAATTGCACCGCCACCGCTTCGAGCTGACCGAGCGAGCCGGCCGGCTTGGTCAGTTGCTGTTGCCGGGCTTGCGCCTGCTCGAGCACATCGAAGTCGATCGGTTTGCACGGGTTCAGCCACCAGGATTGGGTCATAACGCAGTACCTTTCAAAGTCAGGGGCAGGCCGGCGACGGTCAGGATGACTCGCTGACAACGCTCGGCCAGAGCTTGATGCAGCCAACCGGCTTCATCGACATAGCGGCGAGTCAATTCGCCCAGCGGCACGACACCCATTCCGGTTTCGTTGCTGACAAAAATGATTTCACCCGGCAGCGACGCCAGGCACTCCAGCAGGGCATCGCGCTCGGCGCTCAGGCGTTGCGCATCGTCGAGCATCAGCAGATTGGTCAGCCACAGGGTCAGGCAATCTACCAACAGGCAGCGTTCGGCACTGGCGGTTTCGCGCAGGACGCGGGCCAATTCCAGCGGCTCTTCGATCAACGCCCATTCGGCCGGACGACGGGCACGGTGATGGGCGACCCGCTGGCTCATTTCACCGTCCAGCGGCTGGCTGGTGGCGATGTAGGTCACTTGCAGCTGGCAGTCTGAGGCGAGTTTTTCGGCCAGACGGCTTTTGCCGGAGCGGGCGCCGCCGAGGATCAGTTGGAGCATGTTCATAACCTTTTATTTGGCGGTGTAGCGACAGGCCTCATCGCGGGCAAGCCCGCTCCTACAATTGACCGCGTTTTAATGCGGGAGCGAGCCTGCTCGCGATGGGGCCTGTGCAGTCACTTCAAATCCCACAGAGTTCACGCAGCAGCCCGGTATCCAGATGCGTCTCCACCAGATCCGCCAGCCGCTCGATATCCCGCTCGCGCAATCCGTGGTAATCCACGTCCTGCACAGCCTGCAAGCCCGCCCAACGCAACAGGGCGCTGCACGCTGCCGGGGATTCGAACAGACCGTGCAGATAGGTGCCGAAAATCTGCCCATCGACACTTTGCGCACCGTCACAGCGTCCGTCATCGAGCAGTACGGCGGCGTTTTCCAGCGCCGGCCCGGTGGTGACGCCGGCATGGATTTCATAGCCGCTGACTTCAGCATTCTCCAGCGCCAGACGCCCGCGCACATTGCGCAGCTGCTTGTGTTCTTCGAGTCGGGTTTCAAACGCCAACAACCCCAGCCCGGCGCTGGACCCCGGAACGCCTTCCAGGCCCAGCGGATCGTGCACCTGCTCGCCGAGCATTTGCAGACCGCCGCAGATGCCCAGCACTTTGCCGCCGTAGCGCAGGTGTCGCGAGATCGCGGTTTCCCAACCGTTGGCGCGCAGATACGCCAGGTCGTTGCGCACGCTTTTCGAGCCGGGAAGGATGATCAGATCGGCTGGCGGAATCGCCTGGCCGGGACCGATGAATTGCAGGTCCACTTGCGGGTGCAGGCGCAACGGGTCGAAATCGGTGTGGTTGCTGATGCGCGGCAGCACCGGCACCACCACTTTCAAAACCTGATCGGCCTTGTCGGTCTGGCGCTGATCGATGCCATCCTCGGCCTCCAGGTGCAGATCCAGCACGTACGGCAGCACGCCGATCACTGGCTTGCCGGTGCGCTGTTCCAGCCAATCGAGGCCGGGTTGCAGCAAGGCGATATCGCCGCGAAAGCGATTGATGATGAAGCCCTTGACTCGCGCCTGCTCGCTGGGCGACAGCAGCTCCAGCGTCCCCACCAGATGCGCGAACACCCCGCCACGATTGATGTCGGCGATCAGCAGCACCGGGCAATCCACCGCCTCGGCGAAGCCCATGTTGGCGATGTCCCCGGCACGCAGGTTGATCTCCGCTGGCGACCCCGCACCTTCGACCATCACCACCGGATACGCCGCACTCAACCGCGCGTGGGAAGCCAGCACCGCTTGCATGGCGATGGCTTTGTAGTCGTGATAGGCGACGGCGTTCATGGTCGTGACGGCGCGACCATGGATGATCACCTGAGCGCCGGTATCGCTGTTGGGCTTGAGCAGCACCGGGTTCATATCGGTGTGCGGTTCGAGGTAAGCGGCCTGTGCCTGCACGGCTTGCGCGCGACCGATTTCGCCACCGTCGGCCGTCACGGCGCTGTTGAGCGCCATGTTCTGCGGCTTGAACGGCACCACGCTGACGCCCTGACGCGTAACCCAACGACACAACGCCGTCACCAGTGTGCTTTTACCGGCATCGGATGTGGTGCCCTGCACCATCAACGTTGTCATTGGCCTTCCTTGGCAAAGGCTGCAAATGCGGCGGCAAGACGCACCCAGTCGGCTTCATCGGCAGGCAACCCGAAGCGCAGACTGCTGTTGTGCGTGAACAACCGCAGCAAAATGCCGCGCCGGGCCATGAACTCATGCAGTTCTTCGGCGCGATCGGTGATCAACCACTGGAACAATGCGCAGCCGCCGTCAGGCTTGAAACCGTGCTGCTCCAGGAGCGCCGCCAGACGTTCACTGGCCACTTCCGCGCGCACGCGTTGCGATGCGTGCCCTTCGACATCACGCAGGCAGGCCTGGCCCACCACCCGGGTCGGACCGCTGACGGCCCATGGCCCCACTTGTTCGGCGAGCAACTTGAGCAACTTGCGCTCGGCCAGGACAAATCCCAGCCGCACCCCGGCCAGACCAAAGAACTTGCCGAACGAACGCAGCACGATCAGGCCGACCAGATGAGAGAACGGCGCCAGGCTCTGCTGCGGTGTGTTGTCCATGAATGCTTCGTCCACCACCAGCCAGCCACCGCGCTGGGCCAGCCGTGAATGCCAGTCGAGCAGGCGAGCGGGGGGCAGGCTCAAGCCGGTGGGATTATTCGGGTTGACCACCACCAACACATCCAGGCTGTCGACAAAAAAATCGACTTCCTGCTCCAGCACCTCACGCACGATGTAGCCATTGCGGCGCCATGCTTCGGCATGTTCGGCATAACACGGCGACAGCACGCCCACCTTCCCCGCCCGACGCAGACGCGGCAGTAACTGGATGGCCATCTGCGACCCCGCCACCGGCAATACCTGCAGGGTGCCGTAGTAATCGCAGGCGGCCTGTTCCAGCCCGTCATCGTTTTCCGGCAGCCGCGCCCAGGCCCGCAGCGGGATATCCGGAACGGGAAACGGCCAGGGCGCGAGGCCGCTGGACAGGTCAAGCCAATCGGCTTCCTCGATGCCGTATTCGAGCGCTGCCTTGCGCAACCGTCCACCGTGCTCAAGCATAAAATTCAGCCCCCAGGCAGAGAATCAGCAGCCATAACCATACCCCGCGCTGGACCAGTTGCCAGCCACGATCAATGGAGTCGGCATCCGCCGGCACGCCTTCACCCAGTTGCGGACGTTGATGCAGTTCACCGTGATAGATCGCCGCCCCACCCAATTCGACGCCCAGCGCACCGGCGCCCGCAGCCATCACCGGGCCGGCGTTCGGGCTGTCCCAGGTCGGGCCCTGGGTCCGCCAGCATTTCAAGGCCAGTCGGGTCTTGCCCAGCAAGGCGTAGGTCAATGCCACCAAACGCGCGGGAATGTAATTGAGCACATCATCGATTTTGGCTGCCGCCCAGCCGAAACGCTCGAAGCGTTCATTGCGATAGCCCCACATGGCATCCAGCGTGTTGCTCAAACGGTAGAGCACCACGCCTGGCGCACCGGCCACGGCAAACCAGAACAGCGCGGCAAACACGGCGTCACTGCCGTTTTCCAGTACCGACTCGGTGGCGGCACGGGCCACTTCGGTTTTATCCAGTTCGCTGGTCTTGCGGCTGACCAGGTAACTGACGCGCGTACGCGCCTCCTCCAGATCATCGCTGCGCAAGGCCCTGGCCACGGGTTCGACGTGTTCGCCCAGGCTGCGCATGCCGAGGGCGCAGTACAACGCAAGAATCTCGACCATCCAGCCCACATAAGGCGCCCAGGAAAATGCCGTGGCCAACAAGGTCAACGGCAACACCGCAATCACCCACGCGGTGACCCCGTGACTGCGCCAGCCGCGACCACCCGCGTTGAAACGTTGCTCGATACGCTCGGCAAACCGGCCGAACGCCACCAGCGGATGCCAGCGTTTGGGTTCACCCAGCAGCGCATCCAGCGCCACGGCGGCGACACTCAACAACGCCACACTCATTGGCGCACTCCCCAATAATTTTCATACAACAATTCACTTAGCGGACGCGCCTGCGCCCAGCCTTCAAGGACCAACATCGGTGCCGGGTAGAATTCCTTGACCGGTCCCAGGCACAAAATGGCCAATGGTTTGGCACCGGGCGGCAAGCCGAGCAAATCGGCCAGGGCTTGCGGTTCGAACAGCGAGACCCAGCCCATGCCCAAGCCTTCGGCCCGGGACGCCAGCCACAGGTTCTGGATCGCGCAGGACAACGAGGCCATGTCCATTTCCGGCAAGGTGCGACGACCGAAAATATGCCGCTCGCGATCGTCCATCAGCGCCGCCACCAACACCTCGGCGCAATCATTGATGCCTTCGACCTTGAGCTGCATGAATTCGTCGGTGCGTTCGCCGAGGGCTTCGGCGGTGCGAATGCGCTCTTGCTCCACCAGTTCCCGGATCTGGCCGCGCAGGGTTTGGTCGCTGATGCGGATGAACCGCCAGGGCTGCATCAAGCCGACACTTGGCGCCTGGTGCGCGGCTTCGAGCAACCGCCGCAGCAATTCAGGCTCAACCGTGCCACCACTGAAGTGACGCATGTCGCGACGTTCGCCGATGGCCCGGTAGACCGCCGCGCGTTCGGCTTCGGTGAATGCGTTGTCGGTCATGGCCTCTTCGCTGGCAAGCCAGCGCCTACAGGGTTCAGGTGATCAACTGCAGGAGCCGGCTTGCCGGCGAAGGCGTCCTCAAGATCGGGTGCAAACAATGCGGCTACAGCGGTCGGATTGGACGGAAAATAGAAATGCACATAAGAAGCTGTCATCCGCCCCTCACGATAAACCGCCTCCGCCCCGCGACCGCCATTGGGGCTCAAGCCACGGGCAATCGGCACGAGCCCGGTGGTGGTCAGCGAATGATGATAGGTATGCCCACGCAGGGAACCTTCCGGCAATTCGACAGCCTGCAGCGCCAGCGCTGCCAGACGCTTTTGCATCACCGCATCCCCGGCCAGCAGGCCGACCAATTCTGCACGCGTACCTTCGACATCGGTGAGCGAATCGAGCAAATACAACATGCCGCCACATTCGGCGAGCAAGGGTTTGCCCGCCTCGTGGTGCGCGCGGATCGCGTTCAGCATCGAGGTGTTTTGCGACAACGCCACATGATGCAATTCCGGGTAGCCGCCCGGCAGATAGAGGCTGTCTGCCTCGGGTAGACGACTGTCACGCATCGGTGAAAAGAACGACAACTCGGCGCCCATGGCCCGCAGCAAATCCAGGCTGGCGCCATAGGTAAAGGCAAAGGCTTCATCACGGGCCACGGCAATGCGCACACCCGCCAGTAGTGGTTCGGCAGCGATCACATCCGGGGCAGCGAATTCCACGGCCGGCGGAAGCGCCACCTCGCAACTGCTGGCCAGGGCTTCGGCCGCCGCATCGAGGCGCAGATCGAGATCGTTCAACTCACTGGCCTGCACCAGGCCAAGGTGACGACTCGGCAATTCGATAGCGGTTTCGCGGGACAACGCGCCATACCAACGCAGGCCTTCGGTCAGGCTGCCTTCAAGCAACTGCGCGTGACGCAGGGTGCCCACGCGGTTGGCCAGGACACCGGCAAACGGCAAGTCGGGTTGATAGCGCGCCAGCCCCAGGGCCAGGGCACCAAAGGTCTGCGCCATGGCGGTGCCGTCGATCACACCCAGCACCGGCACACCGAAGTGCCGCGCCAGGTCGGCACTGGACGGCGTGCCATCGAACAGCCCCATGACACCTTCGATGAGGATAAGGTCCGCTTCGCCTGCGGCCTCCCACAACAGACGCCGACTCTCCTGCTCGCCGACCATCCACATGTCCAGTTGATACACCGGCGCACCGCTGGCGCGCTCCAGAATCATCGGATCGAGAAAGTCCGGGCCACATTTGAACACACGAACCTTGCGTCCCTGATTGCGATGCAAACGGGCCAGCGCGGCGGTGACGGTGGTCTTGCCCTGACCGGAGGCCGGCGCGGCAATCAGTACCGCCGGGCATTGACGAGGGCTATTCATACCGCGCGACTCACAACTCGACGCCTTTCTGCGCCTTGATACCGGCCTGGAAGGCGTGCTTGATCATGCCCATTTCAGTGACGGTGTCGGCCAACTCGATCATCTCAGGCTTGGCGCCACGACCGGTGACCACCACGTGCTGCATTGGCGGGCGAGCCTGCAAGTCACTGAGCACCCGATCCAGATCGAGGTAACCGTGCTTGAGGGCGATGTTCAACTCATCCAGCACCACCAGACCGATGGACGGATCTCCAAGCAGTTCACGGGACACGTCCCACGCGGCTTCGGCGGCGGCGATGTCGCGCTGGCGATCCTGGGTTTCCCAGGTAAAACCTTCGCCCATCACATGAAAACGAACCTGTTCCGGGAAGCGCCGGAAGAACAGCTCTTCACCCGTGCTGTTGCGCCCCTTGATGAACTGCACCACACCGCACTGCATGCCGTGGCCCATCGAGCGGGCCAGCATGCCGAACGCCGAGCTGCTCTTGCCCTTGCCGTTGCCGGTCAGCACCAGCAGCAGGCCGCATTCGTTCGGGGAGTTGGCGATGCGTTCATCGATTACGGCTTTTTTGCGCAACATGCGCGCCAGATGACGTTCGTCACGATCAGGGGTATCAGTCATGGGAGAGCTCTCCGTTGAGGCAGGATAACGGCGGGCAGGCACAAGAACAGACGGCAAGAAGCCTGGCATCGCCCACCGTGATGCCGCTTGAATGGATCAGGCCGGTCTCCGGGCTCATGAGCGGCGTTGGCCTGGCTGCGCGCCTTCCCGCATCAATGACGACGCAGTGGCTCAAGGCGCAGCTTTCACTCATTTACCGTTGCGGGGGCAGCGCCGGGATCGAAGGCCTTCACGCATTGAAGGACCTGCTCACCGGCTTCCCTGTTTCACTCTGTCGACCCAAGTCACAGAGCACCTGAAACAAGCCGCGAAGGTTAGAGGGTTGGGGGTGGAGCGTCAATTGAAGACGGGGGACGCGAGCGAATAACTGCCGTTGATCAATAAACTGACGCCAATCTTGTGCCACACTTCAAGCAATGATATCAAAGAGCCACAACCCCACATCACAATAACAAGGGTGAGCCCCATGCAAGGCATGACCATCAGCAATCCGCAACTGGAATTCCTGCGCCCGGTGCTGGAGCGCTGGTTTGACTGTATCGACCGCTACAACGCCGTACGCGGCGATAACGAAACGCCTTACTGGCTCGACGAAAAAGCCAATCTCGGCCTGCTTTCCGCCGCTGCCTGGATGGCCGAAATGGTCACCCTGCAACAATCGCCCACCCGCAAGCAAATCGATGAAGGCGAACGCAACGGTCGTGCCGACCTGTTTATCGCCACACCCGAAGCACGCGCCTGGATTCAAGCCACACAACGCTGGCCACGGGTGAACAGCCTGAACCTGACCCAGGCCCTGCTCGATATCACCAGCGAGGCCAAACGCATCAGTTACGCCAGCGACCTGAGACTCGGCTGCCTGTTTGTGGCACCGCAGAAAACCCAGCATGGTGCCACCCCGGAAGAATTGCAGGACATGGTCGACGACCTGCAAAAGGAGCACTCCTGCGCCGTCGCCTGGTATTTCCCCTACGCCTACCGCAAGTTGCACAACGAAGGGGGTCACTATCATCCCGGCATTGCCGTGCTGTTCAAGGAAGCTCGCGGCTAACGGTTGAACCATCGCGCAACGTAACTTCTCTACTGACCAGGTCACTGCATTCATAGGGAAGATCAGTATGCGCAAGCCCCAACTCGTACTCGCTATCGCGCTCGCCGGAGGACTCGCCGCTTGCGGTGACACCTCCAGCCTGCAAGTCTCCGACGGCACCGGCCCGTCACCCAAACTGCCAGAACCCGACAAGACGCTGATTCCGACGGTCAACATTGCCCCGGCGATCGGCTGGCCGGAGGGCGCCAAACCCGTCGCCGCTGCCGGCACCCAAGTGGCCGCGTTCGCCGAGAACCTCGACCATCCGCGCTGGCTCTACGTGCTGCCCAATGGCGACGTGCTGGTGGCCGAAACCAATGCACCGCCCAAACCCGATGACGGGACAGGCATACGCGGCTGGGTCATGAAGAAAGTCATGGGGCGCGCCGGTGCGGGCGTGCCGAGCCCCAATCGCATCACCCTGCTGCGCGACCAGGACCACGACGGCATCGCGGAAACCCGCACGGTGTTTCTGGAAAACCTGAACTCGCCCTTCGGCATGGCGCTGGTCGGCAATGACCTGTACATCGCCGACACCGATCGATTGCTGCGCTTTCACTATGAAAACGGCGATACAGCGATCAAGTCGCAACCGATCAAAGTACTCGACCTGCCCGGCGGCACACTGAATCACCACTGGACCAAGAATGTCATCGCCAGCAAGGACGGCAGCAAGCTGTACGTGACGGTGGGCTCGAACAGCAACGTTGCCGAAAACGGCCTGGACAAGGAAGAAGGCCGTGCGGCGATCTGGGAAGTGGACCGCGCCACCGGCAATCACCGGATCTTTGCCTCGGGCTTGCGCAACCCCAATGGCCTGTCCTGGGAGCCGCACAGCGGCGCCCTGTGGACGGCGGTCAATGAGCGCGATGAAATCGGCAGCGATCTGGTGCCGGACTACATCACCTCGGTCAAGGACGGCGCGTTCTATGGCTGGCCTTTCAGCTATTACGGCCAGCATGTCGACGTTCGCGTCGAGCCGCAAAACCCGGGCCTGGTGGCCAAGGCGATCGCGCCGGACTATGCGGTCGGCCCGCACACCGCGTCCCTGGGACTGACGTTTGCCGAAGGCAGCCGGTTGCCGGCGCCATTCATCCAGGGCGCCTTCATCGGCCAGCACGGCTCATGGAACCGCAAGCCGCACAGCGGCTACAAAGTGATATTCGTGCCGTTCGACGCCGGCAAACCAAGCGGGCAACCGGTGGATGTGCTCACGGGTTTTCTCAATGACCAAGAAAAAGCCATGGGCCGGCCAGTGGGCGTGGTGATAGATCAGCAAGGCGCCTTGTTGGTGGCGGACGATGTCGGGAACAAGGTTTGGCGGGTTTCAGCAGCTAAATAATTACACATCAAACCTGTGGGAGCGGGCTTGCCCGCGATGAGGCCGACACATGCAACATGGAGGTTGCTTGAACTGCCGCCATCGCGGGCAAGCCCGCTTCCACAAGGATCACCGTTTGCTGCAGAGCGTGAGCCCATCGCCCAACGGCAACATCGACAGGTCCACGCGCGAGTCATCCTTCAAGGCACGGTTGAGCGCCTGGATGGCTCGGGTGTCTGCACTCTGCGGATGCTCTTCCAGTACCCGACCGCTCCACAGTGTGTTATCGAACACCGCCAATCCACCCACCCGCAGCAGCCGCAGCGCGTGTTCAAGGTAGGTGGGATAATTGGCCTTGTCGGCGTCGATGAAGACCAGATCGAATTGCCCGCCCTGCCCTTGCCTCTCCAGTTCGGCGAGGGTCTCCAGCGCGGGCGCCAGACGCAGATCAATACGCTCGGCCAGGCCGGCCTCCCGCCAGTAACGACGTGCGGTGGCATTGTAGTCGCCGGGAATATCGCAGCAGATCATCGAGCCGTCATCGGGCAGTGCCGCAGCCATGCACAGCGCGCTGTACCCCGTGAACGTTCCGATTTCCAGCAGACGTCGCGCACCGGTCAGTTTCACCAGCAATGCAAGAAACTGCCCCTGCTCCGGCGCCACCTGCCAGCGCGCCATGGGCAACGCCTGGGTTTCGTCGCGCAAGCGCTTGAGCAGCGGCGTTTCGCGCAGGGACACATCAAGCAGATAGTGATAGAGCGAGTCGTCAAGATTGAGCGTGCGAGCGGTCATGGCAGCACCCTCTGGCTGTTACGGGTTGCGCGCCAGGTGTTCCGGTTGCAGGACGCGCTTGGCGCTCAGGTAGGCTTTCTGCCAATACGCCTTGGACAAGCTGTCGAGCTTCACCGTGCCGCCGGTGGCTGGCGCATGGACGAAGCGACCTTCGCCAACGTAGATGCCTGCATGACTGACCTGCGAACCGCCATTGGTGGCGAAGAAGATCAGGTCACCCGTCTGCAGGCCTTCCTTGCCCACATTGGCCGCTTGCATGGAGATCATTTCGCGAGTGGTGCGTGGCAGCGAGATACCGGTGACATCACGGTACACGTAGCCGATCAGCCCACTGCAATCGAACCCGGAATCCGGTGTATTGCCACCCCAGCGATACGGCGTACCCACCAGGCCCAACGCACGAAACAGTACGTCTTCCGCTTCAGGCGAAAAGGCTTGGGACGAACCGAAAACGAGAGGAGCGCGAGCCACCGGCGCAGGCGGCGGTGTGCGGCTGGCGCAAGCGCTGAGCAGCGCTGCGAAAAGCATGATTGCGAGGCGGGCCGACGTCGACATAAGCAGAGCATCCTGATCTGGCTGCGGCGTTTTTCTGCTGGGGGTGCAGAAAAGAAAACCGCCTGCGCGTTACGCAGGCGGTTTGCCATCATTCATAGACCAGATTCTAGCGCTTATGCGGCAAACTTCAAGTAAGACTTTAAGTTCGCCTTACAAAATGTCCGCTTAATTGCGTGCGGTCACGATCGGAGCCGCGTTTGGCGCCATCGCGAGAGCTCGCTTGGCTTCGATGAAGGTCTTGCTCCAGTAGCTGTCGCCCAGGCTATCAATCCGGACACCACCGCTTTTGCGGCTGCTGGAGTGGATGAACTGGTTGTCACCCAGGTAGATCCCGGCGTGACTGACACGACCGCGACGACCGTTGGTGGCGAAGAACAGCAGATCGCCAGGCTTGAGCTTGCTGCGAGACACCAGTGGCGCATCCACGTTGATCATTTCGCGAGTGGAGCGTGGCAGGTTCATGCCGGCTTGCTCACGGAACAGATAGCCGATGAACCCACTGCAATCGAAACCGGCTTCAGAAGTGCCGCCGAAACGGTAACGGGTACCGATCAGGGACATGCCGCGTTCGAGGATGCTGTCCGCCAGTGCCGGAAGTTGATACGACTTGCCATCGGCGAAGTCAGCCAGCTCTTTTTCAGTGGCCTTCTCTTCCTGGTAAAAAGCGTCCTGGTAACGAGCGGACGACTGTGCGGTAACAGAATTTTTAACCTGTTGCTGCTGCTCTTGCTGGGACACTGGAGAGTGAGCAGCGCAACCGAATAACAGGGTGACGAGTGCGAGAGGCACGAGGGGTGCGAAGCGCTTTAGCATGGGCACGACCGTGGCTGATAGTTGTAAAGAAGTCGAGACTATGCCCGCTATCATCCTCATTTGCAAATTCAATCGAACTTTTTGTGACTTATCGGTTTCTTGCCAACATCTAAGCGCTTAGGCCCATATTGAACACTTGCGCAGCCTGCAGCCTTGCAGGAAAGCGTATTTCCTGGCGCCTGAAATATGCCGAAAGCCCCGCCGGCCTTGGCATTCCCGGTTTTTTTCTACCAGCCAAGCGTCTCTTTCAGGAAGGGAATAGTCAGCTTGCGCTGTGCTTGGAGGGAGGCCTGATCGAGCCGTTCGAGCAACTCGAAAAGCGCACTCATGCTGCGGGTTCCACGGGTCAAAATAAAGTGCCCGACCTCGTCGGTCAGATGCAGTCCTCGCCGCGAGGCGCGAAGTTGCAGGGCACGCAATTTGTCTTCGTCCGAAAGCGGACGCATCTGGAAGATCAGCGCCAGGGTCAGGCGGGATTTGAGGTCTGCCAGCTTCACCGGCAGTTCACGCGGGGAAGTCGATGCGGCAATCAACAGTCGTCGGCCACTGTCGCGCAGGCGATTGAACAGATGGAACAGCGCTTCTTCCCAGTCGGCCTTGCCGGCCACCGCTTGAAGATCATCCAGGCAGACCAGTTCGTACTGTTCAAGGTTGTCGAGAATTTCGATACCGCGGTCCAGCAATTCGGCCAACGGCAAATACACCGCCGGCTCGCCCAACTGCTCGAAGCGCAGGCAGGCCGCCTGCAACAGATGCGTACGCCCTACCCCGTCCTTGCCCCATAGGTAAATCAGGCTTTCGGTCCAGCCGGCGTCGGCTTCGCATAGACGCTCGACATAGCCGAGTGCAGCGGCATTGGCGCCTGGGTAGTAGTTGATAAAGGTGGCGTCATCACGCAGACGCACACCTAGGGGCAGCTGAATCGGTTTCATGCTGACTGAACAGTTCCAAAGGAACCGTTAGTGGCCTCTGTGTAAAGTTTGCGAAGTTTATACCCGTGACGCCGACCGCACAATGCGACAGACCACAAGCAAAATCAAAGGTTTGCGTTGGCGCCCTGGTTTTATGACAGTTTCTTTGGCGGAGCCGGCGATAACCCGGCTTCGAGCCGGGCTACCCATGGCAAGGCCTAGAGTTCAGGTTCGTCAACACCCGAGTACATATCAGAATCCTTATACAAATCATGCACATGGCGCACCAGCACCATAATCACCGCCGCGACCGGCAGCGCCAGCAAAACGCCAGTAAACCCGAACAACTCACCACCGGCCAGAATGGCGAAAATCACCGCCACCGGGTGCAGGCCAATCCGGTCTCCCACCAGCAATGGCGTCAGCACCATGCCTTCGAGCGCTTGCCCCACCATGAACACCGCGACGATGCCGACCATGGGATACAGATCGCCACCAAACTGAAACAGGCCCGCTATCAAGGCGGCGCCAATACCAATGACGAAACCCATGTACGGCACGATGGCCGCCAGACCGGCAATCAGGCCGATCAACAGCCCCAACTCCAGCCCCACCAGCATCAGGCCCGCGGCATAGATCACACCCAACGCCACCATCACCAGCAACTGGCCACGGACAAACGCTCCCAGCACCTCATGGCATTCACCGGCCAGCGACACCACGCGCTCTTCACGGTCACGCGGCAGCAGGCTGCGGATCTTGGCCATCATCAGGTCCCAGTCCCGCAGCAGGTAAAAACTCACGACCGGAATCAACACCAGGTTGGCCAACCAGCCAATCAACGCCAGGCCGGAAGCTGTCGCCTGACTCAGTACCACTCCGACGATATCGGTGGTCTGGCCCATGTGTTCGCTGATCGCAGCCTTGAGCTTGTCGAATTTCCAGAACCCCTCCGACAACCCGAACTTCGATTGCGCCCACGGCAATGCAGTGTGCTGCAGCCAATCGAGCATCTGTGGCGCCAGCTCATATAACCGGAACAACTGCTTGGCGAGCATCGGCACCAGCACCAGCAGCAACGCGGTGAAGATCAAGGTGAAGAGCGCGAACACCGCGACCACACCCAAGGTCCGAGACAACCCGGCCTTTTCCAGCCGATCCACCAACGGATCGAACAGATAGGCCAGCAGCAACGCCACCAGGAACGGCGTAAGGATCGGATGCAACAGCCAGACAAACGCGCAGAGCAGGACCACTCCACCCAACCAGAACCAACGCCGCGTATCGGCCATGAACCACTCCATTGCTTCTATATAAAGAAAGATAATCTACCAGCGGAAATGCAATTGCGGCGTCGCAACCGGAGATGGCGCAGCAGCCGGGGTCGAACCGTCCGCTACGGGCTGGACAGGTGGTGCCGGTGCCGGGGTTGGCGCCGCGGCCACCTCCTGCAACTTCGCCAGTGACAACTGCGCCCGCAGTTGATCGGTACTGCCATTGACCCGATACAGAATCCGGTCACCGTCGACACTTTGCGGACGCCCGCCAAAGGGTTCCAGTAAACGTCCGAGCGTCGCGTAGCGCTCAAGGTTCATGCCTTGCACTTCCAGCAACTGCTGCGTCGAAGCCCCCGGCCTGGCGACGAATCGCGGCGCCAGACGCTCATTGACCGCGAGCATCACTGCGTCCGCCACGGCAGCCTGATCGGCCCCCTGCACACTGCCGGCTTCTTTCTGATCACCCAGCCATAAGTGCCATTTGGCCTGCCATTGACCGCCCTCTTCGCGGGCATGCACGGCCAGCACGGCGTCGGCGTTGTAACGTTCCGAGGCGGCGCGCAACGCTGCCGGATCGGAACTTTCCAGATTCGGCGCCGTGGCGACGACTTGCTCACCCAGGTCCGCAAGCGGCAGGCGCAACGGCAAACCACGGTGCTGTGCTGCCCGGCGCAACGGCGTCGCACTGGCCTGGCCATCACCCACCAGGCTTGATCCCTCCGCAGAATCGTTCAACCACCAGCCGAGGATCGACGGCCGATTGGCGCCCCACATGGCCAACCCGGCGCGACGTAACGCCTGCTCGGTGGTTGTCGGGTCGAAATCGACCTTCAACACTTCCGGCGGTCCTGCGTCAAAGCCGTACTGACTGATGATTTGCTGCGGATCTTTGCGAATCGCCGCCAACCCCGGACTCTGAGCTGCCTTGGGGTCACCGGTCAGGCGCAATACCAGGGTGTCCAGCGCGCGCTGAGTCGCTTGATCACGCTCCTCCTGCGTCTGGCTGCTGACGGGCTCGCGCACTTGATAGAGGCCTTTGACGGTTTCGGCATGACTGACCAGACTGGTCAGGGATAAACAGCCCACAAACAAGAATTTGGAAAAACGCATGAAAGATTCCTGGCGACAAGAGCGGCTGGAACAGGCCGCATGAAGACGATCGAGCAAGGCTGTGACCATCGCCCGGCGCAAAACATTCACACGTCCCGAGTAAGTTTTCGCACTGTCATAACGATAGACGCTTAATGGCGGTACCTTGAGCAGGCGTGAAGGATGCCACCAAACGGGACAAATACGATTTTTTTAGGCGGATATGCCCCTGCCGTCGGCCTGAGGATGGCCGCTGCCCTTCAAGCCTGATAAAATCGCGCGCCTTCGCAGACCGGCAACAGCCGGGCACCTTCGAATATCGCGTGAGGCAATCGCCCTCGTCGATTTCGGCGGCCCCGCTGGACCCGGTCGTTACCCCTGAATCCCCCCTAAAGGCCTGGATCATGAGCAAGCAACCCTCCCTGAGCTACAAGGACGCCGGTGTAGACATCGACGCCGGTGAAGCATTGGTCGAACGCATCAAGAGCGTCGCCAAGCGCACTGCGCGCCCGGAAGTCATGGGCGGCCTGGGCGGTTTTGGCGCCCTCTGCGAAATCCCGGCTGGCTACAAGCAGCCCGTGCTGGTTTCCGGTACCGACGGCGTCGGCACCAAACTGCGCCTGGCGCTGAACCTGAACAAACACGACAGCATCGGCATCGACCTGGTTGCCATGTGCGTCAATGACCTGGTGGTCTGCGGTGCCGAGCCGCTGTTCTTCCTCGACTACTACGCCACCGGCAAACTGAACGTCGACACCGCCGCTCAGGTCGTGACCGGCATCGGTGCTGGCTGCGAACTGTCCGGCTGCTCCCTGGTTGGCGGCGAAACCGCTGAAATGCCTGGCATGTACGAAGGCGAAGACTATGACCTGGCCGGTTTCTGCGTCGGCGTCGTGGAAAAATCCGAAATCATCGACGGTTCCAAAGTCGCAGCCGGCGATGCCCTGCTCGCCCTGCCGTCGTCCGGCCCGCATTCCAACGGTTACTCGCTGATCCGCAAGATCATCGAAGTGTCCGGTGCCGACATCGAAAACACCCAGCTCGACGGCAAGCCGCTGACCGACCTGCTGATGGCCCCGACCCGTATCTACGTCAAGCCGCTGCTCAAGCTGATCAAGGAAACCGGCGCCGTCAAAGCCATGGCCCACATCACCGGTGGCGGCCTGCTGGACAACATTCCACGCGTACTGCCAAAAGGCGCTCAAGCCGTGGTTGACGTGGCAAGCTGGACCCGTCCAGCGGTGTTCGACTGGCTGCAAGAGAAAGGCAACGTCGACGAGAACGAAATGCACCGCGTATTGAACTGCGGCGTGGGCATGGTCATCTGCGTGGCGCAAGAGCACGTGGACGCTGCCCTGAAGGTCCTGCGTGAAGCCGGCGAGCAGCCATGGGTCATCGGTCAGATCTCCACTGCTGCCGAAGGCGCAGCCCAGGTTGAACTGAAAAACCTCAAGGCTCACTGATGCCTAAGACCTGTGATGTGGTGGTGCTGCTGTCCGGCACCGGCAGTAACTTGCAGGCCTTGATCGACAGCACGCGGACCGGCGACAGCCCGGTCCGCATCGCTGCGGTGATCTCCAACCGCGCCGACGCCTACGGCCTGCAACGCGCCAGGGATGCGGGCATCGACACCCGCTTCCTGGATCACAAGGTTTTCGACGGCCGCGAGGCCTTCGATGCCGCTCTGATTGAACTGATCGACGCCTTCAATCCCAAACTCGTGGTCCTGGCCGGTTTCATGCGCATCCTCAGCGCTGACTTCGTGCGCCACTATCAGGGTCGCCTGCTCAATATCCATCCCTCGCTGCTGCCCAAATACAAAGGGTTACACACTCATCAGCGGGCGCTGGAAGCCGGGGACACCGAACACGGCTGCTCCGTGCACTTCGTCACAGAGGAACTCGATGGCGGACCACTGGTCGTACAGGCTGTAATACCGGTAGAGTTGCACGACTCGCCGCAGAGCCTGGCGCAGCGGGTCCATGTTCAGGAACACCTGATCTACCCGATGGCCGTCCGCTGGTTTGCAGAAGGTCGGTTATCGCTCGGTGAGCAGGGTGCTTTACTGGATGGACAGTTACTCGCGGCCAACGGCCACTTGATTCGAACCTAGGAGACTTTATGCGTCGTGCCCTGCTCTTCGCTTGCGCCCTGCTCGCCCTGCCCTTCGCGCAGGCTGCAGACCTTCAACCTTTCTCCGCCAGCTACACCGCAGACTGGAAGCAGTTGCCCATGAGCGGCACCGCCGAACGCAGCCTGACCAAGGAAGCCAATGGCGTCTGGAAACTCAGCTTCAAGGCTTCGATGATGATCGCCAGCCTGTCAGAAGAAAGCACGCTGACCGTCGACAAAGACACTCTGCTGCCGCAGTCCTACCACTTCGCACGCGGCGGCCTGGGCAAGGCCAAGAAAGCTGATCTGGACTTCGACTGGACGGCCAAGAAGGTCACCGGCACCGATCGTGGCGACGCGGTCAATATTCCGCTCAATCGCGGCATGGTCGACAAATCCACCTATCAACTGGCGCTGCAGCATGACGTGGCCGCCGGCAAAAAGAGCATGAGCTATCAGGTTGTCGATGATGGCGAAGTCGATACCTATGACTTCCGCGTGCTGGGTTCGGAAAAAGTCGACACCAAGGCTGGCCAGATCGATGCGATCAAGGTCGAGCGCGTGCGTGACCCGACTCAAAGCAAGCGCACCACCGTGCTGTGGTTCGCCAAGGACTGGGATTACCTGCTGGTCCGCCTGCAACAGGTCGAAACCGACGGCAAGGAGTACAACATCATGCTCCTGGACGGCCAGGTCAACGGCAAGACCGTCAAAGGCAGCTGAGCCGGATCAAGACAAAGAGCCCCGCCATCGCGGGGCTTTTTCATGCCGGAACAAAAAACCGGAACGCGTCGCCGCACGCATGCTCTATACCTTCAAGGTCTTTTTTGATCGAATGACTTTTCCTGTCGCTTGCGAGGTTTCCCATGACTGTCACCGTCAACACCGTTTCCGCCGAAGGTTTGCGTCACAGCGTCCAGATCGACGACCATGAACTCTTTGCCGATGCGCCCACCACAGCCGGTGGCGAGGGTTCGGCGCCAGAGCCACACGACTACTTCGACGCCGCCCTCGGTGCCTGCAAGGCCCTGACACTGA
Source organism: Pseudomonas sp. MIL9 (assembly GCF_016887925.1). NCBI lineage: Bacteria > Pseudomonadati > Pseudomonadota > Gammaproteobacteria > Pseudomonadales > Pseudomonadaceae > Pseudomonas > Pseudomonas sp. MIL9. Next base: position 269,195 of record NZ_JAFEHE010000020.1, on the reverse strand, counting down.
AAATGTACGCAAAGAAAAAGGACATCCCGCTCACCGGTGTCGGCGTCGAGGTCAAGCGCGACAACAGCCAGGAGCAGAAAGGCAAGTACGCGCTGCACGTCAAACTGACCCTCAAGGGCGTGCTGACCGATGCCCAGCGCGAAGAACTGCACCGCGTGGCGGATCGTTGCCCGATCCACAAATTGATGACCACCAGCGACGTCAGCATCGAAACCCATTTGTCCGAAGGCGCTTTCAGCCAATAGCGGCAAGGGCTGCGCTGGCGGGTTATGCTCGAATGCATCACCCGCTCAGTCTGGAATGCACAATGAACACTCCGCTCGTGATCCGCCCCCGCGCCGAAGATGTCGAGGGCCAGCCGATTCTTCGCCCGCTGCCGTCCGCCAAATGCCGCAGCGTCGGCCCCTTCGTATTTTTCGACCACATGCTGGAAACCCGCTACCCGCCGGGCAAAGGCATGAACATCCGCCAGCATCCACATATAGGCCTCTCCACCCTCACCTATCTGTTCCAGGGGCAGATCCAGCACAAGGACAGCCTCGGTTCCGATCAGGTCGTGGATACCGGTGATGTCAGCTGGATGACCGCCGGCAGCGCCATTGCCCACGTCGAGCGCACGCCAGAGGCGCTCAAGGAAAACGGCTTTACGATGCACGGCCTGCAAATCTGGCTGGCCTCGCCCAAGGATCATGAGCAAGGCCCGGGACATTACAGCCATCACCCCGCCGCCACACTGCCGGTCAGCGAGAACCTGGGGGTGAAAATCCGCATGATTGCCGGGACGGGCTTCTGCCTGGAATCGCCGGTCCCCGTACTGTCTCCGACGCTCTATGCGGAGCTGACCCTGCAAACGGCGACGACGCTGCTGATTCCAACCGAACATGAAGAACGTGCGCTATATGTCTTGAGCGGCGAGGTGCAACTGGACGGTGAGCCTGTGGAGCCCCATGCACTGGTGGTATTGCCTGAAGGGGAGGAAATGACTTTGTTCGCCGAAAGCGACTGTCATGCCGTGTTGTTTGGCGGTGCCCCTCTGGATGGTCCACGACGGATCAACTGGAATTTCGTGGCGAGCGATCCGGCGGCTATCGATGAAGCACGCCGACGCTGGGCGGCCGGGGATTGGCCGAAGGTGCCGGGGGAAGTCGAGCGGATCGAATTGCCGTAGTTTTGTGCCGCTTGGTAGGTCGCCTTCGCTGGCAAGCCAGCTCCCACAGGGTTTCGAGGTGAGTCACAAATAATGCGAACGCCATCAGTCCCCGTGGGAGCGGGCTTGCCCGCGAAGAGGCCAGCCCGGGCACTGCATTAGTCAGTGCCGGACAACATCAGCCCTTGAACACTTCATCCAGCAGATTGTGCATCGACGTGAACGCACGCGCGGCGACCTTGGCGTCATACATCATCATGCCCGGCACATTCGCATGCGGATCGGTGAACGAATGGAACGCGCCGCCGTAGCTCAGCAGTTGCCAATCCACGCCTGCGGCATTCATTTCCTCTTCAAACGCCGGCAGCTGCTCTTTCGGCACTAACGGATCGGAAGCGCCGTGCAGGACCAACACCTTACCCTTGATGTTTTTCGCATCGTTGACGTCAGGCGTGTCCAGAGTGCCGTGAAACGAGACCGCAGCCTTCACCGGCGCACCGGTACGGGCGAACTCCAGCGCGCAGCAACCCCCAAAGCAAAAACCGAACGTGGCCAGCTTCGAGGTATCGACAGCCACTTCGCCCTGGCTTTGCAGTTGCTCGAACGCCACTTGCATGCGCTTACGCAGCAATGGGCGGTCATTCTTCAACGGCATCATCGCCGCGCCCGCTTCATCGTTATTTTGTGGACGAACCGATTGGCCGTAGAGATCGGCGATCAAGACCACGTATCCCTTGGCCGCCACCGACTTGGCGATTTCCTCGGCGCCAGCGCTGACGCCCATCCAGTTCGGCGCCATCAACAAGCCCGGACGCGGGCCCTTATGGTCGGCATCAAAGGCCACACGGCTTTCGTAGGGCTGACCGTCAATCTGATAGGCAACGGAACGTACAGTGATTTGGCTCATTTCTGACTCCTGATTTTTTAAACACCAGAATGAAAAAACCCGCCGAAGCGGGTTTTTCTACAATGCAGTCAAGCCGACAGCTCAACCAATAGCTTGTTCAGACGACGCACGTACGCCGCCGGATCCTTCAAGCTGTCGCCGGCCGCCAGGGCCGCCTGATCGAAGAGGATGTGCGACAGGTCGCCGAAGCGTTCGTCGCTTTGCTCTTTGTCGAGCTTCTCGATCAGTGGGTGAGCCGGGTTGAATTCGAAGATCGGCTTCGAGTCCGGGACCTTCTGCCCGCTGGCTTCCAGGATCTGACGCATTTGCAGGCCCAGGTCTTGCTCGCCGATGGCCAGAATCGCCGGGGAATCGGTCAGGCGATGGGAAACCCGAACTTCGGCGACGGATTCGCCCAGTGCGGTTTTCAGACGCTCAACCAGACCTTCTTTGGACTTGGCGACTTCTTCCGCGGCCTTCTTGTCCTCTTCCGAGTCCAGGTTGCCCAGGTCCAGGTCACCGCGCGCCACATCAACAAAGCTCTTGCCGTCGAAATCGTTGAGGTAGCTCATCAGCCACTCGTCGATACGGTCGGTCAGCAGCAGCACTTCGATGCCTTTCTTGCGGAAGACTTCCAGGTGCGGGCTGTTTTTGACTTGCGCGTAGGTTTCGCCAGTCAGGTAGTAGATCTTGTCCTGACCTTCCTTGGCGCGCGCCAGGTAATCGGCCAAGCCGACCACTTGTTCGCCGTCGTCACCGTTGGTCGACGCGAAACGCAGCAGGCCAGCGATTTTCTCTTTGTTGGCGAAGTCTTCCGCCGGGCCTTCTTTCATGACCTGACCGAAGTTTTTCCAGAAGCCTTTATATTGCTCAGGCTCGTTTTTCGCCAGTTTCTCCAGCATGTCCAGAACGCGCTTGGTCAGCGCCGACTTCATGGAGTCGATGATCGGGTCTTTCTGCAGGATTTCCCGCGACACGTTCAGCGACAGGTCGTTGGAGTCGACCACGCCCTTGATGAAACGCAGGTACAGCGGCAGGAACGACTCTGCCTGATCCATGACGAACACGCGCTGCACGTAGAGCTTCAAGCCTTTCGGCGCTTCACGCTGGTACAGGTCGAACGGAGCACGGGCCGGCACGTACAGCAGCGAGCTGTATTCCAGCTTGCCTTCAACCTTGTTGTGGCTCCAGCTCAGCGGGTTTTCGAAGTCGTGAGCGATGTGCTTGTAGAACTCCTGGTATTCCTCGTCCTTGACCTCGGTACGCGGACGGGTCCACAGGGCGCTGGCGCGGTTGACGGTTTCCCATTCGGCGGCCGGCTTCTCTTCGCCTTCGACGGCTGCCACTTCTTTCGGCAACTCGATCGGCAAGGCGATGTGGTCGGAATACTTCTTGATGATGTTGCGCAGGCGCCAGCCATCGGCGAATTCGTCTTCACCGGATTTCAGGTGCAGGACGATACGGGTACCGCGCTCGGCTTTATCGATGGTTGCAACTTCGAAGTCGCCTTCGCCCTTGGACGACCAGTGCACGCCTTCGCTGGCGGCGCTGCCGGCACGACGGCTGAACACGTCGACTTTGTCGGCGACGATGAATGCAGAGTAGAAGCCGACACCGAACTGACCGATCAGGTGCGAATCTTTCTTCTGGTCACCGGTCAGGTGCTTCATGAAATCGGCGGTGCCGGATTTGGCGATGGTGCCCAGGTGCGTGATCGCATCCTCACGGCTCATGCCAATGCCGTTGTCTTCGAGGGTGACGGTCTTGGCGTCCTTGTCGAAGCTGACACGGATTTTCAGTTCGGCGCCACCTTCCAGCAGTTCTGGCTTGGACAGCGCTTCGAAACGTAATTTGTCTACAGCGTCAGAGGCGTTCGAGATCAGTTCGCGAAGGAAAATTTCCTTGTTGGAATACAGCGAATGGATCATGAGGTGCAGCAGTTGCTTCACCTCGGTCTGGAAGCCCAGGGTTTCCTTTTGAGTTTCCACACTCATGGTCATCAAACTCCAATCAGATGGCTAAGCCGCGACCTTGAAGGCCGGCGGCGGGATGTCATCAGAGTTGGGGGCTGTGTTCAGGATTTCAAGGGCTCCTCGAGTTTGAAATGCGCCCGGGCTGTGGCGATGGGTTCCGCTTCCGTGCTTTGCCAGGCCGTAATCGCCACGTTGGCGACGCGGCGTCCCTGGCGACACACCTGGCACCTGGCCCAGGTATCACGGAACTGCCCGGCGCGCAGGTAGTCGAGGGAGAAATCGATAATCTTCGGCACACCTGGCGAGCCGGTGGACACCAGCAGGTGCAACGCGGCGGCCAGTTCCATGAAACCGGCAATGACACCACCATGAATAGCCGGCAATAAAGGGTTTCCAATATTGTCCTTGTTGGCCGGCAGACGAAACAGCAGTTCATCCCCCACCCGTGAGCATTCGACGCCGATCAGCGCGGCGTAGGGAATCCGCTGCAGCAATTCGCCATAGTCGCCCCGCTCATGAGCCTGTTGCAGCTGCTGCTTGAATGAGTCAGTCATTTCGCTCCTCCGGCGATCGCGCCACCCAAGCCTTTTGCGCCCTTAATGCCCTTGCCCATCCGCATGAAGGTGCCCACCACATGGGCAATGGGTTGCCCGGGATCGTCCTGATAGGCAAAGCCGCGGGCGAAAATCACATCGGTGGTGACGCGGTAGCACTGGGCGAAACCGAAGACGTCTTTATTCGGTTCGGCGGCGTGCATGTAGTCGATGCGCAGGTCGAGGGTCGGGCAGACCTCGAACTCTGGCAGCACACAGAGGGTGGACATGCCGCAGGCGGTGTCCATCAGTGTGGTCAGCGCACCGCCATGGATGACTCCGGTTTGCGGATTTCCGACGATTTTCGGGGTATAGGGCAGCATAACCGTCAACCCTTCGCTGCTGGCGCTGTGCACCCGCAGCCCTAGCACCTGGCAATGGCGCAGCGCCGACAAAAATCGTGTGGCACGCTCAAAAACGGGGTTTTCGGCCATGTGATAAAAGCTCTTATTTAGTCTTCATACTGTGCGTTAACGGTCCCGGCAAAAGTTCCGCGTTAGATCAAACTTATATATCTGAACGATTTGAGGAACTTAACCCTGATGGCTGTGCTCGAAAGGCCAGTAGATATTTTCCATAAGGAGAAACACCCCATGCGTAAGACTTTAGCTATTGCCTTGATGTTGACCGCTTCCCTCGGTCTCGCTGCCTGCGATAAAAAATCCGAGGACAAAGCTCAAGATGCCAACAAACATGCTGAGCAAGCTCAGCAAGACATGAACAAAGCTCAGGATAAAGTGAACGACGCTGCGAAAGAAAACGCTGAAGCTGCCAAAGCTCAGGCTGAATCGAACGAAGCAGCGGCAAAAGAAGCCGCGCCTAAAAACTGAAACGGTTTTTAGCGTGATAAAGAAAACCCGCCAAGTGCGGGTTTTCTTTTGCCTGCAATTTGATTGGCCGTAACCTCGTTAGAGCAAAATCGTTCGAAAAGTCGGACTAATCATCAACAACAATGAACAGATTAAACCCACCAGCCAAACCAGACTGCGCTGCCATGTCAGGTCTTTCCAGTAGCACAGCAAATAGATAATTCGCGCGATCACAAAGATGATCGCCAACAGGTCAATAAGCCAGCCCGACGCCTGCGTGGTATGCGCCATCAACACACCCACGGCAAACAATATGAACGCTTCGAAACTGTTCTGGTGCGCGGCCACTGCGCGGGCCCCCAGGCCCGTAAGTTGCGCCTGCTGTTGGCGCGGCAGGTGATTGTTGTAACCGCCCTGCTCTTTCATGGCCTTGGTCACGGGCATACGCGCCACGTAAATCAGCAACGCACTGATAAACACACACCAGAACGGAATACTCATCAAGCCGCCTCTTTGTTCACCTCAGGCAATGGTGCCTCTGTAGGGGTATAGACCATCACGTCGAGAACGTCGGAGTGAAATTCCCGGCGATACAACACAAACACGACACCGGCACTCATCAACATGAACAACCAGGGACTGACGAACCACGCCAGCATGGTCATGCCGAAGTAATAGGAACGCAGACCAAAGTTGAACTGGTTGGCCGCCATGGAAATAACCCGGGCTGCCCGGGACGCGAAGGCTTTGCGCTCCTGCTCGGACACATGGCGCTCGCCGACCATGGGTGCTGAACCCACCAGGACGGCCGCGAAGTTGTACTGGCGCATGCACCAGCTGAACGTGAAGAACGCGTAGACGAACACCAGCGCCAGGCACAGCAACTTGATTTCCGACATCCCCTGGGAAGCCTGTTGCACCATCGGGATATCCGCCAGCAGCGACACCGCTCTTTCCGACGCGCCAAGTACCGTGAGAATACCGGCCAGGATAATCAGCGTGCTGGAGGCGAAGAACGATGCATTGCGCTCCAGGTTTCCAATCACGCTGGCATCGGCGATGCGGTTGTCACGCAGCAACATGCGACGCATCCAATCTTCACGATACAGGTGCAGCACGCTGGCCAGGCACGCGGTGTCGCGGCCCTTCCATGTCGCGTAACGGGTGTAGCCACCCCAGCAGATAACGAACCAGAGGGCGGCGAGAATGTGGATCAGGTTGGCGTGGATGAACGACATGCAGGTCCTTATGGATGGCTTGGCGGAACACTGAAACCTTGTGGGAGCGAGCCTGTTCGCGATAGCGGCTGATCAGCCAACTTCTTTGTTGGAGTTAACGCGCCATCGCGAGCAGGCTCGCTCCCACATTGGATTTTGGCAACCCTTCGACGTTAACGCAGAAGAAAAGGCACCGCATTCCCCCCATAAAAAATGCCCCGTATCGATTGATACGGGGCATTTCCGTTTCTGCTTGCCGGCCCGCTTGTGGCGGACCCACGAAGCTTAAGCCAGCGCTTCGGCGCGCTTGCCCAACATACGGTCACAGACCACGGCAACCACCAGAGTCATGAACGATGGCACCAGCCACGCCAGACCTTGTTCACTCAGCGGCAGGTGAGCCAATTGGGCAGGCATCCAGTCCGCAAGACCCGCGCCCTTGAGGGCGTCGATCAGACCGAAGATGAACGACACCAGCATCACCGGACCGACGATGCGACCTTGCTCATGCCAGAAGTCCTTGCAGAAGCTCAGTGCCACCAAGGCGATGCACGGCGGGTAAATCGCGGTGAGTACCGGGATCGAGAACGCAATCAGCTTGGTGAGGCCCAGGTTGGACACCAACAGGGAAAACGCAGCCAGGATGATCACCAGCGTCTTGTAGGACAGAGGCAGTACACGACTGAAATATTCGGCGCAGGCGCAGGTCAGGCCAACCGCAGTCACCAGGCACGCCAGAGAGATCAGTACCGCCAGGAAACCGCTGCCGAGGGAGCCAAAGGTGTGTTGCACGTAGGCATGCAGTACCGCCGCCCCGTTAGTCGCACCAGCCGCCACTTCATGGCTGCCCGAACCCAGGCGGAACAGGCTGACATAAACCAGTGCCAGGCCCACGCCGGCAATCAAGCCGGCGATGATCGCATACCGGGTGATCAGCGCTGGCGACTCGACACCGCGGGAGCGGATAGCGTTGACGATAACGATGCCGAACACCAGGGCGCCCAGGGTATCCATGGTCAGGTAACCATTGATGAAACCTTGGGAGAATGGCGCCGCAACGTATTCAGGTGTTGCATGGCCGATGTCTCCGGCCGGCAGGGCGAATGCTGCGATGCCCAGCACAGCCAGGGCAATGATCTTCAACGGTGCGAGGAAGCGTCCAACCGTGTCCAGCAAGCGGCCCGGGTACAGGGAAATGAAGAACACCAGCAGGAAGTAGACCGAGCTATACAGGAACAGCGCCAGCGGGCTTTCGCCGGTCAACGGCGCCAGACCCACTTCGAACGATACGGTCGCGGTACGTGGCGTCGCGAACAGCGGACCAACGGCCAGATAGCACGCAGCCGCCAACAGTCCACCGGCGACTTTACCGATCGGACTGCTCAATGTATCCATTGCGCCACCGACCTTGGCCAGCGCGACAACGGTGATCACTGGCAGACCAACGGCGGTGATCAGGAAACCCAGCGCCGCCATCCAGACATTAGGCCCGGACTGCAAACCGACGATAGGCGGGAAGATGATGTTGCCAGCCCCGACAAACAGGGCAAACGTCATAAAACCAAGTGCCAGGATGTCCTGGCCTTTCAACACTTTCATTAAGGAAATACCACACTACTGAATCGGAATTTAGAGAGGGATTTCCCTATGGGTGAGGGAAATGCTGTCGGTCCGTATGAGACTGACCCGTTTAGCGCGTCGCTGCCTTGTGGGCCGCAGACACAAAAATGGCGCGTATCCTAACGAATTTGAGCGTCAAGCGCACTGTTAAGGGGCGAACTATCCGATACGCGACACTCCCGTGTCGTGTTTACGTATCTAAATTTCATGAGCCCCCTCGCCACAAAAAAGCCTCAAGCGTTTCCAAAGAACCAGAAACGACAAAGGCCACCGAAGGTGGCCTTTGTTTGGTAAAGCGTCAGCTAAGCGCGAAGCTTACTTGACCGCCCAACCCGTCAGCTCGGCCAGGGCCTTGCCGATGTCTGCCAGCGAACGCACGGTTTTAACGCCTGCGTCTTGCAGAGCAGCGAATTTCTCGTCTGCAGTGCCTTTGCCGCCAGAGATGATTGCGCCAGCATGGCCCATGCGCTTGCCCGGAGGAGCAGTCACACCAGCGATGTAGGAAACAACCGGCTTGGTCACGTGTGCCTTGATGTAGGCAGCCGCTTCTTCTTCAGCCGAACCGCCGATCTCACCGATCATCACGATCGCTTCGGTCTTCGGGTCTTCCTGGAACAGCTTCAGGATGTCGATGAAGTTCGAACCCGGGATCGGGTCACCACCGATGCCGACGCAAGTCGACTGACCGAAACCGGCGTCAGTCGTTTGCTTCACAGCTTCGTAGGTCAGGGTGCCGGAACGGGAAACGATACCGACCTTGCCTGGCAAGTGAATGTGACCTGGCATGATGCCGATCTTGCATTCGCCTGGAGTGATCACGCCTGGGCAGTTAGGGCCGATCAGGGTAACACCCAGCTCGTCGCACTTAACTTTAGCGTCCAGCATGTCCAGGGTAGGAATGCCTTCGGTGATGCACACGATCAGCTTGATGCCGCCGAATGCAGCTTCCAGGATCGAGTCCTTGCAGAAAGGAGCCGGAACGTAGATCACGCTGGCGGTGGCGCCAGTGGCAGCTACAGCGTCTTTCACGGTGTTGAACACTGGCAGACCCAGGTGCTCGGTGCCGCCTTTACCAGGCGTTACACCACCAACCATCTTGGTGCCGTACTCGATGGCTTGCTGGGTGTGGAAACTACCTTGCGAACCGGTAATACCCTGGCAGATAACTTTGGTGTCTTTATTGATCAGGACGCTCATTATTTGCCCTCCGCAGCTTTGACAACTTGTTGAGCAGCGTCGGTCAGGCTGGTAGCAGCGATGATGTTCAAACCGCTTTCTGCCAGTACTTTAGCGCCCAGCTCAGCGTTGTTGCCTTCAAGGCGAACAACAACCGGGATTTTCACGCCGACTTCTTTCACGGCGCCGATGATGCCTTCGGCAATCATGTCGCAACGAACGATGCCGCCGAAGATGTTGACCAGTACTGCAGCGACGTTGGTGTCGGACAGGATGATCTTGAAGGCTTCGGTCACGCGCTCTTTGGTAGCACCACCACCTACGTCGAGGAAGTTGGCTGGCTTGCCGCCGTGCAGGTTGACGATGTCCATGGTACCCATGGCCAGGCCGGCACCGTTGACCATGCAACCGATGTTGCCTTCCAGTGCTACGTAGTTCAGTTCGAACTTGGCAGCGTGCGCTTCGCGCGGATCGTCTTGCGACGGGTCGTGGAAAGTCTTCAGCTTAGGCTGACGGTACATGGCGTTGGCGTCGATGTTGATCTTGGCGTCCAGGCAGTGCAGATCGCCGTCAGCCTTGATCACCAGCGGGTTCACTTCCAGCAGGGCCAGATCGTGATCCTGGAACAGTTTGGCCAGACCTACGAAGATCTTGGCGAACTGGGCAACTTGTTTGCCTTCCAGACCCAACTGGAATGCCAGCTCGCGACCCTGGAACGGCTGAGCGCCGACCAGTGGATCGATAGTGGCTTTCAGAATTTTTTCTGGAGTGTCGTGAGCGATTTTTTCGATGTCCACGCCACCTTCGGTGGAAGCCATGAACACGATACGACGGCTCGAACGGTCAACGACAGCGCCCAGGTACAGCTCTTTAGCGATATCAGTGCACGATTCAACCAGGATCTTGGTGACTGGCTGACCATTGGCGTCAGTCTGGTAGGTCACCAGACGCTTGCCCAGCCACTGCTGTGCGAAGGCTTTGGCGTCTTCTTTGCTGCGAACCAGCTTGACGCCGCCCGCTTTACCGCGACCACCGGCGTGAACCTGGGCTTTTACAACCCACTCGCTGCCGCCGATTTTATCGCAAGCTTCTGCTGCTGCTTCCGGGGTGTCTACCGCGTAACCAGTGGATACCGGCAGGCCGTACTCAGCGAACAGCTGCTTACCCTGATACTCGTGAAGATTCATGCTTTTTACCGTCTTCGTTAGGTACTGCGCATTCGGTGCTGCACTTGTTGAAGTGCCGCACCACCTGTGACTGCTGCTTGCGTAGCTGAGCTACGCAAGACTGCGTCCGGCGGACATTCCGCGGTGAGTCTTGCATGCAAGGCTCACGACGGGCCGTACCGCCGTGGTTTCTTATTATCTTAACGTTTCTTGCGGTTGGCGATGTGGATGGCGCCGCCATTCACTGCCAGAGCTGCTTCGTGCAAGGCTTCAGACAGGGTCGGATGGGAGAAAACCATCATGCCCAGGTCTTCAGCGCTGGTGCCGAATTCCATACCGATTGCGCCCTGTTGAACCAGTTCTGCAGCGCTTGGGCCAATCACGTGGACGCCCAATACGCGGTCGGTCTTGGCATCTGCGATGACCTTGACGAAACCACCGGTATCGTTGGCAGCCATGGCACGGCCAGAGGCTGCGAACGGGAAGGTGCCGACGTTAACTTCAACGCCCTCAGCTTTCAAGGCCTGCTCGGTTTTACCCACCCATGCAATTTCCGGGTGAGTATAAATAACCGAAGGGATCAGGTCATAGTTCATCTGGGCTTTGTGGCCCTTGATGCGCTCGACAACCATGATGCCCTCTTCCGAGGCCTTGTGAGCCAGCATCATGCCACGAACCACGTCGCCGATGGCGTAGACGCCCGGTACGGTGGTAGCGCAGTGATCGTCAACGTGCACGAAACCGCGCTCGTCGAGGGTCACGCCGCAATCGGCGGCCAGCAGATCAGTGGTCACTGGACGGCGACCAACGGCTACGATCAGCTTGTCGAACGTGATGTTCTGTTCGCCATTGGCATCGGTGTAGTTCACAACGACTTCGTCGCCGTTCACTTTGGAACCGGTAACGCGTGCGCCCAGCTTGATGTCCAGACCTTGTTTGGTCAGGGTTTTCAGCGCTTCCTTGGAAACAGCGGTGTCCGCTGCCATCAGGAAAGTGTCCAGTGCTTCAAGGACAGTCACTTGCGCACCCAGACGCGACCAGACCGAACCCAGTTCCAGACCGATCACGCCAGCGCCGATCACGCCCAGACGCTTGGGTACGGATTGGAATTCCAGGGCACCGGTGGAATCGACGATCACATTCTGGTCGACCGGAGCCGGCGGAATGTCGATCGGACGCGAGCCAGGAGCCAGGATCACGTTTTCGGCTTCGATGACTTCAACCGAACCGTCAGGCTTGGTGACTTCGACTTTCTTGCCGGCCAGCAGCTTGCCGTGACCCTGGATGGAGGTCACACCGTTGGCTTTGAACAGGGTCGCAACGCCGGAGGTCAGGCCTTTGACGATGTTGGCTTTGCGGCCGACCATCGCTGGCACGTCCATGGTCACGCCGGCGTGATTGATGCCGTGGATCGCGAAACCGTCTTGCGCTTCGTGGAACTTCCAGGAGCTGTCCAGCAGCGCCTTGGATGGAATGCAGCCGACGTTCAGGCAAGTACCGCCGAGGGCCAGTTTGCCTTCCTTGTCGGTGTACTTCTCGATGCAGGCAGTGCTGAGGCCCAGTTGAGCGGCCTTGATGGCAGCCACGTAGCCGCCAGGGCCCGCACCGATCACTACTACGTCAAATTTCTGCGACATTCAAAAAATCCTCTTTAGCGAAAAGCTTGAAGCCGCAAGCTGCAAGCCAAACTGCCATTACCGGCAGCTTGAAACTTGCAGCTCGCGACTGCTTCTATCAGATATCCAGCAGCAAACGAGCCGGGTCTTCCAGCAGGTTCTTGATGGTCACCAGGAAGGTCACAGCTTCTTTGCCATCGATCAGACGGTGATCGTAGGACAGAGCCAGGTACATCATCGGACGGATAACGACCTGACCGTTGATCGCCATTGGACGCTGCAGAATGTTGTGCATGCCCAGAATAGCTGCTTGCGGCGGGTTGACGATCGGAGTCGACATCATCGAACCGAAGGTACCACCGTTGGTGATGGTGAACGTACCACCGGTCATCTCTTCCATCGACAGTTTGCCGTCACGGGCTTTCTTGCCGAAAGTGGCGATGCCGCCTTCGATTTCAGCCAGGCTCATCAGTTCGGCGTTACGCAGAACCGGCACAACCAGGCCGCGATCGCTGGAAACAGCAACACCGACGTCAGCGTAGCCGTGGTAAACGATGTCGGCACCGTCGATCGACGCGTTGACTGCCGGGAAGCGTTTCAGCGCTTCGGTGGCCGCTTTCACGAAGAACGACATGAAGCCCAGGCGCACGCCATTGTGGGACTTCTCGAACAGATCCTTGTACTTCGAACGCAGGGCCATGACTTCGGTCATGTCGACTTCGTTGAAAGTGGTCAGCATCGCCATGTTCGATTGAGCTTCAACCAGACGCTCGGCAACCTTGGCACGCAGACGGGTCATCGGAACGCGCTTTTCAACGCGGTCACCGGCAGCGAACACCGGAGCAGCAGCGGCAGGTGCGGCAGCCTTGGCAGGCGCGGCGGCTGGAGCGGCTTTCTTGGCGGCAACGGCTGCAACCACGTCTTCCTTGGTCACACGACCGCCTTTGCCAGTACCGGCAACGGAGGCGATGTTGATGCCGTTCTCTTCAGCCAGCTTGCGAGCGGCTGGAGCAGCGACCGGATCGTCTTCGCCTTCGGCAGCTGGAGCAGCAGCCTGGGCAGCGGCCGGAGCGGCAGCGGCTGGAGCAGCGGCAGCAGCGCCGCCTTCAACGATGGAGCCCAGGACTTCGTCGGACAGAACGGTGTCGCCTTCGTTCTTGACGATAGCGCCCAGCACGCCGTCAGCGGTGGCCAGAACTTCCAGTACGACTTTGTCGGTTTCGATGTCGACGATCAGTTCGTCACGTTTGACGGCGTCGCCCGGTTTTTTGTGCCAGGTGGCAACGGTGCCATCGGCAACCGATTCCGGGAAAGTGGGGGCTTTGATCTCGATAGCCATTATCTGTGGTTCCTTAAATTCGGTTTCAGGTGCGCGAAGGCGTTAAACGGTAAACGCGTCTTGCAGCAGTTTTTCCTGCTGCTCGGCGTGCATCGATGCGTAACCACATGCTGGGGCAGCAGAAGCCTCACGGCCCGCGTACTCGAGTACGAGAGACTTGTTGAGGGTGCTGATGCTGCGACGCAAGTGGTGCTGGCTGCAGTACCAGGCGCCCTGGTTCATCGGCTCTTCCTGACACCAGACGGCATGCTTGGCGTTGGTGTAAGGAGCCAGGACTTCTTTCAAGTCGTCCTCAGGGAATGGGTACAGCTGCTCAATACGCACGATGGCGATATCGTCACGGCCTTCGGCACGACGTTTTTCCAGCAGGTCGTAGTAGACCTTGCCGCTACACAGAACAATGCGCTCGACCTTTTTCGGGTCCAGGGCATCGATTTCCGGGATCACGGTCTGGAACGAACCTTCGGCCAGATCTTCCAGAGTCGAGATGGCCAGCTTGTGACGCAGCAGCGACTTCGGCGTCAGGACGACCAGTGGCTTGCGCAGCGGGCGAATCACCTGACGGCGCAGCAAGTGGTAGATCTGAGCCGGGGTGGTCGGCATGCACACCTGAATGTTGTGCTCGGCGCACAGCTGCAGGTAACGCTCAAGACGTGCGGAGGAGTGCTCCGGACCCTGACCTTCGTAGCCGTGTGGCAACAGCATGGTCAGACCACAGAGACGGCCCCATTTGTGCTCGCCGCTGGTGATGAACTGGTCGATAACGACCTGCGCACCGTTGGCGAAGTCACCGAACTGGGCTTCCCAGATCACCAGCGCGTTCGGCGTGGTGGTCGAGTAGCCGTATTCGAATGCCAGTACCGCTTCTTCCGACAGGAACGAGTCGTACAGGTCGAAGCGTGGCTGACCTTCGTACAGGTGTTTCAGCGGGATGTAGGTGCCGGCATCTTTCTGGTTGTGCAGAACAGCGTGACGGTGCGAGAACGTACCGCGGCCGATGTCCTGACCGGTCATGCGAATCGGGTGACCTTCGAACGCCAGGGTCGCGTACGCCATGGTTTCAGCGTAACCCCAGTTGATCGGCAGGCCGCCGGCTTGCATCTTCTGACGGTCTTCGTAGATCTTCGCAACCTGGCGCTGAACCACGAAGCCTTCCGGAATTTCCAGCAGCTTGGCGGACAGTTCCTGCAGGGTTTTCAGATCGAAGCGAGTGTCGTGACGCGCAGTCCAGGCGTGACCCAGGTACGGACGCCAGTCCACGAACAACTCTTTGTTCGGCTCTTTGACCAGGCTTTTCACTACGTGCAGGCCGTTGTCCAGCGCGTTGCGGTATTCGTCGACTTTCGCCTGAACACGCTCAGCGTCCAGCACACCGCTCTGGGTCAGACGATCAGCGTACAGCTCACGGGTGGTGCGCTGCTTGGTGATCTGCTGATACATCATCGGCTGGGTGCCGCTTGGCTCGTCGGCCTCGTTGTGGCCGCGACGACGGTAGCAGAACATGTCGATTACCACGTCACGCTTGAACTGCATGCGGTAGTCGATGGCCAGCTGGGTCACGAACAATACGGCTTCCGGATCATCACCATTCACATGGAGGATCGGCGCCTGAATCATTTTCGCAACGTCGGTGGCGTACTCGGTGGAGCGCGAGTCCAGCGGGTTGCTGATGGTGAAACCGACCTGGTTGTTGATCACGATGTGCACGGTACCGCCGGTCTTGAAACCGCGGGTCTGCGACATCTGGAAGGTTTCCATGACCACGCCCTGACCTGCGATTGCAGCGTCACCGTGGATGGAGATCGGCAGAACCTTCTCGCCGGTAGGGTCGTTGCGACGATCCTGACGGGCACGGACCGAACCCTCGACCACTGGAGAAACAATTTCCAGGTGGGACGGGTTGAAGGCCATGGCCAGGTGAACTTCACCACCGGTGGTCATCACGTTGGACGAGAAGCCCTGGTGGTATTTAACGTCACCGGAACCCAGCTCGACCTTTTTCTTGCCTTCGAACTCGTCGAACAGCTCGCGCGGGTTCTTGCCGAAGGTATTGACCAGCACGTTCAGACGGCCACGGTGGGCCATGCCGATGACGATTTCCTTGGTGCCGTAGGAACCGGAACGCTGGATCAGTTCGTCAAGCATCGGAATCAGGCTCTCGCCGCCTTCCAGACCGAAACGCTTGGTGCCCGGGTATTTGGTGCCCAGGTATTTTTCCAGGCCTTCACCGGCAGTCACGCGCTCAAGCAAGTGGCTCTTGATGTCAGCGGAATACGTTGGACGGCCGCGTACGCTTTCCAGACGCTGCTGGAACCACTGGCGCTGCTCGGAATCGGTGATGTGCGTAAATTCAGCGCCGATGGTGCGGCAATATGTCTGCTGCAACGCTTCGTGAATTTCGCGTAGGCTCGCCTCCTCTTTGCCGATGAACAGGTCGCCGGCACGGAAGGTCGTATCAAGATCGGCATTGGTCAAGCCGTAATGATTGATCGACAGGTCTGCAGGTGCAGGACGCTGCCACAGCCCCAGCGGGTCAAGCTGGGCTGCCTGGTGGCCACGCATACGGTAGGCCTGGATCAATCGCAGCACTTCAACTTGCTTCTTCTCGTGCTCACTGCTCACGCTGCCGGCGGAAACCGGTTGAGCGCGGCGCTGGTTCTTTGCCAGCAAGACGAAATGATCGCGAATTGTGGAGTGCGAAACATCGGTGGAAGAGTTGCCGTCAGCAGGCAACTTCTGGAAGTAGGTGCGCCACTCTTCTGGCACAGCGTTAGGGTCGTGCAGGTAAAGCTCGTAGAGCTCTTCCACATAGGCAGCGTTACTACCGGATAGGTAGGCACTGTTCCACATGCGCTGCATCACGCTTTCTTGCATGCTTGGTCACCCTCGGTTAGGGGAACACCATCGGTGTCGACGCCGAGCAAACTTGCAGAAGTCCGAATGCAGCGACCAAAACAAGCCACTAGGATCACACTGATAGTCCGGGTACCAGCCCGGATGCCCCTGCTTGTCTCATTTCTTCAAAATAAGAGCGGCAGCTTTATGAGCTGCTGCTCAGGTTAAAACTACGGTGCCGGTTGAAGCCTGCACCGTAGCATCCACGGGTACAGCGGTCCTACGGGTACAGCAGCTGAATCACACGCCGCTGGAAAGCAGCATGTTACGAATGTGACCGATGGCCTTAGTCGGGTTCAGGCCCTTCGGACAAACGTTGACGCAGTTCATGATCCCGCGGCAGCGGAATACGCTGAACGGGTCATCCAGCGAAGCCAGACGCTCGGATGTCTTGGTGTCACGGCTGTCTGCCAGGAAGCGATACGCTTGCAGCAGTGCAGCTGGACCCAGGAACTTGTCCGGGTTCCACCAGAAGGACGGGCAAGAGGTCGAGCAGCAAGCGCACAGGATGCACTCGTACAGACCGTCGAGCTTTTCACGCTCTTCAGGGGACTGCAGACGTTCGATGGCCGGAGCCGGCGTGTCGTTCTGCAGGTAAGGCTTAACCTTCTCGTATTGCTTGTAGAAGATGCTCATATCAACGACCAGGTCACGGATAACCGGCAAACCTGGCAGAGGACGAATGATCAACTTGTTACCTTTTACAACGGCGGACAGCGGCGTGATGCACGCCAGACCGTTTTTGCCGTTGATGTTCATGCCGTCGGAACCGCAAACACCTTCACGGCAAGAGCGACGATAGGAGAAACCTTCGTCCTGCTCTTTGATCAGGGCCAGCACGTCCAGCACCATCAGGTCTTTACCACCGGTATTAACCTGGAATTCCTGCATGAACGGCGCAGCGTCCTGATCAGGGTTGTAACGATAAACACTGACTTGCAACATGGCTGCCACCCTTAGTAAGTCCGAATTTTCGGTTCAAACATCGGAACCGTCTTCGGCGAGAAGTTAACGGCACGCTTGGCGACGCGTTTTTCACCCGGGAAGTAGAGGGTGTGGCACAGCCAGTTTTCATCGTCACGGTCTTCGTAGTCTTCACGAGCGTGAGCACCACGGGACTCTTTACGAACCTCGGCAGCAATCGCAGTCGCTTCAGCCACTTCCAGCAGGTTTTGCAGCTCAAGAGCTTCGATACGCGCAGTGTTGAACGCCTGCGACTTGTCGTTGATCTTGACGTTGGCGATGCGCTTGCGCAGATCAGCCAGCTGGGCAATACCCTTCTGCATGTATTCGCCAGTACGGAACACACCGAAGTAGTTCTGCATGCAGCTTTGCAGCTCGCGACGCAGGGTTGCCACGTCTTCGCCATCGGTACGCGCGTTCAGAGCGGACAGACGGGCCAGGGCAGCATTGATGTCGGCGTCGGTGGCGTCGTCGTACTCGATACCGTCGGTCAGCGCTTTTTCCAGGTGCAGACCAGCCGCACGGCCGAAGACCACCAGGTCGAGCAGCGAGTTACCGCCCAGACGGTTGGCACCGTGAACCGATACGCAAGCCACTTCGCCTACAGCGAACAGACCAGGGATGATGGTGTCTACGCCGTCGGCGTCCTGAGTCATTGCCTGACCGTGAATGTTGGTGGCAACGCCGCCCATCATATAGTGGCAGGTCGGAACAACCGGAACCGGAGCAACCACCGGGTCAACGTGAGCAAACGTTTTCGACAGCTCGCAGATGCCTGGCAGACGGCTGTGCAGCACTTCCTCGCCCAGGTGGTCGAGTTTGAGCATCACGTGATCGCCGTTCGGGCCACAGCCGTTACCGGCAATGATTTCCTTAACCATCGAACGGGCAACAACGTCACGACCCGCCAGGTCTTTGGCGTTCGGAGCATAACGCTCCATGAAACGCTCGCCGTGCTTGTTGATCAGGTAACCACCTTCACCACGGCAACCTTCGGTCACCAGTACACCGGCGCCGGCGATGCCGGTCGGGTGGAACTGCCACATTTCGATGTCTTGAACCGGAACGCCAGCACGCAGAGCCATGCCAACGCCGTCACCGGTGTTGATCAGGGCGTTGGTGGTGGAAGCGTAGATACGACCTGCACCGCCAGTGGCCAGAACGGTAGCCTTGGCACGGATGTAGGTGGTTTCGCCGGTTTCGATGCAGATGGCGATAACGCCGACGAATTCGCCTTTCTGGTTTCTCACCAGGTCAACAGCGTAGTACTCGTTCAGGAACGTGGTACCGGCTTTCAGGTTGCCCTGATAAAGAGTGTGCAGCAGGGCGTGACCGGTACGGTCGGACGCCGCGCAGGTACGCGCAGCCTGGCCGCCTTTACCGTAGTCCTTGGACTGACCGCCGAACGGACGCTGGTAGATGCGGCCGGTTTCGGTACGGGAGAACGGCAGACCCATGTGGTCCAGTTCGAAAACTGCAGCCGGGCCTTCCTGACACATGTATTCGATAGCGTCCTGGTCACCGATATAGTCGGAGCCCTTGACGGTATCGTACATGTGCCAGCGCCAGTCATCGTTCGGATCCGCGGACGCGATGGCGCAGGTGATGCCACCCTGTGCCGATACGGTGTGCGAACGAGTCGGGAAAACCTTGGTGATTACGGCAGTCTTGTGACCGCCTTGTGCCAGTTGCAGCGCTGCGCGCATGCCAGCACCGCCACCACCAATGATGATGGCGTCGAAAGAAATCGTTGGAATGTTAGCCATGACTCAGATACCCCAGAGAATCTGCACACCCCAGACGAAGTAAGCGAACATCGCAACGCCGCATACTGCCTGGAAAAGGAAACGTACAGCAGTCGCGGACTTGCCGAACGCCATTGGCGTCAGGTAGTCGGTCGCGATGGTCCACATGCCGACCCAGGCGTGAGCGCCAAGGGCAACGAGGGCCAGGAGACTGAAGATACGCATCCAGTTATTGGCGAACAGTTCATGCCACTGGGCATAGCCGAGGCCCGGGTGGGCAACGACGTATCCGATCAGAAAGATGAAGTAAGCCGCGAGAACGACCGCAGACACACGTTGCGCCATCCAGTCATAGAGGCCCGAACGCGACAGGTTCGTGACGTTAGTTACCATATCCAAACTCCTGCCAGAACGATTATCACCACGGAAACGGCGATAACGATTTTCGAGCCCAGCTTGCCGCCTTCCAGCGTTTCACCGATGCCCATGTCCATGATCAAGTGGCGCACACCGGCAACCAAGTGATACAGCAGAGCGGATAGAATGCCCCAAATCACTAGCTTCGCTAGCGGACTGGTCAGACACGCTTTCACCTGACCGAAGCCTTCCTCGGAGCTCAGCGACTTGTCCAATGCGTAAAGCATGATGGCAAGGCACACGAAGAGGATGACACCGGATATACGGTGAAGAATGGACGTGTAAGCAGTGACTGGGAGTTTGATGGTCCTTAGGTCTAGGTTTACAGGTCGTTGGCTTTTCACGGCTTTTTTTTCACACTGAAGAGCCCCTAACAATCAGGGCAAAGTTGTTGGGGAGTGCACTGGTCAGGTAACCACCACCCAGGGAGGCGACCCCCAATAAAGCAAGCCCAAAAGCCCTTGGCGGTCGGTGGCCGAGTATAGACAGTTAGGCTACTAATGACAACGCAATCACCTCACCCAAACAGCGGATTGCGCATCTGACATAAAAGGCGTAAATGGCAGGCAATTTCGAGAAAAAAGTCCGGTTAAAGCCTTCTGGAGCAAGACTTTAGGCAAATTGACATTCGAATTTATCTCACTATAGTGGTGCGGGCCCTGCGTGGGGGGTCTGTCTGATGATTTCAAGCATAAATAGGAGGCCACATGGCTGACAAAAAAGCGCAGTTGATCATCGAGGGCGCAGCCCCCGTCGAGCTGCCCATTTTAACCGGCACCGTTGGTCCCGATGTTATCGATGTTCGGGGCCTGACGGCCACGGGCCGTTTCACCTTTGACCCTGGTTTCATGTCGACCGCCTCCTGCGAGTCGAAGATCACCTATATCGACGGCGACAACGGCATTCTGCTGCACCGCGGCTATCCGATCGAACAGTTGGCTGAAAAGTCGGACTATCTGGAAACCTGCTATCTGCTGCTCAACGGCGAATTGCCGACCGCAGAACAAAAGGCCCAGTTCGTCAGCACCGTCAAGAACCACACCATGGTTCACGAACAGCTGAAGACCTTCTTCAACGGTTTCCGTCGCGACGCTCACCCGATGGCCGTCATGTGCGGTGTAGTCGGCGCCCTCTCGGCCTTCTACCACGACTCCCTGGACATCAATAACCCGCAGCATCGCGAAATTTCCGCGATCCGCCTGGTTGCCAAGATGCCAACCCTGGCAGCGATGGTTTACAAGTACTCCATGGGCCAACCCATGATGTACCCGCGCAACGACCTGTCGTACGCGGAAAACTTCCTGCACATGATGTTCAACACCCCGTGCGAGATCAAACCGATCAGCCCGGTACTCGCCAAGGCCATGGACCGGATCTTCATCCTCCACGCCGACCACGAGCAGAACGCATCGACCTCTACCGTACGTCTTGCCGGTTCTTCGGGTGCCAACCCGTTCGCCTGTATCGCCGCCGGTATCGCTGCACTGTGGGGCCCTGCCCACGGCGGCGCCAACGAGGCCGTTCTGACCATGCTCGATGAAATTGGCGATGTTTCCAACATCGACAAGTTCATTGCCAAGGCCAAGGACAAGAACGATCCGTTCAAGCTGATGGGCTTCGGTCACCGCGTTTACAAAAACCGCGACCCACGCGCTACCGTCATGAAGAAGACCTGCGACGAAGTGTTGAGGGAACTGGGTATCCAGAACGATCCGCAACTCGAACTGGCCATGCGCCTGGAAGAGATCGCCCTGACCGACCCGTACTTCATCGAGCGCTCGCTGTACCCGAACGTCGACTTCTACTCGGGGATCATCCTCAAGGCAATCGGCATTCCAACCAGCATGTTCACCGTGATCTTCGCCCTGGCGCGGACTGTCGGCTGGATCTCCCACTGGAAAGAAATGCTCTCCAGCCCGTACAAGATTGGCCGCCCGCGCCAGCTGTACACCGGCTACGAGTCGCGTGACATCACCAAGCTGGAAGACCGCAAGTAAGACCTGTCTTGCTATAGCGTCTTAGCTGTACCACAAACGGCCTCTGTGTAAGCAGAGGCCGTTTTTGTTTGTGCGCTTGTTGTGTACATATCCGCTTCTTCGGCAACGACCACCTTGGGCTTCGCCCTTACGGCGGGCGACCAAGTCACCAAGCGCTCCCACCCCTGCCGTAACGTCACCTCCCTGGGAGCGGGACAGCGCCCCCCCCCTGTAGGAGCGAGTCTGCTCGCGATGGACGCCAACGATAACGCGCCCTGTCTGACTGCCCGAGCTATCCGCACTTTTTCGCGAGCAAGTTAGCTCCCGCATCCCTATTGGGCGGATATTCACGGAATCGTGCGATCACCGCCCAATAAAAAATGCCCCGATCTTTCGACCGGGGCATCTTTTACAACTGCGTTACTTATATAAAAGCATCAAGCCTTAGTGCGAAACCGCCCCACTCGCGCCCAGACCAGTCTGCGAGCGAACGAATTGCGGGAAGAACAGCGCCCGCTCGTTGTCTGCCGCAGCCGACTTGTCGGTAATCGAGAAGAACCAGATACCGATGAAGGCAATAACCATCGAGAACAGCGCCGGGTACTCATACGGGAAGATGGCCTTCTCGTGATGCAGGATCTGCACCCAGATGGTTGGCCCAAGGATCATCAAGCCCACGGCACTCACCAGACCCAACCAGCCACCGACCATCGCACCTCGCGTGGTCAGCTTCTTCCAGTACATCGAAAGCAGCAGCACAGGGAAATTACAGCTCGCCGCGATGGAGAACGCCAGGCCGACCATGAACGCAATGTTCTGGCTTTCGAACAAAATACCCAGACCGATCGCCAGCACGCCCAAAATGACGGTGGTGATTTTCGACACCCGGATTTCGTCCTTGTCGTTGGCCTTGCCCTTCTTGATCACGCTGGCGTACAGGTCATGAGACACCGCCGAAGCACCGGCCAGTGTCAAACCGGCAACCACTGCCAGAATGGTCGCGAAGGCTACCGCCGAGATGAAGCCCAGGAAAATGCTGCCACCCACCGCGTTGGCCAGGTGCACCGCCGCCATGTTGTTGCCGCCCAACAGCGCACCAGCCGCATCTTTAAACGCAGGATTGGTGCTGACCAGCAGGATCGCGCCAAAGCCGATAATGAAGGTCAGGATGTAGAAGTAGCCAATGAAGCCCGTTGCGTACAGCACGCTCTTGCGAGCTTCTTTCGCGTCACTCACGGTGAAGAAGCGCATCAGGATGTGCGGCAGGCCAGCGGTACCGAACATCAGTGCCAGACCGAGGGAGAACGCGGAGATCGGATCCTTCACCAGACCGCCCGGGCTCATGATCGCTTCACCTTTAGGGTGAACCTTGATCGCCTCGGAGAACAGAATGTTGAAGTCGAAGTTGACGTGCTTCATCACCATCAGTGCCATGAACGAGGCGCCGGACAGCAGCAACACTGCCTTGATGATTTGTACCCAGGTGGTCGCCAGCATGCCGCCAAACAGCACGTACATGCACATCAGGATACCCACCAGGATCACTGCAACGTAGTAGTCGAGACCGAACAGCAACTGGATCAGCTTGCCGGCACCGACCATTTGCGCAATCAGGTAAAACGCCACCACCACCAGCGAACCACAAGCAGACAGCGTGCGGATCTGGGTTTGCCCGAGGCGGTAGGACGCCACGTCGGCAAAGGTGTATTTACCCAGGTTGCGCAGGCGCTCGGCGATCAGGAACAGAATGATCGGCCAGCCCACCAGAAAACCGATCGAGTAGATCAGGCCATCGTAGCCGGAGGCGAACACCAGGGCGGAAATACCCAGGAAGGACGCTGCGGACATGTAGTCACCGGCAATTGCCAGACCATTCTGCAAACCGGTGATATTGCCACCCGCCGCATAGTAGTCAGCCGCCGACTTGTTGCGTTTGGAAGCCCAGTAGGTGATGCACAGGGTCGCGCCGACGAACACCACGAACATCAGAATCGCGGCAACGTTCAGCGGTTGTTTATGTACTTCGCCGGTCAGGGCTTCGGCCGCCCAGGCGCCAGGTGCAAAAGCTGCGATGCTCAATAGAGCCATTAGACGCCGGATCATTGCTGAGCCTCCTTGAGAATCGCATTGTTCAGGTCGTCGAATTCGCCATTGGCGCGTCGTACGTAGATACCGGTCAGGACGAAGGCCGAAACAATCAGCCCGACGCCAATCGGTATGCCCCAGGTAATCGAAGATTCCGGGCTGATTTTCGCACCCAGAATATGCGGCCCATAGGCAATCAAAAGGATGAATCCGGAGTAAAGCCCTAGCATGATCGCCGAAAGAATCCAGGCGAATCGTTCTCTCTTGCTAACCAGCTCCTTGAATCGCGGGCTGTTTTGAATCGAGAGGTAAATGCTGTCGTTCATTGTTTTTATCCTCGCAGCACAGATTTAGTTGGAACGATATCCACTGTATGCGGCTGCGAGCCAGGTTCCAGACGACCTTAGTCTTAGAACGACATGACGTTTTCGCCAATTTCCGGCCGATAAAAAACAGCCGTCACCCGACATTAATCCTTCAGAAATAAAAAGGGCCGCCCGACATGGATATCGGGCGACCCTGCATTGCGCGGATTAGACGCTTGCTTCGCGATTACTTGGTCCAGTCGGCAACACGCTCCGGGTGTTTTGCCACCCAATCTTTTGCGGCGACTTCTGGCTTGGCGCCATCCTGGATCGCCAACATGACTTCACCGATTTCGTCTTTCGAGGCCCATTGGAAGTTCTTCAGGAACTTGGCCACTTCGGGTGCTTTAGTTGCCAGTTCCTTGCTGCCGATGCTGTTCACGGTTTCAGCCGCGCCATAAACACCTTTCGGGTCTTCCAGGAAGCGCAGTTTCCATTTGGCGAACATCCAGTGCGGCACCCAACCGGTGACGGCGATGGATTCGTTTTTCTTCTCGGCACGGGTCAGTTCGGCAATCATGCCGGCGCCGGAACTGGCCTTGAGTTGATAGCCGGTCAGGTCATAGTCCTTGATCGCCTGCTCGGTCTTGAGCATGACACCCGACCCTGCGTCGATGCCGACGATGCGATTCTTGAAGCTTTCATCGGTTTTCAAATCAGCCAGCGACTTGGCCTTGACGTACTCCGGCACGATCAGACCGATTTTCGCGTCCTTGAAGTTCGGACCGTAGTCGACCACTTGATCTTTGTTCTTGGCCCAGTAATCGCCATGCGTCACGGGTAGCCAGGCCGACAGCATGGCATCGAGTTTGCCGGTTGCCACGCCCTGCCACATGATCCCGGTCGCAACGGCTTGCAGCTTCACGTCATAACCGAGTTTCTGCTTGATCACTTCTGCCGCTACGTGAGTGGTCGCGACGCTGTCGGACCAACCGTCAACGTAACCGATGCTCAGGGTCTTGCTCTCGGCATTGGCGAATGTGGAGCCAATCGCAAGTACCAGAGCGGCACTTGCACCTAAAAGTCGTCGCATCTTCATCGTTACTTCCCCGAAAGTGCTGCGCTCGACGGATGCCGAGTCGCGTCAACGTATTGTTATGGTGCACAGCGCCCCCATCACGCCCACCGCAAACCCGTTCGATCATCAGCGCGTTTATCAACGAGGGTACTGACGCCTCCGATAATCAACCTGACGACAAGGGCGACCTGCTCTGCCAGCGACCTCAAGACATCGAGAAACGACATCAGAAAGCCATTAATCCGTGGCCCCGCACACTCGCCGCTCAATCCGCCCGAACTTTGCATGTCAAAATCATGCGGGCCACCAAGCACACGGCAAATGCAGGTAACATGCGCCGCTTTGCTCCCAGACGGCCTGATCATGCCTGCGACATCTCGCTTCCCTTTTTTCGCTTATCTTTTCGCCTGCCTGCTGGGCCTCTTTGCCCTCTGTGGTTTCTGGTACGGCCTCGGCAAACCGGTGATTCTGCCGGACGTCGCCAGCGCGACGCACAAGCTGCAATGCGCCTCCTACACCCCCTTCGACAAGGACCAATCGCCGTTCGATCAGCCGTTCAAACTGCGCCCCGAGCGCATGGACGCCGACCTCGCCCTGCTGGCGACCCGTTTCGAGTGCATCCGCACCTACTCGATGACCGGTCTTGAGGCGCTGCCGGACCTGGCGCGCAAGCACGGGTTGAAGCTGATGATCGGCGCCTGGGTCAACAGCAATCCGGTGGACACCGAAAAAGAAGTCGACCTGTTGATCGCCTCGGCCAACGCCAACGCGGACGTGGTCACGGCGGTGATCGTCGGTAACGAAACCCTGCTGCGCAAGGAAGTCACCGGCGCGCAACTGGCGAAGCTTATTAATAAAGTCAAAAGCCAGGTCAAACAGCCTGTCACTTATGCCGACGTCTGGGAGTTCTGGCTCAAGCACCCGGAAATCGCGCCAGCCGTGGATTTCCTCACCATCCATTTGCTGCCCTATTGGGAAGACGATCCTTCGAACATCGACGCCGCCCTGCAACATGTGGCCGAAGTGCGCCAGGTGTTCAGCAACAAATTCGCCCCCAAGGACGTGATGATTGGCGAAACCGGCTGGCCAAGCGAAGGTCGCCAGCGTGAAACCGCTTTGCCGAGCCGGGTCAATGAAGCCAAGTTCATTCGCGGTTTCGTCGCCATGGCCGAGCAGCAGGGCTGGCACTACAACCTGATCGAAGCCTTCGACCAACCGTGGAAGCGCGCCAGCGAAGGTGCGGTCGGCGGCTACTGGGGACTGTTCGATGCCGATCGCCAGGACAAGGGCGTGCTGGCCGGGCCGGTGACGAACGTGCCGTACTGGTCGCAGTGGCTGGTGGTGGGTGGCTTGATCTTCCTCGGTACGCTGATCCTTGGCGGTCGCGTGCGCAGTACTCGCGCTGCGCTGGTATTGCCGCTGCTGGGGGCCCTGGCCGCCTGCGCGATAGGTGCCTGGGGCGACCTGGCGCGAGTTACCACGCGCTTTGGCAGTGAATGGCTTTGGGTTGCCTTGCTGACAGCGTTGAACCTGTTGGCGCTGGCCCATGCGGCGCTGACGCTGAGCCCGCGCACCGGTTGGCGTGGATGGGCGTTCAATGCGCTGGAACGACGAGCGGGTTGGTGGGTGGCGACCACAGGGTTCGCTGCTGCAGTGATGATGCTGGAAATGGTGTTCGACCCACGCTATCGCAGCTTCCCGAGCGTCGCATTCATCGTGCCGGCACTGGTTTATCTGTGCCGCCCAGTCAGTGTGCCGCGCCGCGAAATCGCCCTGCTGACCTTCATCATCGGTGCCGGTATTGCGCCGCAGTTGTATCGCGAGGGTTTGCAGAACCAGCAGGCCTGGGGCTGGGCGCTGGTGAGCGTGTTGATGGTAGCCGCGTTGTGGCGCTGCTTGCGGGTACGCAAGAGCTGATCTTCGTGACAGCTACCCGCCCTTTCGCGAGCAGGCTCGCTCCCACACCCGATCTTCAGTGCTCACAGATTTTGTGTACGACAGAGATCAATGTGGGAGAGAGCCTGCTCGCGAAGGCGGATTATCAGGCGCTGGCTGACGCCCTGACCAACCGCAACCCGGCAATCACTACCGCAAAAACCGCCAGGGTCGTGTTGTACAGCGCCAGCGCCGGAAACCCGAACACCAGCGCCAACACCGCCAACCACCACCCTGCCCGCCCCGGCAGCAAGAAACCGATCACCGCAGCCACCAACGCACTCCAGCCCAATACGTTGAAGTGAATCATCAAACCCAGATTCGAACGGACCTGGCATTCCCAACGACTCGCCTCATCCACGCAGATGCCCACCCATTGTGCATCCTCCATGAAACCGTAACGCGCGCCATAACTGGCGGCCAGCCATACAGGCAGCAAAACAAGCAGCAAAATCACGGGCAGACGACGGGACATGAAGCACTCCAATAAGCGAAAAACGGCGGCCAGCTTAATCGCCCGACAGCCTTACGCAAGCGCTAACAACAGTTAACTGGTCATTCAATCGCTGCAACCTGTATCGTCCGGCTACTATTACTTCGAAATCAGGCCTGTTTGGTGCCGATGCGTGGCACTTTGGCGCAAATTCAATGGTCATAGCCTGCGAACTTCATTCGACACCTTTTTTAAGGGATCCAGTCATGCTCCGTTCCTTGCGCTTCGCTGCCCTGTTTGGCGGCCTGATATTAAGTGCGTCCGCAATGGCGGTCGATATCGACGCCGCCAGTTATGGCTTCCCCTTGACCAACCCGTTCGAGGCGACCATCGCCACGACGCCTCCGGACTTGCGTCCCGAGCTGCCGCTGGACGACGACATCCATCAGTCGGATCGCAGCATGACCTTGCGCCCGGAGCGGGCATTCAACTTGCCGGACAACTTCTGGGCGGTAAAGAAACTCACTTACCGCATTGCCACCCAGGATAAAGCCGCACCGCTGATCTTCCTGATCGCCGGCACCGGCGCACGCTATGACAGCAGCATTAACGAATACCTGAAAAAGCTCTACTACAAGGCCGGCTATCACGTGGTGCAACTGTCGTCGCCAACCAGCTTCGACTTCATCAGTGCCGCCTCACGCTTCGCCACGCCGGGCATCAGCAAGGAAGATGCCGAAGATATGTACCGGGTGATGCAAGCCGTGCGTGCGCAAAACCCCGGCGTCCCCGTGACCGATTACTACCTGAGCGGCTACAGCCTGGGCGCCCTGGATGCGGCCTTCGTCGCGCACCTGGACGAGACCCGCCGCAGCTTCAACTTCAAGAAAGTCCTTCTGCTCAATCCGCCGGTGAATCTCTACACCTCGATCACCAACCTCGACAAGCTGGTGCAGACCGAGGTCAAGGGCATCAACAACACCACTACGTTCTACGAGCTGGTGCTGAACAAACTGACCCGCTACTTCCAGCAGAAAGGCTACATCGATCTCAACGATGCACTGCTCTACGACTTCCAGCAGTCCAAGCAGCACCTGAGCAACGAACAGATGGCCATGTTGATCGGCACTTCGTTCCGCTTCTCGGCGGCCGACATTGCCTTCACCTCTGACCTGATCAACCGCCGGGGCCTGATTACCCCACCGAAGTACCCGATCACCGAGGGCACCAGCCTGACGCCTTTCCTCAAACGCGCGTTGCAGTGTGACTTCGACTGCTACATCACCGAACAGGTGATTCCGATGTGGCGCGCCCGCACCGATGGCGGCAGCTTGCTGCAACTGATCGACCAGGTAAGCCTGTACGCGCTGAAGGACTACCTGCACGACAGCCCGAAAATCGCCGTCATGCATAACGCCGACGACGTGATCCTCGGCCCTGGCGACCTCGGTTTCCTGCGCAAGACCTTTGGCGATCGCCTGACCCTTTATCCGCTGGGCGGCCATTGCGGCAACCTTAACTACCGCGTCAACAGCGACGCCATGCTGGAGTTCTTCCGTGGCTAAATACCTCCTGCTTATCGCTGCGTTGCTCTGTGCCGGCACGGCCAACGCCGACAACAGCAAAGCCAACGCCCCGGTTGTGGTCGATAGCGACGGTTTCAAGGAACCCCTGAGCAAACTCAAGATCAATCCGGGGCTGGATCAGCGTGAATTCGAACGCTCTACGCTCAGCGCGCTGAACGTCTACGATCCGCTGGAACAGTGGAACCGCCGCGTGTACCACTTCAACTACCGGTTCGATCAGTGGGTATTCCTGCCGGTGGTCAACGGTTATCGCTACGTCACGCCAAGCTTATTGCGCACGGGGGTCAGCAACTTCTTCAACAACCTCGGCGACGTACCGAACCTGTTGAACAGCCTGTTGCAGTTCAAGGGCCACCGTTCGATGGAAATCACCGGGCGCCTCCTGCTCAACACCACCATCGGCATCGCCGGACTTTGGGACCCGGCCACCGCCATGGGCCTGCCCCGCCAGGACGAAGACTTCGGCCAGACCCTGGGCTTTTATGGTGTGCCGGGCGGTCCCTACTTTGTCTTGCCGATCCTCGGACCTTCGAACATCCGCGACACCGGCGGGCTGGTGGTGGACTTCAGTGCGGAGTCGGCGATCAACTACCTGAACGTCTCTGAAGTCAGCTCCAACCATCCGGAAATCTGGGTACTGCGCGGCATCGACAAGCGCTACCAGACCAACTTCCGCTATGGCCAACTGAACTCGCCGTTCGAATACGAGAAGGTACGCTACGTGTACACCGAGTCGCGCAAATTGCGGATTGCCGAGTAACTCCAGGCACGACAAACGACTGTGGGAGCGAGCTCGCTCCCACAGTCATAGGTGTTTCTGTTGAAAGGAACCCTGACCTCAGCCCTTAAGCCATTTCCAGATTTTGCTGACAGCCATCACCCCCACCAACACCACCGCCCCTGCCACAATCCCCGCCGCCGCATTGAGCAACACCGGCACGATAAAACCGGCACCGCCCGCGCCCGCGCCGACCTCTTCGATCCAGTGATGCACCACCGGCACACCATGGGTCAGGATGCCGCCACCGACGAGAAACATCGCCGCCGTACCGATCACCGACAGACTTTTCATCATGTACGGCGCCGCGCGCAGAATCCCGCCACCGATGCGCTTGGCCATCTGCCCGGGCTTTTGCGTCAGCCACAGGCCCAGATCATCGAGCTTGACGATGCCCGCCACGAGCCCGTAGACGCCAATGGTCATGACGATGGCAATGCCCGAGAGCACGATCACCTGCTGGGTCAGCGACGCACCGGCCACGGTGCCGAGGGTGATGGCAATGATTTCCGCCGACAGGATGAAGTCGGTACGAACGGCGCCCTTGATCTTGTCCTTTTCGAACGCCACCAGGTCGACCGCAGGGTCTGCCACCGCCTCAACCAGTTCGGCGTGCTCGGCCTGGTCTTCAGACTTGCTGTGGAGGAACTTATGGGCGAGTTTCTCGAAACCTTCGAAACACAGGTAAGCACCGCCCACCATCAACAATGGCGTGACCAGCCAGGGAATGAATGCGCTGATGGCCAGCGCCGATGGCACCAGGATCAGCTTGTTGATGAACGAGCCCTTGGCGACCGCCCAGACCACCGGGATTTCTCGCTCGGCACGCACACCGCTGACCTGCTGGGCATTGAGCGCCAGATCGTCACCGAGCACGCCGGCGGTCTTCTTGGCGGCCATCTTGGTCATCAACGCCACGTCGTCGAGTACGGCGGCGATGTCGTCGATCAGCACCAGCAAACTGCTTCCTGCCATGAATTGGATTTCCTTCTTGAATGAATGGCGTGCAGCATAGCGCGGCCGAGCGCCGCACGGCGCATTCTTGAGCGCCGCCAAAGGCCGGTGCTACCATGCGCAACCGCCAGTACAGGCAAGGAACCACCTGGTTTATGAGCACTATCCGCGAGCGCAACAAACAACTGATCCTGCGTGCCGCCAGTGAAGAATTTGCCGACAAAGGCTTCGCTGCGACCAAAACCAGCGACATCGCAGCCAAGGCGGGATTGCCCAAGCCCAACGTCTACTACTATTTCAAATCCAAGGAAAACCTCTACCGCGAGGTGCTGGAAAGCATCATCGAGCCAATCCTGCAGGCTTCGACCCCCTTCAACCCCGAAGGCGTGCCCAGCGAAGTGCTGAGCAACTACATCCGCTCGAAAATCCGCATCTCCCGTGACCTGCCGTTTGCCTCCAAGGTGTTCGCCAGCGAAATCATGCACGGCGCCCCGCACCTGAGCGCCGATTTGGTCGAGCAGCTCAACAGCCAGGCCAAACACAACATCGACTGCATCCAGACCTGGATCGACCGCGGCCAAATCGCCCCGATCGACCCCAACCACCTGATGTTCAGCATCTGGGCCGCGACCCAGACCTACGCCGATTTCGACTGGCAAATCACCGCCATCACCGGCAAGGCCAAGCTGGATGAAGAAGATTATGAAGCCGCGGCGCAGACGATCATCCGGTTGGTGCTCAAAGGGTGTGAGCCGGACTGAAAGACCCTGGTGCTGCTACCGCCGGCAAGCCTGCTCCGACGGGATTCTGTGTTGAATTCAAACTCTGTGAACGACACAAATACTTGTGGGAGCTGGCTTGCCAGCGATGAAGGCGACTCGGTGCGGCCTCAAACCCAAATGGCATCCCATAGCGGATAATCACCAAGCTTCTCGACCAATCCAGCTCGCAACGGGTTAGCCACCACATACCGTGCCATTTTCACCAAATCTTCATCCCGCCGCAGCGCTCGGTCATGAAACCCTTGCTGCCAAAGCGCCCCGCTCCTTCCGCTGTATAAGTTCACCTCTCTAGTAATCAGAGACTTCGTCTCACGCATCAGTCTGCGCAGGGAACAGTTTTCCAATTCGACCAACCAATGGAAATGGTCGGGCATGACTATCCAAGCCAGAGAATTCGCCAACCCAATATTTTGTGCTCGGCGAAATTGATGAACAACCAATCTGCCCAGAGCAAAGTCGGAAAAGATCGGTTCACGATGAAGTGTGTTGGTTGTCAGTAGATAGATTCGATTTGGCTCGACATAACGGCCAGTTCGCAGACGACTTGAAGCGGGAAGACCAGGCAATCCATTGCCCCCTGATGATGAGTTCATCAGAAGGCTAGACCGCAGTTATGCGATTGGCAGGTTCCGCTTTTTATCTTGATGTATCTGGAGTTCGCCATCGCTGGCAAGCCAGCTCCCACAAGGTTTTATGTCGTTCGCGGAATTTCGACTCTACGCACGATCCTGGGAGCTGGCTTGCCAGCGATGACTTTCGATCAAACGCCGAAGATCAAGCCACAACCCCCGCATCCGCCCTCAACCCCAACGCCTCAATCGCAGTGATCGCACACTGCTCATCGACATCCGACAGATCGCCGCTGATCCCTACCGCCCCCAGCACTTTCCCCTCCTGATCCCGAACCAGCACACCACCCGGTGCCGGCACGACGCTGCCCTGGCCCAGGCTGTTCAACGCAGCGATAAACGCCGGGCGTTGTTGTGCGTCCAGCGCCAGCAGGCGCGAGCCTTTGCCCAGCGCAATGGCGCCCCAGGCTTTGCCGATGGCAACGTGCGGGCGCAGCAGGCTGGCGCCGTCTTCGCGTTGCAGGGTGATCAGATGCCCACCGGCATCCAGTACCGCAATGGTCAACGGTGCCGCGCTGATTGCACGCCCCGCGGTGATGGCCTCGTTGACCAGGTTGACTGCGACTTTCAAGGTTAAAGCGCTCATGGTGCCGTCCTCATTTTGTTTTTCGGAAAGCCGTTGGACTGCCTCGATGCACTGCAGTCCGATGCGACAAATAGAACACAATGAGTTATTTTTTTGTATACAATAATTATCAAAAATCGCCACATGCGACGAAAAGCCACACTGAATAGGGCTTCCGACGAATGAAACAACCGCTTGAGAAAATGGATTGACCTGCGCCGTCCGCCGTGAATACACTCTGCGCAAAGCCACTTGTATACAATTACAAAACGTAAAGAGGCACAAAACCATGAGCAAAATGAGAGCAATCGAAGCCGCCGTTCTGGTGATGCGCCGTGAAGGGGTTGATACCGCTTTTGGCATCCCCGGTGCCGCCATCAACCCGCTGTACTCCGCCCTGCAAAAGGTCGGCGGCATCGATCACGTCCTCGCCCGCCACGTTGAAGGCGCGTCGCACATGGCCGAGGGCTACACCCGCACCAAGGCCGGCAACATCGGCGTGTGCATCGGCACTTCCGGCCCTGCCGGCACCGACATGGTCACCGGGCTCTACAGCGCCTCGGCCGACTCGATTCCAATCCTGTGCATCACCGGCCAGGCACCCCGCGCCCGTATGCACAAGGAAGACTTCCAGGCTGTCGACATCACCAGCATCGTCAAGCCAGTCACCAAGTGGGCAACCACGGTCCTGGAGCCGGGCCAAGTGCCTTACGCGTTCCAGAAAGCGTTCTACGAAATGCGTTCCGGCCGTCCTGGCCCGGTCCTGATCGACCTGCCGTTCGACGTACAGATGGCCGAAATCGAATTCGATATCGACGCCTACCAGCCACTGCCGCTGGCCAAGCCGACGGCGACCCGTGTTCAGGTCGAGAAAGCGTTGGCCCTGCTCGATCAGGCCGAGCGTCCATTGCTGGTGGCCGGTGGCGGCATCATCAACGCCGATGCCAGCGATCTGTTGGTTGAATTCGCTGAACTGACCGGCATCCCGGTCATCCCGACCCTGATGGGCTGGGGCACCATCCCGGACGATCACCCACTGATGGTCGGCATGGTTGGCTTGCAGACTTCGCACCGCTACGGCAACGCCACGATGTTGAAATCCGACGTGGTGCTGGGTATCGGTAACCGCTGGGCCAACCGTCACACCGGTTCGGTGGATGTCTACACCGAAGGCCGCAAGTTCATTCACGTCGATATCGAAGGCACGCAGATCGGCCGCGTGTTCACCCCGGACCTGGGCATCGTTTCCGACGCCGCTGCCGCGCTGACCGTGTTCATCGAAGTCGCTCGCGAATGGCAAGCCGCCGGCAAGCTGAAAAACCGCAGCGCCTGGCTGCAGGATTGCCAACAGCGCAAGGCCAGCCTGCAGCGCAAGACTCACTTCGACAACGTGCCGGTCAAACCGCAGCGCGTGTATGAAGAGATGAACCAGGTGTTCGGCAAGGACACTTGCTACGTCAGCACCATCGGTCTGTCGCAGATTGCCGGCGCGCAGTTCCTGCACGTCTACAAGCCGCGTCACTGGATCAACTGCGGTCAGGCCGGCCCGTTGGGCTGGACCATTCCGGCGGCACTGGGTGTGGTCAAGGCTGACCCGGACCGCAAGGTTGTCGCGCTGTCGGGCGACTATGACTTCCAGTTCATGATCGAAGAACTGGCGGTGGGCGCGCAGTTCAAACTGCCCTACATCCACGTTGTGGTGAACAACTCGTACCTGGGGCTGATCCGTCAGGCGCAGCGCGGCTTCGACATGGACTACTGCGTGCAGCTGTCCTTCGATAACCTGAACGCGCCGGAACTCAACGGCTACGGTGTCGATCACGTCGCGGTTGCCGAAGGCCTTGGCTGCAAGGCGCTGCGCGTATTCGAACCGGCTCAGATCCAGCCTGCCCTGCGCAAGGCCCAGGAGCTGATCGAAGAGTTCAAGGTGCCGGTGATCGTTGAGATTATCCTGGAGCGCGTGACCAACATTTCCATGGGTACCGAGATCAACGCCGTCAACGAATTCGAAGACCTGGCGCTGGTTGGCAACGATGCACCGACGGCGATTTCGTTGCTCGATTAACTATTGATCAATACCCCTGTGGGAGCGAGCTTGCTCCGGGCGGCGTTCCGACGATGAGGCCGGCACATTCAGCATCCATGTTGTCTGGCACACCGCTATCGCGAGCAAACTCGCTCCCACAAGGGGCATGACAAATTTACAGGAGACCACCATGCCGCGTTTCGCAGCCAACCTGTCCATGCTGTTCACCGAACAGGACTTTCTCGCCCGCTTCGAAGCCGCCGCCAAGGCCGGTTTCACTGGCGTGGAATACCTGTTCCCGTACGACTTCAGCTCCGCCGAAATCAAGGCCAAGCTCGACGCCAACGGTCTGACCCAAGTGCTGTTCAACCTGCCGGCCGGTGACTGGGCCAAGGGCGAACGCGGCATTGCCTGCCTGCCAGACCGGGTCGAAGAGTTCCGCGCCGGTGTCGACCTGGCGATCGCTTACGCACAAGTACTGGGCAACACCCAGGTCAACTGCCTGGCCGGAATTCGCCCACAAGGCATAGACGACGCCACCGTGGAAAAAACCTTCGTCGCCAACCTCAAGTACGCGGCCGACAAGCTGCAGGCGGCGGGCATCAAACTGGTGATGGAAGCGATCAACACCCGCGACATCCCCGGCTTCTACCTGAACAACACGGCGCAAGCCCTGTCGATTCGCGAGCAGGTCGGCAGCGCCAACCTGTTCCTGCAATACGACATCTATCACATGCAAATCATGGAAGGCGATCTGGCCCGCACCCTGCAATCGCACCTGGCCGAGATCAACCACGTGCAG
This sequence comes from Pseudomonas sp. MIL9, assembly GCF_016887925.1. NCBI lineage: Bacteria > Pseudomonadati > Pseudomonadota > Gammaproteobacteria > Pseudomonadales > Pseudomonadaceae > Pseudomonas > Pseudomonas sp. MIL9. The sequence continues at coordinate 233,699 of NZ_JAFEHE010000020.1, read as the reverse complement.
CTCGCGGACAACCCGGGGCGTCACGAACCAGGCACCGGTGAAATCAACTACCGCTTCCTGTTCGAACACCTGGACCGCATCGGCTATCAGGGCTGGGTCGGCTGCGAATACAAGCCGTTGACCACTACCGAAGCAGGCCTGGGCTGGCTGAAAACCCATAACGCGATCTGACACAAATCCTGTGGGAGCGAGCCTGCTCGCGAAGAGGCCGGCACATTCAACATCTATGTTGCCTGGCACACCGCTATCGCGAGCAGGCTCACTCCCACAAAAAGCAGTTCCCTATTTGCTTGAGCAAGACAAAAACAAGAGGATTTTCTCATGGCTAAAATCGGATTTATCGGCACCGGCATCATGGGCCACCCAATGGCGGCGAACCTGCAGAAAGCCGGTCACAGCCTGTTCCTGTCGGCGCACCACGACGCCGCGCCTGCCGACCTGGTCGCCGCTGGCGCCGTTACCCTGGCGAACCCGAAAGAAGTGGCCCAGGAAGCCGAATTCATCATCGTCATGGTGCCGGATACCCCGCAGGTCGATGACGTGCTGTTCCGCGCCGATGGCGTTGCCGCCGGCGTTGGCAAAGGCAAAATCGTGATCGACATGAGCTCGATCTCGCCGACCGCCACCAAGGCTTTCGCTGCCAGGATCAACGAGAAAGGCGCCCAGTACCTCGACGCGCCGGTGTCCGGCGGTGAAGTCGGTGCCAAGGCTGCAACCCTGAGCATCATGGTCGGTGGCGACGCCGATGCCTTCGAACGTGCCTTGCCGCTATTCCAGGCCATGGGCAAGAACATCACCCTGGTCGGTGGCAATGGCGACGGTCAAACCGCGAAAGTGGCCAACCAGATCATCGTGGCCCTGAACATCCAGGCCGTGGCCGAAGCCCTGCTGTTCGCCTCGAAAAACGGTGCCGATCCAGCCAAGGTGCGTGAAGCGCTGATGGGCGGTTTCGCCTCCTCGAAGATCCTCGAAGTACACGGCGAGCGCATGATCAAGGGCACCTTCGATCCGGGCTTCCGCATCAGCCTGCATCAGAAGGACCTGAACCTGGCCCTGCAAGGCGCCAAGGAGCTGAACATCAACCTGCCGAACACCGCCAACACCCAGCAAGTGTTCAGCACCTGCGCGGCCATCGGTGGCAGCAACTGGGATCACTCGGCACTGATCAAAGGCCTGGAGCACATGGCGAACTTCTCGATTCGCGACAAAAAATAAAGCCTGCACAAATCCCTGTGGGAGCGAGCCTGCTCGCGAAAGCGGTTGCACATTCAACATCCATGTTGGCTGACACACCGCCTTCGCGAGCAGGCTCGCTCCCACAAGGAATCTGAGTTGCCCTTTCGAATAACAAGAATTCTCGGGAGCCCGCCATGTCGGTCGATCCGCAACAATTCCTGCGCGAGCTGTTCGCCACTGCCATCGACGCTGCCCATCCGCAGCAAGTCCTCGAAGCCCATTTGCCCAAAGATCGCAGCGGTCGGGTGATCGTCATCGGTGCCGGCAAAGCCGCGGCGGCCATGGCCCAGGTGGTCGAGCGCCGCTGGCAGGGTGAAGTGTCCGGCCTGGTCGTGACGCGTTACGGCCATGGCGCGCCCTGTGAAAAAATCGAAGTGGTCGAAGCCGCGCACCCGGTACCGGATGCAGCCGGCCAGGCCGTGGCCAAACGGGTATTTGAACTGGTCAGCAACCTGACCGAAGCCGACCGCGTGATCTTCCTGCTCTCGGGCGGGGGTTCCGCGTTGCTCGCCCTGCCCGCCGCCGGTATCACCCTGGCCGACAAGCAGTCGATCAACAAAGCCCTGCTCAAATCCGGCGCGACCATCGGCGAGATGAACTGCGTGCGCAAGCACCTCTCGGCGATCAAGGGCGGGCGCCTGGGCAAGGCCTGCTGGCCCGCCACCGTCTATACCTACGCGATTTCCGACGTACCGGGCGACCTCGCCACGGTCATCGCCTCCGGCCCCACCGTGGCCGACCCGAGCACGTCGGCCGAGGCGCTGGCGATCCTCAAGCGCTACGCCATCGAAGTGCCGGCGTCCGTGCGCACCTGGCTGCAAAGCCCGGAATCGGAGACGGTCAAGCCCGGCGACCCAAGCCTGGCCCGCAGTCATTTCCAGTTGATCGCCCGCCCGCAACAATCGCTGGAGGCTGCCGCCGTGAAATGCCGCCAGGCCGGCTTCAGCCCGCTGATCCTCGGCGACCTGGAAGGCGAATCCCGCGAGGTGGCCAAAGTCCACGCCGGCATCGCCCGCCAGGTGGTCCTGTATGGGCAGCCATTGCCGGCGCCGTGCGTGATCCTCTCGGGTGGCGAAACCACCGTGACCGTGCGCGGCAATGGCCGGGGCGGACGCAACGCTGAATTCCTGCTCAGCCTGACCGACAGCCTCAAGGGCCTGCCCGGTGTCTACGCGCTGGCCGGTGACACCGATGGCATCGACGGCTCCGAAGACAATGCCGGCGCGATCATGACCCCGGACAGTTACGAGCGTGCCGCCGCCCTCGGCTTGAGCGCCAGCGACGAGTTGGACAACAACAATGGTTACGGCTACTTCGAGGCGCTGGACGCACTGATCGTCACCGAGCCGACCCGCACCAACGTCAACGACTTCCGTGCCATTCTGATTCTCGAGAGCCCAAAACCATGACGCCTGATAAAAAGGTCAAAATCCTCGCCACCCTCGGCCCTGCCACCGACGGAATCGACGACATCCGCGAGCTGGTGCAGGCCGGGGTCAACATCTTCCGCCTGAACTTCAGCCACGGCGATCATGCCGACCACGCCCAGCGCTATCAGTGGATCCGTGAAGTCGAGCGCCAGCTGAATTATCCGCTGGGCATCCTGATGGACCTGCAAGGCCCGAAACTGCGGGTCGGCAAGTTCGCCGAGGGCAAGGTGCAACTGGTACGCGGTCAGGCCCTGCGCCTGGACCTCGACACCACGCCGGGCGATGAGCGCCGGGTCAACCTGCCGCACCCGGAAATCATCGCCGCGCTGGAGCCGGGCATGGACCTGCTGCTGGACGACGGCAAGTTGCGCCTGCGGGTGGTCACCAAGTACGCCGACGCCATCGATACCACGGTGCTTAATGGCGGCGAACTGTCGGATCGCAAAGGGGTGAACGTGCCGCAAGCGGTGCTCGACCTGAGCCCGTTGACCGCCAAGGATCGCCGCGACTTGAGCTTCGGTCTCGAACTCGGTGTGGACTGGGTGGCCCTGTCGTTCGTGCAACGTCCGGACGACATCCGCGAAGCCCGCGCCCTGATCGGCGACAGAGCGTTCTTGATGGCCAAGATCGAAAAACCATCGGCGGTCACCCAACTGCGGGAAATCGCCGAGTTGAGCGACGCGATCATGGTTGCCCGGGGTGACCTCGGCGTGGAGGTGCCGGCCGAAAGCGTGCCGCAGATCCAGAAAAACATCATCAGCACGTGTCGCCAGCTCGGTAAACCGGTGGTGGTGGCCACCCAGATGCTCGAATCGATGCGCTTCTCGCCGGCCCCGACCCGCGCCGAAGTCACAGACGTGGCCAACGCCGTGGCCGAAGGTGCGGACGCGGTGATGCTGTCGGCGGAAACCGCCTCCGGTGAATACCCGCTGGAAGCCGTGCAGATGATGAGCAAGATCATCCGTCAGGTGGAAAACGGCCCGGACTACCAGACCCAGCTGGACGTCAGCCGGCCGAAAGCCGAAGCGACCGTTTCCGATGCGATCAGTTGCGCGATCCGTCGCATCAGCAATGTGCTGCCGGTGGCGGTCCTGGTCAATTACAGCGAGTCTGGCGCGTCGACCCTGCGAGCGGCACGGGAGCGGCCGACGGTGCCGATCCTCAACCTGACGCCGAACCTGCAAACCGCCCGTCGCCTGAGCGTGGCGTGGGGCGTGCACTCGGTGGTCAACGATCGCCTGCGTCAGGTGGATGAGGTGTGCTCGACCGCGCTGGAGATCGCCCAGGCCCAAGGCATGGCCCAGCGTGGGGACACATTGTTGATCACGGCGGGTGTGCCGTTCGGGCAACCGGGGTCGACTAACTCGTTGCGCATCGAGACGTTGATCTAGAGCGCCCATGCCGGCCTCATCGCCAGCAGGCTGGCTCCCACATTGGTTTTGTGTCGATCACGGAATCAAAATTGAACTGAGATTCGGTGTGGGAGCCAGCCTGCTGGCGATCAGCCGGGGTCGCGCTCGACCGACTCGCTCCCTTTGACTTTCAGAACTGCCATGCCTGCCAACCACTTCAACACCCATTGCCCCGATTGGGCGACGGCCTTGCTCAATGGCTTCAGTCAGGTATTCCTCCAGCGTCATCCGCTGTTCGGTCTGCTGTGCCTGCTCGCCATTCTGTTTACCGCACCCGCCCTGCTCGGCGGCGCGCTGCTCGGCGGCGTCGCCGGGTTGCTCACCGCGCAACGTCGTGGCTACGCCAAGGCCGATCGCCAGGCCGGGCTGTTCAGTTACAACGGCGTTTTGCTCGGGTTGTTGCTGAGCCTCTATTTTCCCTGGTCGGCCATGCTGCCGCTGGTGATCATCGCCTGCGGCGGGCTGAGCGCGATGCTCACCCAACAGTGGCTCAAGCGTGCCCGGCTCAGCCAATGCCTGCCCGCCTACACCGCACCCTTCGTGATCTTGAGCTGGGTGTTGCTGTGCTTTGCTACGCCCTCGACCCAGGCGCATTTGATCGAAATCAACACGCTGAACATGCTCGCTGCACCACTCAAAGGCTTGGGTCAGGTGATGTTCCTCGGCCAGCCGCTGGCCGGTGCGATCATCGCCGCCGGCTTGCTGATGGCTGACCGTCGCGCATTCTGCTGGGCGTTGTTGGCATCTGTCGCGGGCATGGGCTGGAGCCTGCTGCACCATGACTTCTATACCGCCCTGCTCGGCCTCGGTGGCTATAACGCCGTGCTCGTCGCCCTCGCCTTCAGTGCACAGCGCCAGCAGCCGTGGCTGCCACTGGCCGGCATTGCATTGGCGTTGCTGCTGACGCCGGTGTTCGCCACGATCGGCCTGCCCACGCTGACCGCGCCGTTCATCCTCGCCGGCTGGCTGGTCCGTTCGGTGGCTCAAGTGTTCGGCAACGCCATGGATGCCTCTGTGCCTTGCGCTCCCGGGGAGAATCGACCTAGGCTGCGTTGATTCTCGAGTCAGGCGTTATCCATGGACAGCAGCACTAAAAATTGGCGTGAACAACTCTACGTCATGATTTTCCAGACCGACACCCAGGCCGGTCGGCGTTTCGACGGCATTTTGCTGTTGATCATCCTCGCCAGCCTGGTGGTCGTGATGCTCGACAGCATCGATGCCGTACACCAGAACTACGCCGATGTGCTGGCGTATATCGAATGGGGTTTCACGGTCATCTTCGCCATCGAATATGGCCTGCGCCTGTACTGTTCGCCCAAGCCGCTGCGCTACGCCTTCAGCTTTTATGGCCTGGTGGACCTGCTGGCCATCGTGCCCGGCATCCTCGCGCTGTATTACAGCGATGCGCAGTACCTGCTGATTATCCGGATCATCCGGATGCTGCGGATTTTCCGCGTACTCAAGCTCAGCCCTTACCTGAAACAAGCCAACTACCTGATGTCCGCCCTGCGCGGCAGCAAGCAGAAAATCGTGGTGTTCCTGGTCAGCGTCTGCACGCTGGTGACGGTGTTCGGTACGCTGATGTACGTGATCGAAGGCCCGCAAAATGGCTTCACCAGCATCCCCAAAGGCATCTATTGGGCTATCGTGACCCTGACCACCGTAGGCTTCGGCGATATCGTGCCGAAGACGCCGCTGGGGCAGGTGGTTTCCTCGCTGGTGATGATCACCGGTTACTCGATCATCGCCGTGCCGACCGGCATATTCACCGCTGAACTGGCCAACGCCATGCGCGGTGAAAACCTTGACCACGATTGCCCTGTGTGCCGGAAAAAAAGCCATGAACCCGACGCCGCGTTCTGCTCTCGTTGCGGCAATGCATTGTTCAAGAAAATGGAATAAGCAAAGTACTTTTTAATCTTTAAAGGACTATGCGCGCCCGGCTATAGTCGCTGGCAAATTGCCTCAACTTTAAAAACAACTTTCAGAACAAGGATTGCGCAGTGAAAAAACTCTTTGGCGCCTCACTTCTGGCCGCTGGCCTGGCACTGACCAGTGTGGCTCAGGCCGCACCGACCCTGCTCAACGTTTCCTACGACGTGATGCGCGATTTCTACAAGGACTACAACACTGCGTTCCAGAAACACTGGCAAGCCGAGCACAACGAAAACATCACCCTGCAGATGTCCTTCGGCGGCTCCAGCAAACAGGCGCGTTCGGTCATCGACGGCCTGCCGGCTGACGTCATCACCATGAACATGGCCACCGACATCAACGCCCTGGCGGACAACGGCAAACTGGTCCCGGACAACTGGGTGACGCGCCTTCCGAACAACAGTGCGCCGTTTACCTCGGCCACCGTGTTCATCGTCCGCAAGGGCAACCCGAAAGCACTCAAGGATTGGCCGGACCTGCTCAAGGATGGCGTGCAGGTGATCGTGCCTAACCCGAAAACCTCGGGTAATGGCCGCTACACCTACCTGTCGGCGTGGGGCTACGTGCTGAAGAACGGCGGCGACGAGAACAAGGCCAAAGCCTTCGTCGGCAAACTGTTCAAACAGGCGCCAGTGCTCGATACCGGTGGTCGTGCCGCAACCACCACCTTCATGACCAACCAGATCGGCGATGTGCTGGTGACCTTCGAAAACGAAGCGGAAATGATCGCCCGCGAGTTCGGCCGCGACCAGTTTGAAGTCATCTACCCAAGCGTGTCCGCCGAAGCCGAGCCGCCGGTGTCGGTGGTCGACAAAACCGTCGACAAGAAAGGCACCCGCGCCGCCGCCGAGGAGTACCTGAAGTACCTGTGGTCGCCGGAAGGCCAGGAAATCGCCGCCGCCAACTACCTGCGCCCGCGTGACCCGGCCGTGCTGGCCAAGTACACCGACCGTTTCCCGAAAGTCGACTTCCTGTCGGTAGAGAAGACCTTCGGCGACTGGCGCACCGTGCAGAAAACCCACTTCAATGATGGTGGGGTTTTCGATCAGATTTATGCGCAATAAACCCTGGCGGTAATGAAAAAGGCGACCTCAACAGGTCGCCTTTCTCGTCTATACAGCACCAAATCCCCGTAGGAGCGAGCCTGCTCGCGAAAAACCCAAGTGCGCCACTGGTCATCCGGATTTACCCATAATCGTTAACGAGCTTCGCGAAAAAACTCGCTCCTGTTGGGCTTGCCATTTCCGCTGAAATTGCCGCAGAAAGTCATGGACGTGACTTCCGCTAATGAACGTTAACGAAGTGAAGCAGCGAACATGAGCATGCTATCGAACAGGATGTAAGTGAATGTATCATCAGACCTCAAGATTTCGACGCAAGGTTCACGGGCCGACGGCACATGATCCCGTCACTCATTCCGCAATGAAATGAGTGGTATCACTCCAATCACTCTTCCGCCGTACCCATCAGGCCATTAGCCTGCGCGCATTCCCTTTTGTTCAGCGAGACACGTTATGAACCCAGCGACCCAGGCGTCCCACGGCACCGCGACAATGACCCGAGGCATGGTGCTGCTGTTCGCTTTCTGTTGTGGCGCCATCGTGGCCAACATTTACTACGCGCAACCCATCATCGGCCTGATCGCCCCGGACATCGGCCTGACCAACACCATGGCCAGCCTGATCGTTTCGTTGACCCAGATCGGTTATGCGCTGGGCCTGTTTTTCCTGGTACCACTGGGTGATTTGCTGGAGAACCGTCGGCTGATGATCACCACCACGGTGGTGGCGATTGCCAGTCTGCTGGGCGCGGCATTTACCGATCAGCCGAACGTGTTTTTGCTGATTTCGCTGCTGGTGGGCTTCAGTTCGGTGTCGGTGCAGATCCTGATTCCACTGGCCGCGCATTTGGCGCCGGAAGAGTCTCGCGGTCGTGTGGTCGGCGGGATCATGGGAGGCCTGCTACTGGGGATTCTGCTGGCGCGGCCGGTGTCCAGCGTGGTGGCGGACCATTTCGGCTGGCGGGCGATGTTTGTCATCGCGGCGCTGTTGATGGTCGCCATCAGCGTTGTGCTCGCATTGACCATCCCCAAGCGCCAACCGGATCACAGTGCTTCTTACGGCCAGTTGCTGGGCTCGCTGTGGACGCTGTTGCGCAAGCAACCGGTGTTGCGTCAGCGTGCGTTTTACCAGGGATGCATGTTCGCCACGTTCAGCCTGTTCTGGACCGCGGTGCCACTGGAGCTGGCGCGCAACCATGGCCTGTCGCAAAGCCAGATCGCGATCTTTGCGCTGGTCGGTGCCATCGGCGCCATCGCCGCGCCCATCGCCGGTCGCCTGGCCGATGCCGGCCACACCCGCGTCGCGTCCTTGCTGGCCCTGCTGTTCGCCAGCCTGAGCTTCCTGCCGGCCTTCATCCATCCGGCCTACAGCGTGATCGGTCTGGCGGTGACCGGTGTGGTACTCGATTTTTGCGTGCAGATGAATATGGTCCTCGGCCAACGCGCGGTCTACGCCCTCGACGCCAAAAGCCGCAGCCGACTCAATGCGCTGTACATGACCAGCATCTTCATCGGCGGTGCGTTCGGTTCGTCGGTGGCGAGCCTGGTGTACGAACAGGGTGGCTGGTTGTGGATCGTGGTGGTGGGCAGTGCGTTTCCGCTGTTGGCGTTACTGCGGTTTTTGACGGTGTCAAAACAACCTTTCCCGGCCATGGCCTGAATGGCCACGGAGTTGGCCAATGGCACCGTCAGGGCTTGCTGACAAAAGAGCTCTGAATTGACCCGACCTGCGCCAAGATCACCGGGCTCACGCGCCTGATTTGTCGATGCAGACCAGCAGACGTTCAACCGTGTAATCCAGCGGGCCGGAGTTGTCGAGCAGATGCACGGCGGGCTCGCTATCGGCCAGCAAGCGCTCATTGAAACGGGCATTGCGGGCCAGTCGGCGATCGATCTCGACCACCGATTCACGCCCGCGCGCCAGCAGGCGCTGGCGCAACACGGCCAGATCCACGGTCAGCAAGAGCACGATCAGGTCGGGGTAACGCTCGCGAGTGTTCTGCAGGTGCCCGCGAGAGCCATTGACCAGCACGTCCTCCCCTGCCGCCAGCCAGTCGTCGATGTCGCGCGCAATGCCATAGGCCAGGCCGTTAGCGTGCCAGCTCAGGGCAAAGGCGCCCTGGGCCTCCATTTCGGCGAACTGTTGCATGCTGACACCCAGCGCCGATTCCCCCACCGCTTCCGCCGAGCGAGTGATGACCCGCCGTACGATTCGACAGCCACGTTCGGCAAGCCGTGCTCGTGCGGCCTCCAGCAGGCTGTCCTTGCCTGAGCCGGAAGGACCGATGAGATAGATCAACCTGCCCGCCATCAAAATACCTTCCTGCATGTCGCCTGACTCGTTGTACCCACGGCAGCCCGTCCGGACAAAGGGCTGCACGCGAAACCCGTGCATGCTCGCCACGACTGTTCAACCCAAGCCGTCGCGTCGAAGGCCGCCACATTACTCCAGTGCAATCCGCCGCGCACGGTGTTCGGGGCTCCGTCCATCCGGCGTTGAAGTCGTCCGACACCCTGTCGTCGCCAGCAGGCAGCACAAAAAAGGCGACCCCGAAGGTCGCCTTTGCGTCACTGCCCGAATTGCCGCCCCAAACCACCCGGCACGCCGTGGATATCCGTCTCTTCCCACGGCCCTTTCGGGCTGATCGAGCGGCTCCAGCCGTTATCCCAGCGGTAGTAGGTGCGCTGGCGGTAGAACGTGTTCGGTTGATCATCGAGCACATAGACACCCAGTTTCGGGTCCCAATGACTGTTGCCACCCGGCGGTGGCGCGAAGCTGGCCGAGGTACGTGGCAGCGGTTTCGCGGGTTTGGCCGGGGTGGTCGATTTACCCGGTGCGGTCGAAGGCGCCGGCTTGGTGCCCGGCTGCGACGACGGGATCGGTGACGGGGTCTGATGTTCGGGTGGCCGTTGGACCGCACAAGCGCTCAGCCCCAAAACAACGCTGAGCAAGGTGATACGAGCGATGGCGGTCATGGTGGCGTTTCCTGTTATTTGTCCGGGCTGTCGATGGTCAGTGTCTGCGGCGCGGTGGTGCTGCTGGCCAAAGGCTGGCTGCGACCGACCCACTCACCTGCCGTCGGTTGACCGGCACGGGAGATGCGCGCAACCAGTTGGACTTCAGGGAAGTTCGACAGTTTCAACTGCGGCATCATTGCATCGGCATCGCCGAGTTCGACGGTTGCCGGCAAGTCGGCCACGGTCAGGCGCTTGGCCGCCAACGGCGCGGGTGGGCCTGAAGTGGCGCGAGCAAAGATGAAGACGCTGTCGCCCGGCTGGACCTTGCCTTTCAGCTCGGCCGCCAGGTCCACATGAACCTTGAGTCGCGCAGCCGGTTTGGCTGCGGGCGCCTCGGCCACCTTGCCGCCGCTGGCCACCAGTTTCTCGGTGGCGCGGGTAATGCCGCCCTGCAGCGCCACGCGGGATTGGTCGTCCGGCGGCAATTGCTCCAACAGGCGATTCCAGTAATCGATGGCTTGCTGATAACGCTGACCTTCGAAAGCCGCGATACCCAGCAGCCCGAGGCTGGTGACTTCTTTCGGATCAGCCTTGAGCGCTTCGTCAGTCAGTGCCTGGATTTTCTCCGACCACTGCTTGCCATCGGCGAAATACTGGGCCTGAGCCCATTGACCGAGCAGTTCCGGCTGACGACCGGCCAGGTTCACGGTGCGCTCGAAAATCTTCGCGGCATCGGCAGGACGATCCTGGGTCATGTAAGTACGACCGAGGAAATACAAGGCTTCAGCGGAATCGGGCTGCGCCGCGACCGCGCGCTCCAGACGCCGGGTCATCTCTTCCATCGACTGCGGTGGCTGGGAGAATTCCCGGGTCAGCTCGACTTTGTCGCTGGCACCGAAATGCAGGTACAAACCCAGGCCCAGCACCGGCACCAGGACCGCTGCCAGCAACGGTGCCGGCTTGCCCAGGCGCGACACCCGTGGCGCGGCGACGCCTTCGGTGTCGGCGAGCAATTCACGGGCGGCTTCGGCGCGACCGGCATCCATTTGCGCCGCATCGAGCACGCCTTCTTCCTGCTGAGTCTGCAACTCAGCCACGCGCTCTTGATACAGCGCCACGTTCAGGGCGGTACGATCCTCTTCGAGCTGGGCGCGACGACTACGCAGAACGGGGATCAGCAGAAAACTCAGGGCCACCAGAAGCAGCAGACCTGCAGCGAGCCAGAAATCAATCATTCTTGGTTTTTATCCAACAGGTGGTCGAGGCGCTCGCGCTCCTCGGCAGAAAGCGAGCCCGGGGTGGCGGCGCGTTGCACACGACGACGGCGGACGATCACCGCGATGATCACAAAACCGCCCAGCAGCAGACCGGCCGGGCCGAACCAGAGCAGTGCAGTCTTGGCGTTGAGAGCGGGTTTGTAACGGACGAAGTCACCGTAGCGATCAACCATGAAATCGATGATCTGCTGGTTGTCCTTGCCCTCGCCAAGCATGCGGAAAATCTCTTTGCGCAGGTCGGCAGCAATAGGGGCGTTAGAGTCGGCGATGTCCTGATTCTGGCATTTGGGGCAACGCAACTCCTTGGTCAGCTCGCGAAAACGCTCGCGATCACCTTCCTTGGCGAACTCATAGGTGTCGATGGCAGCCTGCGCCACACCGACCAGGCTCAAACCCAAAATGACGGCAGCGATCCAGCGCTTCATGGCTTGGCCTCGTCGACCAGCGCCTGATATTTGGCCGCCAGTTTTTCGCGCCAGACCTGCTCGTCGATCACGCCGACGAACTTGTCGCGGATGATGCCCTTGGCGTCGATGAAGAAGGTTTCCGGAGCGCCATAGACACCGAGGTTCAGACCCAGCGTGCCCTCGTCGTCACGGATGTCGAGCTGGTAGGGGTTGTGGAATTCGTTCAGCCACTTCAAGGCGTCGGCATTGACGTCCTTGTAGTTGATGCCGTAGATCACCACGCCCTTCTCGGCGAGTTTGTTCAGCACCGGGTGCTCGACCCGGCAGGAAATGCACCAGGTGCCCCACACGTTGACCAGCGCCGGTTTACCCAGAATGTCGGCGCGGGTCAGGGTCTTGTCGCCCTGCACCGCGGGCAGGGAAAACTCGGGGAACGGCTTGTTGATCATGGCCGAGGGCAACTCGGCCGGGTCCAGGTACAGACCGCGATACAGGAAAACAGCGACCACCAGAAAAATCACCAGTGGCAACAGCATCAACCAGCGTCTCATGCAGTGGCTCCCGACATGCCCAGTGCTTCACGCACTCGGCTTTTCACCTTGACCCGATACCGTCGATCCAGCGCCGCCAGCACACCACCCAGGCCGGTGAGCAAGCCGCCGAACCAGATCCAGCGCACGAACGGCTTGACGTGCACGCGCACGGCCCAGGCACCATCGCCCAGCGGTTCACCCAGTGCGACGTACAGGTCACGGGTGAAGCCGGCGTCGATCCCGGCTTCGGTCATCACCGAGTTCTGCACGGTGTAGAGGCGTTTTTCCGGGTGCAGCACGCTGACTTCCCGACCGTCGCGGATCACCCGGATGGTGCCCTTGTCAGACGTGAAGTTCGGGCCTTCGAAGTGCTTGGCGCCTTCGAAGATGAAGTGATAACCGGCCAGGTCCATCGATTCGCCGGGCGCCAGGCGCAGGTCGCGCTCGGCACTGTTCTGACTCGACAGCACCACGCCGAGGGCGCAGACCGCGATGCCCAGGTGCGCCAGCTGCATGCCCCAATAACTGCGGGTCAGGGTCGGCAGTCCTTTGATCAGGCCTTTGTGGCGAGTCTTGTCGAAGATGTCACGCACACCGGCCAGCAACACCCAGGCGGCGAGCAGGAAGGTCGCCAGCACCGCCCAGTTGAAGTCGCCATACGCGACACCGGCCACCACAGCCAGCGCGGTGCTGCCGAGCAACACCGGGGTCAGCATGCCTGCCAGCCATTTCACCGGGGTGTCTTTCCAGCGCACGATCACGCCGACCGCCATCACCAGCATCAGCAACGCCATCAACGGAATGAACAGTGCGTTGAAATACGGTGGGCCGACCGACAGCTTGGCGCCGGTCATCGCATCCAGGACCAAGGGATACAAGGTGCCCAACAGGATCATCGAAGCCGCGACCACCAGCACCAGGTTGTTGCCCAGCAGCAGGGTTTCCCGCGACCAGAGGTTGAAGCCGACCTGGCTCTTGACCACCGGTGCGCGCAGGGCGAACAGCGTCAGCGAGCCACCGACCACAAACAACAGGAAAATCAGGATGAACACGCCGCGCTCGGGATCGGACGCAAAGGCGTGCACCGAGGTCAGCACCCCGGAACGCACCAGGAAGGTCCCCAGCAGGCTCAGCGAGAAGGCGGCGATGGCCAGCAACACGGTCCAGCTCTTGAACACGCCACGCTTTTCCGTGACCGCCAGCGAGTGAATCAGCGCAGTGCCCACCAGCCACGGCATGAAGGAAGCGTTTTCCACCGGGTCCCAGAACCACCAGCCGCCCCAACCGAGTTCGTAGTAGGCCCACCACGAGCCCAGGGTGATGCCGATACCGAGGAACGCCCAGGCCACGATGGTCCAGGGGCGCGACCAACGAGCCCACGCAGCATCGAGACGACCGCCGAGCAATGCGGCAATGGCGAAGGCGAAGGCCACGGAAAAGCCGACATAGCCCATGTACAGCATCGGCGGGTGCACGATCAGGCCGATGTCTTGCAACAATGGATTCAGGTCACGGCCGTCCGCCGGTATCTGCGGCAGGATCCGCGAGAACGGGTTGGACGTGAGGATCAGGAACAGCAGGAAACCGGTGCTGATCATGCCCATGACCGCCAGCACCCGCGCCAGCATCACTTGCGGCAACTGCCGGGAGAACACCGACACCGCGAAGGTCCAGCCGCCGAGGATCAGCGCCCAGAGCAGCAACGAACCTTCGTGCGCGCCCCACACGGCGCTGAATTTGTAGTACCAGGGCAACGCGCTGTTGGAGTTGCTGGCCACGTAGGCGACGGAGAAGTCGTCCGTCATGAAGGCGTAGGTCAGGCAACCAAAGGCGAATACCAGAAAGGCGAACTGGCCCCAGGCGGCGGGCTGGGCCAGGCTCATCCACAAGCGGTCGCCGCGCCAGGCACCGAGCAACGGCACCACGGCCTGAACCAGCGCCAGGCACAGTGCCAGGATCATGGCCAGGTGGCCCAGTTCCGGGATGAAGATTGCGGACGTCATGGGTCAACCCTCCTTCGCAGGTGTTGGAGCGGTTTGACCACTGTCCTTGAGGGCCTTGGTCACTTCCGGTGGCATGTATTTCTCATCGTGCTTGGCCAGCACTTCATCGGCCACCACCACGCCGTCGGCGTTGAGTTTGCCCAGGGCGACGATGCCCTGCCCTTCGCGGAACAGGTCCGGGAGGATGCCGCGATAGGTGATGGTGACGGACTTGTTGAAGTCGGTGACGATGAACTTCACGTCCAGGGAGTCGCTGGAACGTTGCAGCGACCCCTTCTCGACCATGCCGCCGGCGCGGATGCGCGTGTCATGGGGGGCTTCGCCGTTGGCGATCTGGGTCGGGGTGTAAAACAGATTGATGTTCTGCTGCAGGGCGCTCAGGGCCAGGCCGACGGCAGCGCCGACACCGACCAGGATCCCGAGAATGATGATTAGACGCTTTTTACGCAGGGGATTCACTTGCCGTTCTCCCGGCGCAGACGACGCGCCTCTTGTTGCAGATACCGCTTGCGGGCCAGGATCGGCGCCGCCACGTTGAGGGCCAGAACCGCCAGGCAGATGCCATAGGCTGACCAGACATACAGGCCATGATGGCCCATGGCGATGAAGTCGCCGAATGAAGCAAAACTCATCGAACGACCTCCAGGCTGTTTTCCACTTCGGCCTTCACCCAAGTGGCCCGCGCCTCGCGCTTGAGCACTTCGAGGCGCATGCGCAGCAGCAACACCGCACCGAAGAAACAATAGAAACCCAGCGCCGTCAGCAGCAATGGCAGCCACATTTCGGCGGGCATGGCCGGTTTTTCGGTGAGGGTGAAGGTCGCGCCCTGGTGCAGGGTGTTCCACCACTCCACCGAGTACTTGATGATCGGGATGTTGATCACACCGACAATGGCCAGCACCGCGCACGCCTTGGCGGCGCTCTCACGATTGCTGATCGCATTGCCCAGCGCAATGAGACCGAAGTACAGGAACAGCAGAATCAGCATGGACGTTAGTCGGGCATCCCAGACCCACCACGAGCCCCACGTCGGTTTGCCCCAGATCGCGCCGGTGACCAGTGCCACGGCGGTCATCCAGGCGCCGATGGGCGCCGCGCATTGCAGGGCGACGTCGGCCAGTTTCATCTTCCAGACCAGCCCGACGATGCCGCACACGGCCAGCATCACATAGATGGACTGCGCCAGCATGGCCGCCGGAACGTGGATGTAGATGATCCGGAAACTGTTGCCCTGCTGGTAGTCGGGCGGTGCGAAGGCCAGGCCCCAGACCACGCCAACACCGATCAGCAGCAACGCCGCGACACTCAGCCATGGCAGCATTTTGCCGCTGATGCCGTAGAACCACTTGGGCGAGCCGAGCTTGTGAAACCACGTCCAGTTCATACTGTTTCCATCACGGTTGCCGCTCGTTATCACGAGTCAGCCAAAGGGTCTTTACTGGTTATTTTTTAACCAGACCTCATTATTCGCCGACGCTGATCTTCAGGCCAGCAGCTATTGCAAAAGGTGTCAGGGTTATCGCCAGGGCGGTCAGGCTACCAAGCCACAGGAGATAACCGGTCGCCGGCATGCCTTGCAAGGCCGCCTGCAAGGCGCCACTGCCAAGAATCAACACCGGGATGTACAACGGCAGTATCAGCAACGCCAGCAACAGGCCGCCGCGCTTCAAACCCACCGTCAGGGCCGCGCCCACCGCACCGAGCAGGCTCAGCACCGGTGTACCCAGCAATAAAGAAAGCAGCAACACCGGCAGACAGGCGGCAGGCAAACCGAGCATCAAAGCCAGCAAGGGTGCGAGCAAAACCAGTGCCAGGCCGGAAAACGCCCAGTGTGCCAGCACCTTGGCCAAAACCAGAAGAGCCAGGGGGTGCGGCGAAAGGACCCACTGTTCCAGTGATCCATCTTCGAAATCACTGCGGAAAAGCCCGTCCAGCGAGAGCAAAACCGATAAAAGGGCTGCGACCCAGACCAGTCCCGGAGACAAGGTTTGCAACAATTGAGACTCGGGTCCCACCGCCAAGGGGAACAACGAAACGACGATGGCGAAGAATACCAGCGGATTGGCCAACTCCGCCGGACGGCGGAACAGCAGACGGGCCTCACGGGCGACCAACAGGCCGAAAACACTCATACGGCCCATTTCCCCAGATCAATGTCGCGATAACCGGCCGGCATCCGGCTCAGGGAGTGGTGTGTGGTCAATACCACTACGCCGCCGCGCTCGCAATGCGCAGCCAGGTGCTCTTCGAGTTGCGCCACGCCCTGCTTGTCGAGGGCGGTGAACGGCTCATCGAGGATCCACAGCGGTGGACAGTCCAGGTACAACCGGGCCAGCGCCACACGGCGTTGCTGGCCAGCGGACAGGGTGTGACAGGGAACATCTTCGAAACCGCGCAATCCGACAGTGGCCAGGGCCTGCCAGATCGCGTCGTGGGAGGCTGGCTGATGCAGTGCGCAGAGCCAGCTCAAATTCTCTTCGGGGGTCAGCAGGTCCTTGATCCCCGCGGCATGGCCGATCCACAACAGGTTACGCGCCAGCTCCGTACGTTGTTCGTCAAGCGGCTGACCGTTGAGCAGAACCTGACCGTCGGTCGGCTGCATGAGGCCCGAAAGCAGGCGTAGCAAGCTGGTTTTGCCACTGCCATTGGGACCGCTGATCTGTACCATTTCGCCACTGGCCAGTCTCAAATCGAGATTTTCGAAGAGCAGCCGAAGGTCTCGCTCACAGGCAAGGGCAACGGTTTGCAGGACAGGACTGATCAAGGGTTCAAGGGCCTTATACGGTTCAAGTCGGCTCTGGCACGGCCGTTAAAGAGAGGCAGAATAAAGGTATTGGCAGCCCGAACCAGAGAGCTGGGTCAAATATTTCTACGTTTCGGCCGCCCTGTAGACAACGGGGCGGCATTATACATGCCATTTCCTACTCTAAAGAGCGCATTTTCCCAAGGTTGTGACCGCGTATGACAGTCGAATTGAACACGCCCCCTCTACCGCAGACCATGCCGGCGACCACACGTCCGCTGACGGTCAGCGGCGAGCTGATCAAGCTGCTGACGCCGATGGAGGGCCTGATCACCGCTGGCCAGACCGCCACGGCCGAAGTGCTGTCGCTCAAGCAGGCGGATCAGACTTTTCAATTGCTGCTCAAGGTCACCCTCGACAGCGGCCGTCAGACCACCGTCCAGGCCACCAGCGACCAACCGATGGCCCAAGGCACCCGCATGGTGGTCACTCAGCCGTCGGCGAGCAACCTGGCGGTCACCGTGCAACAAGCCATTGCCTCCAGCGTCGCCACCCTCACCCGTATCGACACGGCGCAACTGCCGGTCGGCACGCTGCTGCAAGGCAAAGTGCTGACCTCCCAGGCGTTGCCGCAGGTGCCTGGCCAACCCGCGGTGTTTCGCTCGATGGTGAGCCTGCTCAATACCGTCCTGAGTGGCAGCACCCTGAGCATCGACAGCCCGCAACCATTGCGCATCGGCACCCTGCTGAGCGCACAGGTGCAAGACACTCAGGCACTGAAATTCGTGCCCTTGAGCAGTCGTCAGGAACAACTGGCGGTGACTCAACAACTGGTCGACCAGCAAAGTCGCCAAGGCTCGCTGGACGGTTTGCTCAAACTCCTGCAAGACCTGCCGGATTCCGACCAGACCTCCGTCGATCTGCGCTCCGCCGCTTCACGGCTGCTTGCCGGCCTGCCCGATGTTCAGCAACTGAGTACGGCCAAAGGCCTGGCCCAGGCGTTACTCAACAGCGGTACGTTCCTCGAGACCAAGCTGCTGGCCGGGCAGAACCCGACACTGGCGCCTGACCTGAAGGCCGACCTGCTGAAGCTGATCGCGCAATTGACGCCAGGGCCTCAAGCCAACACCAACCTCAGCGCGATTATCGCGGCGAATACGCTGGTCCAGGCCATGCCGAATTTCGTGCGCAATGCCCTGGGCATGCTCGGCCAGGTCAGCGCCAAACCGCCGCCGACCAGTTTCCCGTTACCCGAACGCCTGCTGCAAAATCCCGAAGGTGAAGATGACCTCGAACATCTGCTGCGCCTGGCCGCCGCTGCGGTTTCACGCCTTCAAAGCCATCAGTTGTCGAGTCTGGAACAGACCGGCGTGACCGCCGACGGGCGCCTGGTGAGCACCTGGCAACTGGAAATCCCGATGCGCAACCTGCAGGACATCGTGCCGTTGCAGGTCAAGTTCCAACGAGAAGAAGCCCCCGAAAAAGAATCGCAACAGGAACGCCGCGACGAACGCGAACCCAGACAGCAACTGTGGCGCGTCGACCTGGCATTCAACATGGAACCCTTGGGGCCGCTGCTGGTTCAGGCACAGCTGATCAAAGGCAGCCTGTCGAGCCAACTGTGGGCCGAACGGCCCTACACCGCCAGCCTGATCGAAAGCAACCTGTCGGCATTGCGCGAACGTTTGCTGGCATCCGGCCTGAACGTCGGCGATCTCGACTGCCACCTCGGCACACCACCCCAAGGCCCCCAAACCCGCCTCGAACAACGCTGGGTCGACGAAAACGCATGAAAAACCCCAACGCCCCACGCCAGGCCATCGCCCTCAAATACGACGGCACCCACGCCCCTTCCCTCACCGCCAAGGGCGATGAAGAACTCGCGGAAGAAATCCTGCGGATCGCTCGCGACCATGAAGTGCCGATCTACGAAAACGCCGAGCTGGTGAAATTGTTGGCGCGCATGGAATTGGGGGACAGCATTCCGCAGGAACTCTATCTGACGATTGCCGAGATCATTGCGTTTGCGTGGAATCTGAAGGGCAAGTTCCCGGCCGGACACATTCCGGACGCGCCCATGGTCGAGAAGGATGTCACTGAACGCGGGGATGATTATTGAGGCTTCGAGGACGCCATCGCGAGCAGGCTCGCTCCCACAGTGGTTTCAGGCCGGTCACAAAATCGGTGTTCACCGAAAATCAAATGTNTCATTGCGTTTGCGTGGAATCTGAAGGGCAAGTTCCCGGCCGGACACATTCCGGACGCGCCCATGGTCGAGAAGGATGTCACTGAACGCGGGGATGATTATTGAGGCTTCGAGGACGCCATCGCGAGCAGGCTCGCTCCCACATTTGATTTTCGGTGAACACCGATTTTGTGACCGGCCTGAAACCACTGTGGGAGCGAGCCTGCTCGCGATGGACTCAAGTGCAACGCGTTGATTCAGAAAGCCCGCGTCATCGTTAACGTCCTTCGCGAGCAGGCTCGCTCCTACATTTGATTTTCGGTGAACACCGATTTTTTGCCCAACCTGAAACCACTGTGGGAGCGAGCCTGCTCGCGATGGACTCAAGTGCAACGCGTTGATTCAGACAGCCCGCGTCATCGTTAACGCCCTTCGCGAGCGGGCTCGCTCCTACATTTGATTTTCGGTGAACACCGATTTTGTGACCGGCCTGAAACCACTGTGGGAGCGAGCCTGCTCGCGATGGACTCAAGTGCAACGCGTTGATTCAGACAGCCCGCGTCACCGTTAACGCCCATCGCGAGCAGGCTCGCTCCTACATTTGATTTTCGGTGAACACCGATTTTGTGACCGGCCTGAAACCACTGTGGGAGCGAGCCTGCTCGCGATGGACTCAGGCACGACGCGTTGATTCAGACAGCCCGCGTCATCGTTAACGTCCATCGCGAGCGGGCTCGCTCCTACAGGTTACTAGCTGCTCTTGTGCAACTTGCTCATCAACTCCGCCTCAGCCTGGGTCAAGCCGCAGGACTGGGTCAGTTCGTCGACACTGGCGCCCATTCCAACCAGTCGTGCCGCCTGGGCGAACGACAGGCTGGAAGGGTCGCGCTGTTCCAGCTGGGCCAGTTTGTCCGGCAAAGGCGCGACGATCGCGCGCAGTTCGTGCAGGTCTTCGCCCATGCGCACGCTGCCGTTCTGGTAATTGTCGACGCGCTTGGCCAGCTCCTTGATGCGCTGATCGCGCAGCGCATCACTCTGGGCCTGTTGCGCGGCAATCAGCCGCTGACCGCGAATGTACGCCAGAAACATTGCCAGCGTGCCTGCCCAAAACAGGAACAGGACAATGACCGCCACCTCAAGAATCAATCAGATACTCTCCAGTTCCGACCATTCTTCTTCGCTCATCATCTTGTCGAGTTCGACCAGGATCAGCAGTTCGTTGTTCTTGTTGCACACGCCTTGAATGAACTTGGCGGACTCTTCGTTACCCACGTTCGGCGCGGTTTCGATTTCCGACTGACGCAGGTAAACCACTTCGGCCACGCTGTCGACCATGATCCCGACCACTTGCTTGTCGGCTTCGATGATGACGATACGGGTGTTGTCGCTGATTTCGGCGTTCATCAGGCCGAAGCGCTGACGGGTGTCGATCACGGTGACCACGTTACCGCGCAGGTTGATGATGCCCAGCACGTAGCTCGGTGCACCCGGAACCGGAGCGATTTCGGTGTAGCGCAGGACTTCCTGAACGCGCATCACGTTGATGCCGTAGGTTTCGTTGTCCAGTTTGAAGGTTACCCATTGCAGGATCGGATCTTCGGAACCCTTTGCCGCCGTCGCCTTATCATTCATACCCTGACCCCTCAAGAAACCGCCCTAGCGGTGTTGTTCTGTTATGTAGGTTTGTGAGCCGGCTTGCTGCCGCCCATGTGCCTGGCCCCACCGCTGGCGATCAACTCGGCCAGCGCGGAAACGTCGAGCAATGCACACATGTGTTCAATCACGGTGCCCGCCAGCCATGGCCGTTGACCACGATGGCTGCGCCATTTGATTTCGTTCGGGTCCAGGCGCAACGAGTGGCTGACCTGATGCACCGCCAACCCCCACTCGTAGCCCTGGACCGAAATGACGTATTGCAGGCCCTGGCGGAAGTCATCGCGATAACGGTCGGGCATGACCCAACGCGCGGTGTCCAATACCTTCAGATTGCCCGCCTGGCTCGGCAGGATGCCGAGGAACCATTCCGGCTGGCCGAACAACGGCGTCAGTTCATGCCCCGCCAGCGGGTAGATCGACCCCAGGCACACCAGCGGCACCGCCAGGGTCAAACCGGCGACATCGAACAGCAGGCATTCGAACGGTTCGGCGGCCCAGGACGGACGACCATCGGTTTCCACCGGTGGCGGCGTGTTGGCCGGCGGCAGATGCACTTCGACGACCGGCGGCACCAAGGCTTGGTGCATTTCATCGGGTGGCGGGACCAGTGCCTGCAGCAACGGCGCGATGGTCGATACCGGCGCCAGAACGGGGGCCGGTGCTTCGAGCACGGCGACTGCAGGCTTCGGCACTGAAGGTGTCAGTTCCGGGGCAGCAGCGACGGCGGCTTTCTGTGCATCACGGGCCTGCTCTTCGAGCACGGCCGCCTGGAACTCATCCAGCGCAGCTTCGACTTCAATCGCTTCGACAACTTCGACGACTTCAGCAAGCGCTTGAACTTCAACCGGCAGTTCTTCGGTCGCCTCCATCAGCAAGCTGTCCAGATAAGACTGGAGCGCCAGTTGCGGACGCGAGGTGGTCTTCACTGGCCGATTCATGGCTGCCCCCTTGCAGGAGCGAGCTTGCTCGCGATGAAGGTATGAGCGCCGCGCATCCCCAGGAAGCCCGCGTTATCGTTGTCGTCCATCGCGAGCAAGCTCGCTCCTGCCGGGACTGGATTCATCTCACGCCACCTGCGGAACGAGTTGCGCCGCCAGCAAATGCTTGAGCAACGAACGGTAGGCCAGAACGCCCCGGCTTTTCCCGTCGAATTGCGAAGGCGTCAGCCCTGCCCGGCTGGCATCGCGCAATCGCGTGTCCACCGGAATGTAGCCTTGCCAGATGTCGTCAGGGAATTTGTCGCGCAGGACACGCAGCGTGCCCATAGACGCTTGCGTGCGGCGATCGAACAAGGTCGGCACGATGGTGAACGGCAGCGCCTGTTTGCGTGACCGGTTGATCATCGCCAGGGTGTTGACCATACGCTCCAGGCCTTTGACCGCCAGGTGTTCGGTCTGCACCGGGATCACCAACTGCTGGCTCGCCGCCAAGGCATTGACCATCAGCACGCCCAGCAATGGCGGGCTGTCGATCACCGCGTAGTCGAAGTCTTGCCACAACAGCGCCAGGCTCTTGGCAATCACCAGGCCCAGGCCACTCTGGCCCGGTGACTGACGCTCAAGGGTCGCCAGCGCCGTACTCGATGGCAGCAGGGAAATGCGTTCGTCGCTGGTGGACAGCAACAACTGGCCGGGCAAGCCCTCAGGCACGCTGCCCTTGTGCAGGAACAGGTCGTAGTTGCTGTGTTCCAGAGTGTCGGGGTCGTAACCGAAATAGCTGGTCATGGAGCCGTGGGGGTCGAGATCGACCACGACCACGCGCTTGCCCGCCTCGGCCAGTAATCCGGCTAAAGCGATAGAGGAAGTGGTTTTACCGACACCACCCTTTTGATTGGCGACTGCCCAGACTCTCATTCGGATTGTTCCTCCCGGCCGATTGGATCGACCGAGAAATAGCTCAACGTGTTAATGCGGGTGACGGAGAATTGACGGCTCCCTCTCGTCCCGGCGACTTGACCGGGGTCGGTGCAGTTTGTGTGCCAGCACGCTTCAACGCCGCATCCGGTTGTGCATGAGCGGTCCCCGTGCCGGTCAGGCTGCGTCGCACATCGAGATTGCGCGACACCACCAGCACCACCCGACGATTGCGCGCCCGGCCTTCTGCCGTGGCGTTATTGGCCACTGGCTGGAATTCGCCGTACCCCACCGACGCCAGGCGACCCGGGTTTACCCCCTGCATCGCGAGCATGCGCACGATACTGGCCGAACGGGCCGAAGACAGTTCCCAGTTGGTCGGGTACTGCGCCGTGCGAATCGGTTGATCGTCGGTGAAACCCTCGACATGAATCGGGTTGTCGAACGGCTTCAGAATCGCGGCGACCTTGTCGATGATGTTGAACGCGATGTCGCTGGGCATGGCGTCGCCACTGCCGAACAACAGGCTGGAATTGAGTTCGATCTCGACCCACAACTCGTTGCCGCGCACAGTCATCTGATTGGAGCTGATCAAGTCGCCGAACGCCGCACTGATGTCGTCGGCGATGCTTTTGAGTGGATCGCTGGTGCCAGCGACACCGGCATCGACCTGATCACTGTCCTGGACCAGTGGCTTGGCCGGAGTCACGGTCTTCGGTCGTTCTTCGCCGATCGGGATCGGTTTCAAGGAGCGATCGGCGTCGGTGAAGACACCGATCAGCGCTTGGGAAATAACCTTGTACTTGCCTTCGTTGATCGAAGAGATCGAGTACATCACCACGAAGAAGGCAAAGAGCAAGGTGATGAAGTCGGCGTAGGAAACCAGCCAACGTTCATGGTTTACATGCTCTTCATGCTGGCGACGGCGTGCCATCGTTCATTACCCCCATCAATCCATGAAGCCCTGAAGCTTCAACTCAATGGAGCGAGGGTTTTCACCTTCGGCGATCGACAGGATGCCTTCCAGCAGCATTTCGCGATAACGCGATTGACGCAGCGCGATGGACTTAAGTTTCGCGGCAATCGGCAACAGCACCAGGTTGGCACTGGCCACGCCATAGATGGTGGCGACGAAGGCCACG
This sequence comes from Pseudomonas sp. MIL9, assembly GCF_016887925.1. NCBI lineage: Bacteria > Pseudomonadati > Pseudomonadota > Gammaproteobacteria > Pseudomonadales > Pseudomonadaceae > Pseudomonas > Pseudomonas sp. MIL9. Next base: position 209,866 of record NZ_JAFEHE010000020.1, on the reverse strand, counting down.
GCGATGCCGCTGCCCAGTTGCGACGGATCACCCAGGTTGCCCATGACGTGAATCAGGCCCATCACCGCACCGATGATGCCGATGGTGGGTGCGTAACCGCCCATGCTTTCGAAGACCTTGGCGGCTTCGATGTCACGGCTTTCCTGGGTATAGAAATCGACTTCCAGAATGCTGCGGATCGCTTCGGGTTCGGCACCGTCGACCAACAGTTGCAGGCCTTTGCGCGAGTAGTTGTCGGGTTCGGTGTCAGCCATGCCTTCCAGCCCGAGCAAGCCTTCCTTGCGCGCGGTCAGGCTCCAGTTAACGACACGGTCGACGCCACCGGCCAGATCGATGCGCGGCGGAAACAGAATCCACGCCAGAATCTGTATGGCGCGCTTGAAGGCACTCATCGGGGATTGCAGCAACGCCGCGCCGAGGGTCCCGCCGAGTACGATCAACGCCGCCGGGCCGTTGGCCAATGCACCGAGGTGACCGCCTTCGAGGAAGTTGCCACCAATGATGGCAACGAACGCCAGAATGATCCCGATCAGGCTGAGAACGTCCATCAGACACACGCCTCGACCAGGTGCCGGCCAATGTCGTCGAGGCTATACACAGCGTCAGCGAGCTCGGCCTTGACGATGGCCATCGGCATGCCGTAGATCACGCAGCTGGCTTCGTCCTGGGCCCAGATCGAACTGCCGCCCTGCTTGAGCAGGCGCGCACCTTCACGGCCGTCGGCCCCCATCCCGGTCAACACGACCGCCAGAACTTTGTCACCGTAGGACTTGGCTGCGGAACCGAAGGTGATGTCGACACAGGGTTTGTAGTTCAGACGCTCGTCGCCCGGCAGGATTTTCACTGCGCCACGACCGTCGATCATCATTTGCTTGCCACCCGGCGCCAGCAGCGCCAGGCCCGGACGCAAGATGTCGCCGTCCTCGGCTTCCTTGACACTGATGCGGCAGAGCTTGTCCAGACGCTCGGCGAATGCCTTGGTGAAGGCGGCGGGCATGTGCTGGATCAGCACGATCGGTGCAGGGAAATTGGCCGGCAACTGGGTCAACACCCGTTGCAGGGCAACCGGACCGCCGGTGGAGGTGCCGATGGCGACCAGTTTGTAGGCCTTGCGTTTTGGCGCAGGCGACGAAGGCGCGTGCGCAGGTGCACGAGCCGGAATCGGAGCCGGACGCGCAGGCACGTTGCCGCCGTAACTGCCAACGCTCGAAGGCGCGGGTGTCGGGGCGGGGGCCGCTACCGGTGGCGGTGCCGTGTAGGTGCTGATACGTCGGTTACTGCGCGAGATGCTGAGAATCTTCTCGCACAGCAGTTGCTTGACCTTCTCGGGATTGCGCGAAATGTCTTCGAAATTCTTCGGCAGGAAATCCACCGCGCCGGCGTCCAGCGCATCCAGGGTGACCCGGGCGCCTTCGTGGGTTAGCGAAGAAAACATCAAGACCGGAGTCGGGCAGCGCTGCATGATGTGCCGCACTGCTGTGATGCCATCCATCATCGGCATCTCGTAGTCCATGGTGATCACGTCCGGCTTGAGGGCCAGCGCCTGATCGATCGCCTCTTTTCCGTTGGTCGCCGTACCGACGACCTGGATATTCGAATCCGCTGCAAGAATTTCCGAGACGCGGCGGCGGAAAAACCCCGAATCATCCACCACCAGGACTTTGACTGCCATAAACACTCCGTTAGACAGAGCGAGGCTCAGTCGCCCCGCTCCATCAGAATCAAATACGCCGCGTGGCGTAACGCTTGAGCATGCTCGGAACATCGAGAATCAGCGCGATGCGACCGTCACCGGTAATGGTGGCGCCCGACATGCCTGGGGTTCCCTGGAGCATTTTGCCCAATGGCTTGATGACCACTTCTTCCTGGCCCACCAGTTGATCGACGACGAAGCCGATCCGCTGAGTGCCCACCGAAAGGATCACCACATGGCCCTCGCGCTGCTCTTCGTGAGCGGCGGAGCTGACCAGCCAGCGTTTGAGATAGAACAACGGCAGCGCCTTGTCCCGCACGATCACTACTTCCTGGCCGTCCACGACATTGGTGGTCGACAGGTCGAGGTGGAAAATCTCGTTGACGTTCACCAGCGGGAACGCGAACGCCTGGTTGCCGAGCATGACCATCAGCGTCGGCATGATCGCCAGGGTCAATGGCACCTTGATGACGATCTTCGAACCCTGGCCCTTGGCCGAGTAGATGTTGATCGAGCCGTTGAGCTGGGAAATCTTGGTTTTCACCACGTCCATGCCCACGCCACGACCCGACACGTCGGAGATCTCGGTCTTGGTCGAGAAGCCCGGGGCGAAGATCAGGTTGTAGCACTCGGTGTCGCTCAGGCGATCGGCCGCGTCCTTGTCCATCACGCCGCGTTTTACCGCGATGGAACGCAGGACGTTCGGGTCCATGCCCTTGCCGTCATCGGAGATCGACAGCAGGATGTGGTCGCCTTCCTGTTCCGCGGCCAGGATCACCTTGCCACCGCGGGCCTTGCCCGAGGCTTCGCGTTCTTCCGGCGACTCGATACCGTGGTCGACTGCGTTGCGTACCAAGTGGACCAACGGGTCCGCCAGGGCCTCGACGAGGTTCTTGTCGAGGTCGGTTTCTTCGCCGACCAGCTCCAGGTTGATCTCTTTCTTGAGCTGGCGAGCCAGGTCGCGAACCAGACGCGGGAAGCGCCCGAAGACTTTCTTGATCGGTTGCATCCGGGTCTTCATGACCGCGGTCTGCAGATCGGCGGTGACCACATCGAGGTTCGACACAGCCTTGGACATGGCCTCATCGGCGCTGTTGGCACCCAGGCGAACCAGGCGGTTACGCACCAACACCAATTCGCCGACCATGTTCATGATTTCGTCGAGACGTGCGGTGTCGACCCGCACGGTTGTCTCTGCTTCACTGGCCGGCTTTTCGTGCGCCGGGGCCGGGGTCGCGGCACGGGCCGGAGCCGGTGCAGCGGCTGGCGCCGGTGCTTCGGCCTTGGGCTCGCTAGCCTTCGCCACCGGTTTCGGTGCCGCGGCCTTGGCCACCGGCGTCGCCACCGAAGCACTGGTGCCGGCAGCACTGGCACCGGTAGCAGTACCGACTTCAGTGAACTTGCCTTTGCCGTGCAATTCGTCGAGCAGCGATTCGAACTCGTGATCGGTGATCAGATCGCTGCCCGCTGCGGCGGCGTTTGGCGCTGCTGGCGTCGGTACCGAAGCGATGGCCGACTCCAGCGCATCGACAGCAAAGTTGCCCTTGCCGTGCAACTGATCGAGCAAGGCTTCGAATTCGTCGTCGGTGATATCGGAGCTGTCGCCCGCCTCTTTCGGGGCTTGCGGTTCCGCAGGCGCCGTCACCGCATCGACGGCGAACTGACCTTTACCGTGCAGTTGATCGAGCAACGACTCGAACTCGGCATCGGTGATTTCGTCACTGGCGGCGGCAGCGCCGTCCGGTGCTGGAGCAGCTGCTGGCGCTTCCGCCTGGGCCTTGACGGCATTCAGCGAGTCCAGCAGTTGTTCGAATTCATTGTCGGTGATGTCGCCCGCGCCGCTTTCGGCAACAGGCTCTTCCATCACTTCGGCGACAGGCGCGGGAGCAGCCTCGTCAGCCGATTGCGGCTCGGCCAGACGGGCCAGCGCCGCAAGCAATTCGGGTGTGGCCGCCGTGATCGGGCTGCGTTCACGGACTTCGCCGAACATGCCGTTCACCGCGTCCAGTGCTTCGAGAACCACGTCCATCAATTCCGAGTCAACGCGACGCTCGCCCTTGCGCAGGATGTCGAACACGTTCTCGGCGATGTGACAGCACTCCACCAGCTCATTGAGCTGAAGGAAGCCGGCGCCCCCTTTTACAGTGTGAAAACCGCGAAAAATTGCATTGAGCAAGTCCGCATCATCCGGCCGGCTTTCCAGCTCGACCAGTTGCTCGGACAGTTGCTCTAGAATCTCGCCGGCCTCAACCAGGAAATCCTGAAGGATCTCTTCATCGGCGCCGAAGCTCATTAAGGGGGTGCTCCTACAGGTCTAAAAACCCAAAAAACCTAAAATTCTAAAACGCTAAAATCCCAGGCTGGATAACAAATCGTCCACATCGTCCTGACCGGACACAACGTCTTCTCTTTTATCGGCATGAATCTGCGGACCTTCACCCTGAGAGAGATGTTTTTGTGGATCTTTTTCTGCAAGCATCGCTTCACGGTCATGTTCGATGCCCGCGAAGCGGTCCACCTGACTGGCCATGAGCACGAGCTTGAGCAGGTTGCTTTCGACTTCGGTGACCAGAAGGGTCACACGCTTGATCACCTGACCGGTGAGGTCCTGGTAATCCTGGGCAAGCAGGATGTCGTTCAGGTTGCTCGACACCGCGCGGTTGTCTGCGCTGCTGCGCGACAGGAACCCGTCGACTCGCCGGGCCAGCTCGCGGAACTCTTCAGCCCCGACTTCGCGACGCATGAACCGCCCCCAGTCCGTGCTCAAGGCCTGGGCTTCATCAGCCAGGCTGTTGACCAGCGGCGTGGCGGTTTCCACCAGGTCCATGGTGCGGTTGGCTGCGGCCTCGGTCAGCTTGACCACATAACCCAGACGCTCGGTGGCATCGGTGATCTGTGACACCTCCTCGGCTTGCGGCATGTGCGGGTCAATCTGGAAATTGACAATCGCACTATGCAGCTCGCGGGTGAGCTTGCCCACTTCCTGGTACAGGCCGCGGTCACGGGTCTGGTTGAGCTCATGGATCAATTGCACAGCATCGCCGAACCTGCCTTTTTCAAGGCTCGCGACCAGTTCGACGGCGTGTTTTTTCAGGGTCGATTCAAAATCGCCCTGCGATGATTCGTTATGTCCCATAGCTCCCCCGTGGCGCAGTTCAACCGATGCGTTCGAAAATCTTCTCGATTTTTTCTTTCAACGCCTGGGCAGTGAAGGGTTTGACCACATAGCCGTTAACGCCCGCCTGGGCCGCTTCGATGATCTGCTCGCGCTTGGCTTCAGCGGTCACCATCAACACGGGCAGATGCTTGAGCTTTTCATCGGCACGCACGTGGCGCAGCAGATCGATACCGGTCATGCCAGGCATGTTCCAGTCCGTCACCAGAAAGTCGATGCTCCCGCTGTTGAGAACCGGAATGGCAGTAGTGCCATCGTCGGCCTCGACCGTGTTGGTGAACCCAAGGTCACGCAACAGGTTTTTTATGATCCGCCGCATCGTTGAGAAGTCATCAACGATGAGGATTTTCATGTTCTTGTCCAATTCGACCTCCAAGCAGACTAAAACGCGCCCAGCACCTGGACGCGCCATTTCAATCAATCTGGCAAAGCACTCAATGACAGTCTGGAGTACAACGGATCGAGACCGGCGCGGCTAATACCCCACCAGTCACGTCGCAGTGCCCCCACACTGCCTTCAGCGCGCTCGCCACTCTCCCAAACGCCCCCGCAAGCGGGCCGCGCACTGGCTGTGTAACTGGCTGACCCGAGATTCGCTAACCCCCAGGACCTCACCGATTTCCTTGAGATTCAACTCTTCGTCGTAGTACAGCGCCAACACCAGTCGCTCGCGCTCCGGCAAATTGGCAATCGCATCCGCCAGCGCCGCCTGGAAGCGTTCATCTTCCAGATCGCGTGACGGCTCGAGATGAGCACTCGCGCCATCCTCGTGCAGCCCTTCGTGTTCGCCGTCCTGCAACAGATCGTCGAAGCTGAACAACCGGCTGCCCAGGGTGTCGTTCAAAATCCCGTAATAATCGTCGAGACTCAATTGGAGTTCGGCCGCAACTTCGTGATCTTTAGCGTCACGGCCGGTTTTAGCTTCAATCGAGCGAATTGCGTCGCTGACCATGCGCGTGTTGCGGTGAACCGAACGAGGCGCCCAGTCCCCCTTGCGCACTTCATCGAGCATGGCGCCGCGGATTCGTATGCCCGCGTACGTTTCGAAACTCGCGCCTTTGCTGGCGTCGTATTTGGCCGACACTTCCAGCAGGCCGATCATCCCGGCCTGGATCAGGTCTTCGACCTGGACACTGGCCGGCAGGCGCGCCAGCAAATGGTAGGCAATGCGTTTAACCAGTGGCGCGTAACGCTCGATCAACTCGTACTGCGCGTCACGTGCCGACTTCTTGTACAGGTTGTAACCGCTGGCGGTCATAGCACGGGTCCTGCCGTTTGTTGCACGAGGCGCTCAACGAAAAACTCCAGGTGTCCGCGCGGGTTGGCAGGCAGCGGCCAGGTGTCGACTTTCTGGGCGATGGCCTTGAACGCCAGCGAGCACTTGGAGCGCGGGAACGCTTCGTAGACGGCACGTTGCTTCTGCACGGCCTTGCGCACGCTTTCGTCGTAAGGCACGGCACCGACATATTGCAGGGCGACGTCGAGAAAGCGATCCGTGACCTTGGTCAGCTTGGCGAACAGATTGCGGCCTTCCTGCGGGCTCTGCGCCATGTTGGCCAGGACCCGGAAACGGTTCATGCCGTAATCGCGGTTGAGCAATTTGATCAAGGCGTAGGCGTCGGTGATCGAAGTCGGCTCGTCGCAGACCACCAGCAAGACTTCCTGCGCCGCGCGGACAAAACTGACTACCGAGTCACCAATGCCCGCAGCGGTGTCGATCACCAGTACGTCGAGGTTGTCGCCGATGTCGCTGAAAGCCTGGATCAGGCCGGCGTGTTGCGCCGGACTCAGATGAACCATGCTCTGGGTGCCGGACGCGGCCGGAACGATGCGGATGCCGCCCGGCCCCTGCAGCAGGACGTCGCGCAATTCGCACCGGCCTTCGATCACGTCGGCCAGGGTACGTTTGGGTGTCAGGCCCAGGAGAACGTCGACGTTCGCCAGCCCCAGGTCGGCGTCCAGCAGCATGACGCGACGGCCAAGCTCAGCTAAAGCCAGGGACAAGTTCACTGACACGTTAGTCTTCCCGACGCCACCTTTGCCGCCGGTCACCGCGATCACCTGTACGGGATGCATGCTGCCCATGTTATTTCTTTACCTTGTCTTGCATAGACGGAGGCCACATTACTGGCTGCGCGTTCTCAACCGGAACAATGCATGGCAGACCATCGATGTAGGTACAAAAACTATTCATTTTTACCTCAGCCAACCTGCTTGGTCGGACTGTGGTAGATGTCAGCGAACATGTCAGCCATGGCTTCTTCGCTGGGTTCTTCCTGCATTTGCACGCTAACGGCGCGACTGACCAACTGATGACGACGCGGCAGATGCAAATCATCCGGAATCCGCGGGCCATCGGTCAGGTACGCCACCGGCAGTTCATGACTGATGGCCAGGCTCAACACCTCGCCCAGGCTGGCCGTTTCATCCAGTTTAGTCAGGATGCAGCCCGCGAGCCCGCAGCGCTTGTAACTGTGATAAGCGGCGGTTAGAACCTGTTTCTGGCTGGTGGTTGCCAGAACCAGATAATTTTTCGATTTGATGCCCCGACCGGCCAGGCTTTCGAGCTGCATGCGCAGGGCCGGATCACTGGCCTGCAGGCCGGCGGTATCGATCAGCACCACGCGCTTGCGCAGCAATGGATCCAGCGCCTGCACCAGGGATTGCCCCGGATCGACATGGGTCACCGACACATTGAGAATCCGACCAAGGGTCTTGAGCTGCTCCTGGGCACCGATGCGGAAGCTGTCCATGCTCACCAGCGCGATGTTCTGCGGGCCGTACTTGAGCACGTAACGAGCGGCCAGCTTGGCCAGGGTGGTGGTCTTGCCCATGCCGGCGGGGCCGACCATGGCAATCACACCGCCCTCTTCCAGCGGCTCCATTTCCGGCGTAGCGATCATCCGCGCCAGGTGCGCCAGCAGCATGCGCCAGGCCTGACGGGGTTCGTCGATATCGGTGATCAGCGCCAGCAGATCCCGCGACAACGGGCCGGACAGGCCGATGCGCTGCAAACGGCGCCACAGGTTCGCCTGATCCGGACGGCTGCCTTGCAGCTGATTCCAGGCCAGGGAGCCGAGCTGTACTTCCATCAGTTCACGCAGGCTGTTGAGTTCGAAACGCATGGAGTCCAACGCCCGCGGGTCCACACCACTCGACGCTGGCGCAGCGGCGGGTGCAGGACGACGGGGTTCGGCATACGTCGGTTCGATCAACGGCTCGGCGGCGGTCAACGGCAGGCCGGCGAACAATTGACGATTGATGCCAATGTCGCTCTCGCCATCGCCTCGCAGGCTCAATTCAGCCTGGGCGGTGACGATCCGCGATTGCGTCTTGCGCAGCTCGTCCTCGAGTTCCATGTTCGGCACACGCGGGGCCAGCGCCGACAGCTTGTAATCCAGGGCAGCCGTGAGTTCGACACCACCGGCGATACGGCGGTTGCCAATGATGGCTGCGTCGGCGCCCAGCTCATCACGAACCAGCTTCATGGCCTGACGCATATCGGCGGCGAAAAAACGCTTAACTTGCATAAACCACTACCTCAGCCGTTGGGCCCTACTGTCGCAACGATGGTCACTTGCTTGTTGTCAGGGATTTCCTGGTAAGCCAACACGTGCAAACCCGGGACTGCCAGCCGGCCAAATCGCGAAAGCATCGCGCGAACCGGTCCAGCGACCAGCAGAATCACCGGTTGACCTTGCATCTCTTGACGCTGCGCCGCATCGATCAACGAGCGCTGCAGCTTCTCAGCCATGCTTGGCTCCAGCAGAACGCCCTCTTCAGAGCCTTGTCCTGCCTTCTGCAGACTATTGAGCAATATTTGTTCCAACCTTGGCTCCAGAGTGATAACCGGTAGCTCCGACTCAGTGCCTACAATGCTTTGGACGATTGCGCGGGATACGCCGACGCGCACGGCGGCCACCAAGGCGGCAGTATCTTGACTCTTGGCGGCATTGTTCGCGATGGCTTCGGCGATGCTGCGGATGTCCCGCACCGGCACCTGCTCGGCCAACAGCGCCTGCAGCACCTTGAGCAACTGCGACAGCGAAACCACGCCCGGCACCAGCTCTTCCGCCAGCTTTGGCGAGCTTTTGGCCAGCAACTGCATGAGTTGCTGCACTTCCTCGTGGCCGATCAGCTCGCTCGAATGCTTGTACAAAATCTGGTTCAAGTGGGTTGCCACTACTGTACTGGCATCGACCACGGTATAGCCGAGGGATTGCGCCTGTGCACGCTGGCTGATTTCGATCCAGACCGCCTCCAGGCCAAAAGCCGGATCTTTGGCGGTGATGCCATTGAGCGTCCCGTAGACCTGCCCCGGGTTAATCGCCAACTCGCGCTCCGGGTAAATTTCCGCCTCGGCCAGGATCACCCCCATGAGGGTCAAGCGATAGGCACTGGGTGCCAGGTCGAGGTTGTCACGTATATGCACGGTGGGCATCAGGAACCCGAGGTCCTGAGAAAGCTTCTTGCGCACGCCCTTGATTCGCGCGAGCAACTGGCCACCCTGGTTTCGGTCCACCAGCGGGATCAGGCGGTAGCCCACTTCCAGGCCGATCATGTCGATAGGCGTCACATCGTCCCAACCCAGCTCCTTGGTTTCCTGGGCGCGAGCCGGCGAAGGCAACAGTTCTTGCTGACGCTTGACCTCTTGCAGCGCCTGGACCTTGGCCACGCTCTGCTTCTTCCAGAACAGGTAGGCGCCGCCTGCCGCCAGGGCCGCCATGCTCAGGAACGAGAAATGCGGCATGCCGGGCACCAGGCCCATGACCGCCATCAAGCCAGCGGCCACCGCCAGTGCCTTGGGCGAAGCGAACATCTGGCGATTGATCTGCTTGCCCATGTCTTCCGAACCGGAAGCACGGGTCACCATGATCGCGGCAGCGGTCGACAACAACAGTGATGGCAATTGCGCCACCAAACCGTCACCGATGGTCAACAGCGCGTACACCTTGCCGGCATCGGCAAAGTTCATGTTGTGCTGGAAGATCCCGACCGCCATGCCGCCGATCAGGTTGATGAACAGAATCAGCAGGCCGGCAATGGCGTCACCGCGAACAAACTTGCTGGCACCGTCCATGGAACCGTAGAACTCGGCTTCCTGGGCCACTTCCATCCGGCGCAGCTTGGCTTGGTTCTGATCGATCAGGCCGGCGTTGAGGTCGGCGTCGATGGCCATTTGTTTACCGGGCATCGCATCCAGGGTGAAACGCGCGCTGACCTCGGAGATGCGTCCGGCACCCTTGGTCACCACGACGAAGTTGATGATCATCAGAATCGCGAACACCACGATACCGACCACGTAGTTACCGCCGATCACCACCTCACCGAAAGCCTGGATCACCTTGCCGGCAGCGGCGTGGCCGTCCTGGCCATGGAGCATCACCACCCGCGTGGAGGCCACGTTCAACGCCAGCCGCAACAACGTCGCCACCAGCAGAATGGTCGGGAACACCGCGAAATCCAGCGGCCGCAAGGCGTACACGCACACCAGCAGCACGACGATCGACAGGGCAATGTTGAAAGTGAAGAACACATCGAGCAGGAACGGCGGCACCGGCAACATCATCATCGCCAGCATGACCAGCAGCAACAGCGGCACACCCAGGTTGCCTCGACTGAGGTCAGCGATATTGCTGCGGGCACTGTTGATTAACTGAGAGCGATCCACCGGTTTTCCCCGTTCCTTTAAAGCAAACTTTTGACGCCTGAAGCGGGCGCAGGGCGGCTACTGCAAGAAGCCTTCCAACTTTTGCGAAGGGAGAAACAGATGGTTTTTTTCACGGGGCTATGGGTGGCCTGGACGGACGTGAACAGGGGCGACGCTCACGGACTATCAGTTCTGCTAGTACCCGACCTCGGCACCTGCGCAGATACTCAAGCTCTCCATTTTTTATCTGCGGAGTAAGCCAATGACCACCCCATCCACAACCCTGCGCTGCCAATATCGCTATGATCCGCTGGATCGACTGGTCCACCAGACACAACCTGATACACCGGTCCATCAGCGCTTCTACTGCAAAAGCCGCCTGGCGACCGAAATTCAAGGCACAACAAAGCATTCGATCATTCAGCACGACGACCTTCTGCTGGCTCAGCAGCAACGCGAGGGCGATGAACTCGATACCACGCTGCTGGCCACTGACCTGCAACGTTCGGTGCTGCATACCCTCAAGAAAGGCACTCAGCCGCGCCCCATCGCCTATTCCCCCTACGGCCATCGCCCGGCATCCAGTGGCTTGCTCAGCCTGCTGGGCTTCAACGGCGAACGGCCGGACCCGGTGACCGGGTGTTATTTATTGGGGAATGGGTATCGGGCGTTTAATCCGGTGTTGATGCGGTTCAATAGTCCGGATAGTTGGAGTCCGTTCGAACGGGGCGGTTTTAATTCGTATACGTATTGTGGCGGAGATCCCTTGAATCGGACAGATACAACAGGGCATAGCTGGTTTAATGTTTTTTTGAAAAAAGTCATACAAACAATGCCTTACACCGCTGACGACCATGACATCCACCACATCATAAATAAGTTAACCACCACCGCAACAAAAAAAAACATCAACATACTAGAAACATTGCCCCCGGAGCTTGCCCATGTCGCCGAAGAAAGGTTAATTGGATTTGCAACTCTCCACGAGAGCAATAAAATCAATAGAGCGCACAGTAAAATCAATCATTTATTGGAAGCGCCAGAGTTCGTTGGAAAATCTGAGCGCCTGGAAAAGCTGACAGCGAAGGTTGACAAAAGAATCAAGATACTTGAGTACCTCAAAAAACACACAGACATGACGAGAAGCGACGACCTAACGAGAATCAGCATTGAAAACCGAGCTTTGGAACACTCAAACTTGAAAAAACGTCTATACGAATCGCGTCCCCCTTCATACGGCAGCCTTTTTCCAAACACTCAGCATCCGACCTCATCCATACGAGACATTCGCAGCTGACGAATAATAAATATGAAGCTTTATTCTAAATAACTGTCGCGATTACCGCAGGCACTTCATGAAGACAGCAAAACGAAAAAATCATTGAATGAATGGCATAACGACGCGAGACTAAGCGGGCCGCTATTGACGCATCAACTGCGAATCACGACGAAGGTGAAGCACTCATACATCCCGCCGCAAATCCGGCGGAATCGGCAAATCATCCTTAAGCGGCTCCGGCCGCTTTCCTTTGCCTGCGCGGTATTGGCGAATCTGATAAACGTAAGCCAGCACCTGCGCCACCGCCAGATACAACCCTCCCGGAATTTCCTGCTCAAGCTCCGTCGAGTAGTAGATCGATCGCGCCAACGCCGGCGACTCCAGCAACAGGATCTCGTTGGCCGCCGCGATTTCGCGGATTTTCAGGGCCAGGAAGTCGCTGCCCTTGGCGATCAGCATCGGCGCTCCGCCCTTGTCCGGATCGTATTTGAGCGCCACGGCGTAGTGGGTCGGGTTGGTGATGACCACGTCTGCCTGGGGAATTGCCGCCATCATCCGCCGCTGGGACATATCGCGCTGCAGCTGGCGAATCCGCTGCTTGACCTCTGGCCGGCCTTCCTGATCCTTGTGTTCGTCGCGGATTTCCTGCTTGGTCATCAGCAGTTTCTTGTGGCTTTCCCAAAGCTGCACCGGGACATCCACGGCGGCGATGATGATCAGCCCGCAAGCCATCCACAAGGTGCTCCAGCCCACCACTTGCAGACTGTGGATGATCGCCATTTCCAGCGGTTCATGGGCGATGCGCAACAAGTCGTCGATGTCGGAGGACAACACCGCCAGGGCCACGAACAGGACGATGATGAACTTGGCCAGGGCCTTGAGCAGTTCCACCAGCGCCTTGGCGGAAAACATGCGCTTGAGGCCCGGACCGGGGTTCAGGCGACTGAATTTGGGCGCCATGGACCCTGCGGCAAACAACCAGCCACCGAGGGAAATCGGTCCGATAATCGCCGCCAGCACCATCGCAATCATGAATGGCTGAATCGACCACAGCGCGATTTTCCCTGAATGCATGAGGTAGGTGGCCATGGATCGTTGATCCAGAATCACCTCCCGCGGCAGCGAGAAATTCAGGCGCATCAGCTCCATCATGTCTTGCGCCATGACCCCGCCGAAAATCAGCAGCGCACTGGCACCAACAAGCATGATGGCCAGGGTGTTCAGCTCCTTGGAGCGGGCAATCTCGCCCTTCTCCCGGGCGTCCCTTTTCTTTTTCTCCGTGGGGTCTTCTGTTTTGTCCTGACCGCTTTCGCTCTCTGCCATGACTCAGCGCGCCTGTGCCAGTTCGCGTAAAAACTGCAAGGCCTCGGAGGCCATCGGTTGATACTGGTTGAGAATGTCCGCCAGCCCGACCCAGACGATAAACAGCCCGAGCACCAGCGTCAGCGGAAAACCAATGGAGAAAATGTTCAATTGCGGCGCCGCCCGGGTCATCACGCCAAAGGCGATGTTGATCACCAGCAACGCCGTGATCGCCGGCAACACCAGCAGTAGCGCCGCACCAAGCACCCAGCCGAGCTTGCCGGCCAGCTCCCAGTAATGATTGACGGTCAAGCCGCTACCGACCGGCAGCGTGGTGAAGCTTTCGGTCAACACTTCGAACACCACCAGATGGCCGTTCATCGCCAGGAACATCAGGGTCACCAGCATGGTGAAGAATTGCCCGATCACCGCCACCGACACACCATTGGTGGGGTCGACCATGGAGGCGAAGCCCATGCCCATCTGAATGGCGACGATTTGCCCCGCCACGACGAAGGCCTGGAAGAACAACTGCAACGAGAAGCCCATTACGGCGCCGATGAGGATCTGCTCGGCGATCAGCAGCAACCCGCTCAAGTCCAGCGCATGCACCGGCGGCATGGGGGGCAGGCCCGGCGCGATGACCACGGTGATCGCCACGGCGAAATACAGGCGTATCCGCCGGGGCACCAGGGTCGTGCCGAAAACCGGCATGACCATCAGCAGCGACCCCACGCGAAACAGTGGCAACATGAATGCCGCCACCCAGGTGCTGATCTGGGTGTCGGTCAATGCGAGCAGCGACATGGTTTAACCAATGACCTGCGGAATACTGCCGTACAACTGCTGGATGTACTCCATGAAGGTCTGCACCAACCACGGACCGGCGACGATCAGCGTCACCAGCATCACCAACAGTCGCGGCAAAAAGCTCAGGGTCTGTTCGTTGATCTGGGTGGCGGCCTGGAACATCGCCACCAACAGACCCACCAGCAAACTCGGGATGACCAGCACGGCCACCATCATGGTGGTCAACCATAGCGCTTCGCGGAAGATATCGACGGCGACTTCAGGCGTCATGGCGACACACCGCCAAAACTGCTGGCCAGGGTGCCGATGATCAACGCCCAGCCATCCACCAGTACAAACAGCATGATTTTGAACGGCAGGGAAATGATCAGGGGCGACAGCATCATCATACCCATGGCCATCAGCACACTGGCCACGACCAGGTCGATGATCAGGAACGGAATGAAGATCATGAAGCCGATCTGAAACGCGGTTTTGAGCTCCGACGTCACGAATGCCGGCACCAGGATGGTCAGTGGCGCCTGATCAGGCGTGGCAATGTCGGTGCGCTTGGACAGGCGCATGAACAGCTCCAGATCGCTGGTGCGGGTCTGGGCGAGCATGAAGTCCTTGATCGGCACCTGGGCCTTGGCCACGGCATCCTGGGCGGTGAGTTTTTCCGCCAGGTATGGCTGCAAGGCATCCTGGTTAACGCGATCGAACACCGGCGCCATGATGAACAGGGTCAGGAACAGCGCCATGCCCGTGAGAATCTGGTTCGACGGCGTCTGCTGCAGGCCAAGGGCCTGACGCAGGATCGAAAAGACGATGATGATCCGGGTGAAACTGGTCATCAGCATGACGAACGCCGGGATGAAACTCAGCGCGGTCATGATCAGCAGGATCTGCAGGCTGACCGAGTACTCCTGCGCGCCCTGGGCATTGGTGCCCAGGGTAATCGCCGGGATCGATAACGGATCGGCGGCGAACGCCAGCGGCGCGGCCAGCATCAGCGCCAGCGTCAAGACGATGCGTAACGCACCCATTACTTCTTATCCTTCTGATCCTTGCCCAACAGCTCCATCAGGCGCTGGGCAAACTCGGGGGTCGTCGACTCGGTACTGGGCACTTGCACCGGCTCCTTGAGCACATGCAACGCCGTGATGGTGCCAGGGCTCAGACCCAGGAGAATCTGCTCGCTGCCGACTTGCACCAGCATCAAACGGTCACGCGGGCCCAGGGCACGGGAACCGATCAGTTCGATCACCTGCCCCTTGCCGGCCGGTCCGGCCTGCTGGACCCGACGCAACAGCCAGGCGAGGAAAAAAATCAGCCCCAGCACCAGCAGCAAGCCGAATACCAGTTGCGTCAATTGCCCGGCCACGCCGCTGCCGACCGCAGGTACGGCAGCAGCGTTCGCAACCGTCGCCACCGGTTCGGCCGCCAGCACGCTGAGCGGCAACGCCAGCACAAACCCCAGAAGCCTTTTCACTCAGCGCAGCTTCTTGATGCGTTCGCTTGGGCTGATCACGTCGGTCAGGCGGATGCCGAACTTCTCGTTGACCACCACCACTTCGCCGTGGGCAATCAGCGTGCCGTTGACCAACACGTCCAGAGGCTCACCGGCCAGACGATCGAGCTCGATCACCGAACCCTGGTTGAGCTGCAGCAGGTTGCGGATGTTGATGTCGGTGCTGCCGACTTCCATGGAGATCGACACCGGAATGTCGAGGATCACGTCCAGGTTCGGCCCCTCGAGGCTAACCGGCTCGTTGCTTTTCGGCGAGCTGCCGAACTCTTCCATGGGCAAGCGATTGGATGACGAACTGGCCGCATCGGCGGCCAGCAAGGCATCGATGTCGTCCTGCCCGGCATCACCGGTTTCTTCCAGGGCCGCAGCCCATTCGTCCGCCAGCGCCTGGTCGTCCTGGGTATTCATGTCGTTTGCCATCTCGTGTTCCTCGGCAGGCAACCATTCGATTGGAAGCCGTCAGTTAAAAGCGAATGTTTAGGGCGCCTGTCAGCGGCGTTCGATCGGCTCGATCACCTGCAACGCGAGGTTGCCTTTGTGCGAGCCCATCTTGACCTTGAAGGCCGGCACACCGTTGGCGCGCATGATCATCTCTTCCGGCATTTCCACCGGGATCACGTCCCCCGGCTGCATGTGCAGGATGTCGCGCAGGCGCAGCTGGCGACGGGCAACCGTGGCGCCGATTGGCACGTCGACATCCATTACGTCCTGGCGCAATGCATTGACCCAACGCTCGTCCTGATCGTCGAGGTCCGACTGGAAACCGGCGTCGAGCATTTCGCGCACCGGCTCGATCATCGAGTACGGCATGGTCACGTGCAGGTCACCGCCACCGCCATCGAGTTCGATGTGGAAGGTCGAGACCACAATGGCTTCGCTCGGACCGACGATGTTGGCCATGGCCGGGTTCACTTCCGAGTTGATGTACTCGAAGTTCACTTCCATGATCGCCTGCCAGGCCTCCTTCAGATCGACGAAGGCCTGTTCCAGCACCATGCGCACGACACGCAGCTCGGTCGGGGTGAATTCACGACCTTCGATCTTCGCGTGACGGCCGTCACCACCAAAGAAGTTGTCCACCAGCTTGAACACCAGCTTGGCGTCGAGGATGAACAGCGCGGTACCGCGCAGCGGCTTGATCTTGACCAGGTTGAGACTGGTCGGCACGTACAGCGAGTGCACGTATTCGCCGAATTTCATCACCTGCACGCCACCGACCGCCACGTCTGCCGAGCGGCGCAGCATGTTGAACATGCTGATGCGTGTGTAGCGGGCGAAACGCTCGTTGATCATTTCCAGGGTCGGCATGCGTCCACGGACGATGCGATCCTGGCTGGTCAGGTCATAGCTTTTGACGCTGCCGGGCTCGGCAACGGTATCGGTCTGTACCAGACCATCGTCGACGCCATGCAACAGCGCGTCGATCTCATCCTGGGACAGCAGGTCCTGCACGGCCATGTCGTGTTCCTACTGCAGTACGAAATTAGTGAAAAGCAACTGTTCGACGACCACTTTGCCAAGTTCTTTCTGCGCCACTTCCTGGACGCTGGCCGTGGCCTTCTGGCGCAACATTTCCTGGCCGACCGGCGACGCGAGCGTGGCGAAGTCTTGCCCGGAGAACAGCATGACCAGGTTATTGCGGATCACTGGCATGTGCACCTTGAGTGCATCCAGATCAGCCTGGTTGCGGGCGAGCATGGTGATGCTCACTTGCATGTAGCGTTGACGACCGTTCTGGTTGAAGTTGGCCACGAACGCCGGCGCCATGGATTCGAAAATCGCGGGCTGCTTGCCGACCGGGGCGGTTTCAGCCACGGCAACAGGCTTGCTCTGGTTACTGTGCATGAAGTACCAGGTCGCCCCCACGGACAAGCCGATCGCCAGCAGCAGGGCCACCACGATCAAGATAATCAGCTTGAGTTTGCCTTTGGTTGCGGGGTCTTTTACTGCTGCGTCGCTCTTCGCCATGCCAATAATCCGTCACTATTCGGGTTTTCACAGTCGCACGGCAAGGCAAGAGCAAGTGTTATGCCAGAAGTATCGGAATGGAGATGGGTGGGGATGCATACGATCTGAAGCACGCCGCAACACCCTGTGGGAGCGGGCTTGCCCGCGATGGCGGTGTAACAATCAACGAACATGCTGAATGTTATGACCTCATCGCGGGCAAGCGCGCTCCCACAGGGTTATGTATCTGGCGGGATCAGGCGTAGTAGTCGACGGCACTGGAGCCGATCACGCTGGTCGTTGTCGCAGCCACTTCAGCCACGCTCGAGGCGATATCGTCATCCACGGAGTCGAGGCGGCCACCACTGGCACTGGTACGCCCACTCTGCCCTTGATGGGCCTGATCCTGTCCTTGCTGCGATCCACGGGACTGATCGGACACGTTGACATCGACCTGCCCCATGCCCTGCTGCGCGAACATGTCGCGTAACCGATGCATCTGCCCGTCGAGCGCTTCGCGAACAGCCGGATGAGCGCTCATGAACGTCACCTGGGTCTGTTGATCCGGCACCATGTTGACCCGAATGTCGAGGCGCCCCAGTTCCGCCGGCTGCAGCTGAATGTCAGCCGCCTTCAGATTGGCACTCGACAGGTACATGACACGATTGACCACTTCGTCGGTCCAGCCACTCTGATGCATCGCGATCGGCTGGTTCACGGGCAATGCGTTGGCCGTTTTCGGCGTGGCGGCCTGAGTCAACGCCGCCAGACGGTTGGCGAAATCATCAACCCGAGTGTCGCTGCTGGCGGATTTGAGATCCTTCAGACCGTCATCGATCAGACCACTGAACGCCTTGTCCCCACCCTGGCTGGTGCTGTCCTTGTCGGCTTGCACTTCAAGCATGCTCGCCATACCGGCGGCAAAACTCTGTGCCGAGGTCGGCTCTCCATCAGCCTGCGCCTGTGCGGAGGTCGATGCCGCTTTCGGCTGCGCCTGACTGGATGCGGAAACGTGGCCGCTCTGCTCCATCGCCATGCGAACAGCCGGTAACGCGTCAAGGGGATCGGCTTCGGGATCGAAATCAGGGGTCGTGGTCGCGGCGGCCGCCGTTGTTGTCGCAGGCGCTGCCACCGTTGCGGCGACTGGCGCTTCAGCCGATGGCTGTACAGTTTCAGCCACTGGCGGCGTTGTCGGCACAGGTGCGGTCACCTCCGGCTGCACGGCCTGCATCATGGCCGGATCGAGCGCCGGGTCAACTGGCACTGTATCGGCAGCCAGGGTCTGCGTGGCATCCGAAGCATTATCGCTGGCGACCTTGTCATCGCCCTGCGCCGGTTTATCGGCGGGCAAGGTTTTGCCGCTATCGGCAACCGTCGGTTCCGGGGCGGCAGATTTATCGCCGGCGATGTCTTTTTTTCCGGCTTTGTCGGGCGTTGTTTCGCGTGCCGGCTTGGCCGGTCCGCCTGCCGCGGCAGCCGGTTTGTTCTCGGCTTGCCTGGCGTAGAGCTGCGCGAAGCTGGAGGCCTTGTCCCCGGGCTCAGCGGTTGGCGCCGTGGAATTGGCGGCAGCTTGAGTCTTGGCCTGCGCGGCGGCCTGAAGAAGTGAATTGGGGGTAACGGGCATGAAACGGTCTCCGCTGCACTGGGATCGTAGGTACAGTTGGGGGAGATTGCTGCAAGGGTCGCGCCAGTTTTGTTCAAACGGCGCCTTTATTAGCGCCGAATGATCAAACTGGCGGAGAGCGAACGCCGTCGCTCTTCCTCATAGAGCGGTCGAACGAACGCGAATTCGCGATCGATTTCCGCGACAAGCGCCTCGGCGCCTGAAAGATTTTGCCCTTGCGCCTTCAGCTCCAGCTCATGACACAGGTCAGCCAGACGAATCGCGCCCATGTTGCTGCTGCTGCCCTTGAAGCTGTGAGCGGTCTCAAGGAACTGCGTAGCGTTGGCGGCCTGTTTCAGCAGCTGCAAGCGCTGTTCGGAATCAGCGAGAAAGGTATCCACCAGGATCGGATACTCGCCCTCCATGACCTCTTGCAACGCGCTAAGCACGTCCGGGTCGAGATGTTTATCTGCCACTTGCTCACTCCTTGATCAAGAATGCGCGGATTATGCCAGAGCCTCCCAGTAAAACTCCACGCGGGCACTACGACCCTCGTCGGACCAGCTGGCATTGCGCCCCAACTGGCGGATCAGACTGATTCCGCGTCCCGACAGACGGACAGGATCCAGAGGGCGTTCCAGCACCCGCTCGATATCGAATCCCTTGCCGCTGTCTTCGACGCAAATCGCCAGGCAACCACCCTCGCCCTCTGGCGTGACCTGCAAATGCACCCGGACAAAACCGTCCTGCAACTCATCCAGGCGCACATTCCGCTGTTGGTAGTAGCGGGTAAAACCCGAAGCATCGCGCTTGAGGCCTGAATCCAGGCCCAGCACACCATGCTCCAACGCATTGGAATACAACTCGGCCAGCACGCTGTAGAGCGCCCCGCTTTGCGCACGCAGACCGTGAACCTCCAGCAGCAATTGCAGCAAATAGGGCAACGGATTGAAGCGCTTGAGGGTGGCGGCACGAAATTCGAAACTCACCGACCAGTCCAGCGGGCAGGATTGACCGCTGTCGGAGTAGACCACGGCGGGCGGATTCAGCCGTGCGGGCTCCAACAGGCTGATTTCGACCATGCTCACGTCGTCGCGCGCTTCGCCGCCAAAGTCCCGCAGCGCCCGCTCGATCTCTTCGAACAGTGCATCCGGCTGACGATTGAGCGCAAACACCTCTTGCAGTCGCTGCACGCCAAACAGCTGTTCGTTAGCATCGCAGGTGTCGATCACTCCGTCGGAGAGCAGGAATACCCGATCCCCGAGCGCCATCGGAAACACTTCAGTGCGATCATCAAAGGCTTGCGGACTCAGCACGCCGAGGGGCAAATGGCGGGCAGTCAGGGGCGTTCGTTCGCCAGTGGCCATGCTGTGCAGGTAGCCGTCCGGCATGCCGCCATTCCAGACCTCCACCGAACGTCGCTGAACACTCAGGCACAGCAGCGTTGCGCAGCAGAACATGTCCACCGGCAGGATGCGTTTGAGCTTGGCATTCATCTCGCGCAAGGTTTCCGCCAGGCCATAGCCCTTGGCGGTCATGCCGTAAAAGACTTCAGCCAGGGGCATCGCACCGACGGCAGCCGGCAAACCGTGGCCGGTGAAATCACCGAGCAACACATGCATGTCACCCGCCGGGGTGAATGCGGCCAATAACAGATCGCCGTTGAACAGTGCGTAGGGCGATTGCAGGTAACGGATATTAGGGGCGTTGAGGCAGCCAGAATGGGCCACCTTGTCGAACACGGCCTTCGCCACCCGCTGCTCGTTGAGCAAATACTCGTGGTGCCGGGCGATCTGATCGCGCTGCTGCAGCACGGTGGCCTGCAATCGTCGCAATCGGTCCATCGCCTTGATCTTGGCCGAGAGAATCACCTGGTTGTAAGGCTTTGCCAGAAAGTCGTCGCCGCCCACTTCCAGGCAACGGGCCAGGGCTTCGCTTTCGGACAATGACGTGAGAAAGATGATCGGCACCAGGTTTTCCCCCGCCAGCGCCTTGATCTGCCGGGCGGCTTCGAAGCCATCCATCACCGGCATCATTGCGTCCATCAATACCAGTTGCGGACATTGCAGGCGAAAGACTTCGACCGCTTCGGCACCGTTGGCCGCGGTCAGCACCTGATGCCCCTGGCGACGAACGATGCTCGACAACAGCATGCGATCCGCCGCGCTGTCTTCGGCAATCAGAATCGTCAGCGATTCGAGTGCAGGCTGCACGGCGATCAACTGATGTCGAACAGTTTGTCGAAATTGGAAATCGCGAGGATTTTCTTCACATCGGAACTGCTGTTGACGACGCGAATATCGGAGTTTTCGCCACCGGCATGATCCCTAAGCAGCAACAACATCCCCAACGCCGAACTATCGAGATAAGTCGCCTCTTTCAGGTCGACTACAACGGAACTCGGCATGGCGCCATCGGGCAGTTCATAGGAGTTGCGAAATTCTCGGTGCTTGGCGAAATCGAATCGTCCCTTGACCGATATCGTCAGCTTTTGTCCATCCGCAGAGATTTCTGTAACAACTGACATGTCATGGCTTCCTTGTCATTGGGGAACCGGCTTGTACAAGGTTTAGCATTTGGTAACAGTTGGGGCAAGGCCGGAAAATGGTGCCGTCCATCAGATCGCCATCGCGGCTCATCTTTTCAATACGCATCCTGGCGCGGCAAGCGCTGGGACAACTCATCCAGCAGCTTTTGTTCGCGCTTGTCTTCGAGCACCCGCGCTTCATCCGCGTAGCGTTGCACCAGTTTGCGCAAACCTTCGACCCGGGCAAATGCCTGCTGCCAGGTTTCCCGTGCCTTGTTCAGGTTGTTCTGGTGCCAGGCCAGGCTTTGTCGCTGCTGATCGATGGCCGTGCCCAGTTGCGCCAGAAAGCCCTGATAGCCCAGCAGCCATTGGCCCGACACGCCGCCACTGCCGCGCACGATCCATTGTTCTTGATAATCGAGACGAAAGGCTTCGAGGTCGGCGAGTTTGCTTTCCGCCAGACGCACCTGCCCCTGAAAGTGCCCCAGACGCTGGGCTGCGGTTTTCTCGGCCTTTTCGGCCATTCCCACCACGGGGGCCAGGCGCCCTGCCCGGGTCTGGGCCATGACCGGTTAACCGCCCGCCGCAGGCGCGAAGATCGAGGCCAGATAGGCCTCGCTTTCGCCCAGGCTGACGTTGTCGTTGAGGCCCTGGCGCAGGTATGTGACCAACCGTGGCTGCAGGGAAATCGCCAGATCGGTCTCGCGATCACCACCGGCAACATAGGCACCGACGCTGATCAAATCGCGACTCTGTTGATAGCGCGACCACAACTGTTTGAAATACTGCGCACGGGCCATGTGCTCCGGCGACACCACCGCCGGCATGACCCGACTGATGGACGCCTCGATGTCGATCGCCGGGTAATGCCCCTCTTCGGCCAGACGCCGGGAAAGCACAATGTGACCATCGAGCACGCCTCGCGCCGAGTCGGCAATCGGGTCCTGCTGATCGTCGCCTTCGGACAGTACGGTGTAGAACGCGGTGATCGAACCGCCGCCCTTCTCGGCGTTACCGGCCCGCTCCACCAGTTTCGGCAACTTGGCGAACACCGAGGGCGGATAACCCTTGGTCGCCGGCGGTTCGCCGATGGCCAGGGCAATTTCCCGCTGGGCCTGGGCGAAACGGGTCAGCGAATCCATCAGCAACAGGACGTTCTTGCCCTTGTCTCGAAAATATTCGGCAATTCGCGTGCAATACATGGCTGCGCGCAGACGCATCAGTGGCGCATCGTCCGCTGGCGACGCCACCACCACCGAACGCTTGAGCCCTTCCTCACCGAGGATGTGCTCGATGAACTCCTTGACTTCACGACCCCGCTCACCGATCAGCCCGACGACGATAATGTCGGCCTCGGTGAAGCGGGTCATCATGCCCAGCAAAACGGATTTACCGACGCCGGTACCGGCGAACAGCCCGAGCCGCTGACCGCGACCGACCGTCAACATACCGTTGATGCAGCGAATGCCGACATCCAGCGGCTCGCTGATCGGTTCGCGCTTGAGCGGGTTGATGGTCGGGCCGTCCATCGGCACCCAGTCCTCGGCTTTCATCCCGCCCTTGCCGTCCAGCGCACGCCCGGCACCATCGAGTACTCGCCCGAGCATGCTCATGCCCATCGGCAGGCGACCGGCATCCGCCAGGGGAACGACCCGGGCGCCGGGTGCAATGCCGGCGACGCTGCCGACCGGCATCAGAAAGACCTTGCTGCCGGAGAAGCCCATGACTTCGGCTTCGACCTGTACCGGGTGATAGCTGTCGTCGTTGATGACCATGCAACGGCTGCCCATGGCGGCGCGCAAGCCTTCGGCTTCAAGGGTCAAACCGACCATGCGCAGCAAGCGCCCTTCGAGGATCGGTGCGCCAGCCAGTTCCGTGGCCTCGGCATAACTGCCCAGGCGCTTGGAGAAACTGGTGCGATCAAGGCGCATCGGGAACGTCCGGCACTGGCGCAATGGCCGGCTTGGCTTCGACCGGCAGTTCCAGGCTCAGGTCGGGGGCGGCCGGGTGCAGGGCCTGTTCGTGCAGTTGATCGAACAGCTTGTCCATCACCCGCGTAACGCGGGTTTCGATCGTGGCATCGATACGGCTGTGTTCCGTCTCCACCCGGCAACCGCCCGGCAGCAACGCTTCGTCTTCAACGATGCGCCAGGTTTCCTCATGGCGCTCGCGCAGTGCTTTGACTTGCTCGAAATCCTGCGGATTGATGTACAGCCGCACATTGCCGACGCCCAGCGGCAGGAGCTTGAGGGCCTCGCGCATGACGTGTTCGATCTGCGTCGAATCGATGGTCAGTTCGCGCTGAATCACTTGTTTTGTGATGTGCTGGACGAGGTCGACCAAAGACTTTTCGATCTGTGTGTCCTGCTCGGCAATAGGCTCGAACAGATGCGCCATCAGTTGTTCCAGAGCGGCGATCTTCGCCGCCAGCGCCACTTCGGCTTCCTGACGAACCCGCAGCGTGGTGCTGTGGAATCCCTCTCGCTCACCGGTGGCGAAGCCTTCGTTGTAGGCTTCCTGGCGAATGCTTTCGAGCTCTTCGAGGGTCAGTGGCTGGACTTCTTCCAGCGGCACTTCTTCCATTTCCGGCGGTTCGGGTTCCGGCTCAGGCTCGGGCTCGGGTGCAGGCGGATCGAAGCTGGGCAGCGCCCAGGTATCGAAACCACTGACATCCCTGGCCCGGATCAGGTCAGTGGGCGACTCATCATGCTTGGCCATGGCGTTAGATCATTTCCTCGCCGCCCTTGCCGCCGAGAACGATTTCCCCGGCTTCGGCCATACGGCGGGCGATGGTGAGGATTTCTTTCTGCGCGGTTTCCACGTCGCTGACGCGCACCGGGCCCTTGGCCTCGAGGTCGTCGCGCAACAGTTCGGCCGCACGCTTGGACATGTTCTTGAAGATCTTTTCCTTGACCCCTTCGTCCGAGCCTTTGAGGGCCAGTACCAGCACGTCGGAGGACACTTCGCGCAGCAACGCCTGGATACCACGGTCGTCGACATCGGTCAGGTTGTTGAACACGAACATGAGGTCTTCGATCTGACCGGACAGGTCTTCGTCGACTTCGCGGATCGAGTCCATGAGCTGGCCTTCGATCGAGCTGTCGAGGAAGTTCATGATGTCTGCGGCACGCTTGATACCACCCAGGGTGGTACGCGAAGCATTCGAGTTGCCGGCGAATTGCTTCTCGAGAATCTGGTTGAGTTCTTTCAGGGCTGCCGGCTGCACGGTATTGAGCGAGGAAACCCGCAGAATGATGTCCAGTCGAACCTTGTGGTCGAAGTTGCCGAGCACTTCACCGGCCTGGTCCGGGTCGAGGTACGCCACCACGATCGCCTGGATCTGTGGGTGTTCGTAGCGAATCACGTCGGCGACGGCGCGTGGCTCCATCCACTTCAGGCTGTCGAGGCCACCGGTGTTGCCGCCCAGCAGGATCCGGTCGATCAGGCCGTTGGCCTTGTCTTCGCCCAGGGCCTGGGTGAGCATTTTGCGCACGTAATCGTCGGAGCCAACGCCCAGGCTGGTCTGGTCGCCGACGATGTCGACGAACTCGCTCATCACCTGCTCGACCTGCTCGCGGTGCACGTTACCCATCTGCGCCATGGCCACACCTACACGCTGGACCTCCTTGGGCCCCATGTGGCGCAGTACCTGAGCGGCATCGGTCGAGCCCAGGGACAGCAGCAGGATCGCGGCTTTGTCGACTTTGGACAGTTTGGCGGCAACGGCTCGGTTATCACTCATCTGCGTTAATCCACTCTTTCACGACCTGGGCCACACGACCCGGATCTTCTGCCACCAGGCTCTTGATTGCGTTCAACTGTGCGTCATAGCCTTCGCTCGGGCTCGGCAGCAGGATGCTGGTCGGGCCACCGAGACTGACGCGGTCGTTGGCCAGTTCGCCATCCAGGCCGCCCATGCCGCCCAACTCAACGTCGCTGCCGATGCCGGCCAGCTGTTTGCCTTTGCCGCCACCGGTGATGTTGTTGAGCACCGGACGCAGTACACCGAACACCAGCACCAGGATGAACAAGACACCCAGCACTTGCTTGACGATGTCCCAGAACCACGGCTGGGAGTAGAACGGAATATCGGCAATCACTTCACCGCGCTCGGAAGAGAACGGCATGTTGATCACGCTGACGCTATCGCCACGGCTGGCATCGAAACCGACGGCGTCCTGCACCAGACGCGTGAAGCGCGCCAATTCATCGGCGCTCCATGGCGCACGGGTGGTTTCACCGTTGGCCGGGTTGATCTTGACCTGGTCATCCACCACCACCGACACCGACAGGCGATTCAAACGACCCTGCTGCTGCTTGGTGTGGCTGATGGAACGGTCGAGTTCGAAGTTCTTGGTGGATTGTTGACGCTTGTCCGCCGGGTACGGAGCCAGCATCGGCTGACCGGTGGCCGGGTCCATGATTTGCTGGCCATTGGCATCGAGCAATGGCTGACCTGGCTGCACCATGCCGGCCGACGCCGTGGCGCCACCGGTGGTTTGCGGTGCCGAGGCCGGCGATGGAGGCTGGTTGCTCAGGGCACCCGGTACGCCTTGCGGGCCATTGCTGGCGGTACGCTGTTCGTTGACCGACTGTTCGCTGCGCAACGCCGGCTGATCGGGATTGAACTGCTCGGAAGTCGATTCGACGGCACTGAAATCCACATCGGCCGAGACTTCGGCTTTGTAGCGGTCATTGCCCAACACCGGCTGCAGGATGTTATGCACGCGCTGGGTGAGCATGCTTTCCATGCGACGGCTGTAATCGAACTGCTTGCCGGCCATGGTCAATTCGGAGTTTTCCGCCTGATCGGAGAGCAGGTTGCCCTTCTGGTCGACGACGGTGATCTGCGACTTGCTGAGTTCAGGAACGCTGGTCGCCACCAGATTGACGATGGCCACGACCTGGCCAGGCTCCAAAGAGCGGCCGGAATAGAGTTCAACCAGGACCGAAGCGCTTGGCTTGCGCTCGTCGCGCACGAACACGGAGCTCTTCGGAATCGCCAGGTGCACACGGGCACCCTTGACGTTGTTCAGGCTGGAGATGGTGCGCGCCAGTTCACCTTCAAGGCCGCGACGGTAGCGGGTCGCCTCCATGAACTGGCTGGTGCCCAGACCCTGCTCTTTATCGAGGATTTCAAAGCCGATATTGCCATCGCTGGGAGTGACACCAGCGGCCGCGAGCTTGAGCCGCGCACGGGACAGGTCATCGGCCTTGACCAGCAAGGCACCGGAATTGGGTTCAACGGTGTAGGGAATATCGGCGGAGGCCAGGGTATCCATGACCTGCTTGGCGTCCATACCGGCAAGGCTGCCGTACAGCGGCCGGTAGTCCGGTTGCTGGGACCACAACACCACGGCAAAACCAATCGCCACGCTCGCCGCCAGGCCGACCAGCAGGCCCACCTGACGCAACATGGTCATCTCGGAAAGGTTTTCCAGGAAGGACAGGCCGAACAGCGGCGGTTTACCGTCTATCGGTGTGGCCTTGGCCGGAACATTATCGGCGACTGCTTCTGCCATGACTCAATCTCGTCCTTAAACCGGCATCTGCATGATGTCTTGGTAAGCCTGAACCAGCTTGTTACGCACTTGGGTCAATGCCTGAAAAGACACGCTGGCCTTTTGCGAGGAAATCATCACGTCGGTGAGGTCGACGCCGCTCTTGCCAATCTCGAAGGCGTTGGCCAATTGAGTCGAAGCCTGCTGGGTGTCGTTCACTTTATTGACAGCCTGACCGAGCATGTCGGAAAAGCTGGTGCCACTCAGTTCAGGGACTGCGGCAGACGATTTCGGCGCAGACATGGCATCCATTTGCATGGCGCGCATATCCAGCATCAATCGGTTGAATTCAATACCTTGGCTCATGACTTCTCTCTTTGACGAACTACGTCGTTGGCGTCCCGCAATTTTTTGACACTCACTCGGCGGGTAGTGAGGTGTTAGCAACAAGGGTGCCAGCTCCGCGACTGCGCCCAACAAAAGCCAACCCCGGCCCTAAGCCGAACCTCGTCCTGCAGGAGCGAGCCTGCTCGCGATGATCTCAAGAGCACCGCGCTTATCCTGAAACCCCGAGTAATCGTTAACGACCATCGCGAGCAGGCTCGCCCCCTACAAAAGCAAGCGTTCAGGTGGCGAACAAACAGGCTTCCACGTCCATTCCCGCATCGCGCATTTGCGCCAATTTGTAGCGCAAGGTACGCGGGCTGATGCCCAGCCGCTCAGCAGCCTCCTTGCGCCTGCCACGCTCGGTACGCAGCGTGTCGATAATCATCTGGAACTCACGGCGACGCAGGTCATCCCCCAGCGCTCCGCCCGTTTCGGCTTCGACCTCCACCGCCCGCGCGGGCACGGGCACCGACGCCAGGGCCGGCAGGGGCGCACAGGCGACCGGGCCGCTCAGACAGAAATCCTGAGGCTGAATCAAGCCTCCTTGCTGCAGGATCAGCGCACGCTGGATCGCGTTGTCCAGCTCACGCACGTTACCCGGCCACGGATAACCGACCAGGCAAGCCTGCGCCTCGGGGGACAGTCGCGCCACGGCATGCTTCATTTTATTGACGTGCTTGGCCAGAAGACGCTCGGCCAGCGGCAGGATGTCGGCGGGGCGCTCGCGTAACGGACGCCAGGCCAGCGGAAACACCGACAGGCGATAATAAAGGTCTTCACGGAAACGCCCCGCCGCCACTTCCCCGGCCAGATCACGGTTAGTGGTGGCGACGACACGAATGTCCAGGGTGATCGGCTTGCGTGCACCGACTCGCTCAACCTCGCGCTCTTGCAGCACACGCAGCAATTTCGCCTGAAGCCCCAGGGGCATCTCGGAAATTTCGTCGAGCAGGATAGTCCCGCCATCGGCCTGCTCGAACTTGCCGGCCTGCGCCGCTATGGCACCGGTGAACGAACCTTTTTCGTGACCGAAAAGCGTGGCCTCCAGCATGTTGTCGGGGATCGCCGCACAGTTGATCGCAATGAACGGCTGGCTGGCGCGATGAGAATGTTGATGAATGTAGCGCGCCAGCACTTCTTTGCCCGTCCCCGATTCGCCGGAAATCAGCACCGTGGAGTCGCTGCGCGCGACCCGCGCAGCCAGTTCGAGCAACTGCGCACTGGCCGGTTCGAACGCGACAGGCCCTTCGCTCTCCGGCGCGCCCAGACTGCCCAAGGCATGACGGGCCACCAGATCGAGCAAGGCCTTGGGCTCGAACGGCTTGACCAGATAATCCGCAGCGCCCTGGCGCATCGCATCGACTGCCCGCTCCACGGCACCGTGCGCGGTCATCAGCAACACCGGCAGTTGCGGCTGACGCGCGCGCAGCAAGCCGAGCAACTGATGGCCATCCATGCCCGGCATATTGACGTCGCTGATCACCAGACTGAACGCCTCGCCCCCCACGGCCGCCAATGCTTCTTCCGCCGAACCGACGGCTTTGTAATCGTGCCCGGCGAGCAACAGCGTGTCAGCCAGTGCTTCGCGTAGCGCGCGGTCATCCTCGACCAGTAGAACCTTGATACCCATGACCTTTACTCGGCTCTCTGAGCGCTGGTTTTTTCACCGAAAAACAGCGGCAGGCTCACCTGCGCGCAAGTGCCGCGCCCCAGCCGCGAGCGCAACTGCAACTCGCCCTGATGGGCACGCGCAACCGCCTTGACCACCGTCAGGCCCAGGCCGGTCCCGGTGGATTTCGTGGTGAAAAACGGCTCGCCCAAACGCGCCAGCACGGCGTCGTCGATACCGCTGCCGCTATCGCTGACACACAGGCGCAGGGTGTTTTCGCGGGTGTACAGATGAACCTTCAGACGGACATGACCGCCGCTGGCCTGAATGGCGTTTTCGATGAGGTTGAGAATGGCCCCGACCAGGGTGTCGCGACTGCACAGCAACTCGCCGACATGGCTGTCACACTGCCAGCGGATTGGCAGGTCCTGCACATGGGTCAATGCTGCCGCTTGCAGCGACTGCATCAGTTGCCTGGGGGTTACACGATCGGTCAAGGGCAGCTCGCCGCGAGCAAACACCAGCATATCGCGCACCTGGTGCTCCAGCTCATGCAGGCGCTCCTTGAGTCGCCCGGCGAAACGCTGTTGGGTCTCGACCGGCAACGCCTGCTCGGTCAAATGGCTGGCATACAGCAACGCGGCAGACAATGGCGTACGAATCTGATGAGCCAGCGACGCGACCATTCGCCCCAGGGACGACAGGCGTTCGTGGCGGGCCAGTTGATCTTGCAAATGACGGGTTTCAGTCAGGTCGTTGAGCAACACCAACTGACCGGGTTCTGCATCCAGCGAGCGCGTGGCAATCGACAATCGCCGACCGTCCTTGAGGGACACTTCATGGCCGTCGTCTTCACGGGGCGCAAAGCAACGGGCAATGACATGCCGCCACAGCTCACCCTCAAGAGGCAGCCCAAGCAGTTCGCAAGCCGCCGGATTGGCCTCGCGCACGATGCCCAGGGCATCAATGACGATGACGCCGCCGGGTAACAGATCGAGGAGGTTTTGCAGACGGTTGGCCAGGCGTTCTTTTTCCGCCAGCTCCTGCATGCGCTGGGCGCTGACCACCGCCAGCTCGCCCTTGAGCTCGGTGACCCGGGCCTCGAGCATGCTGTAGGAGTCGGTCAACTGGCTCGACATCTGGCTGAACAGGGCAAAAGCCTGTTCAAGACCCTGCCGGCTTGCCTGCTCTACCGACGACGGTTGCCCCAGGGCATTCCCAAAAGCATCTGAGACAGGAGACATCTGGGCGGCTTGGGGCATCGTGCTCTCTCGCTTGGCTGACCGTCAGTGAAACGGAACGTTGCGAGGGATGTAGCAATACCCGTGCCGAAAAAAAACCGCCTATAAATGAAGGAGTTGAAAAACAGGCGTCAATCATCCGCCTGTTCATCACCGTCACGACGACTCATACCGTACTTGCGCATCTTCTCCACCAGGGTGGTCCGACGGATTCGCAGGCGTTCGGCAGCTCGCGCGACAATGCCGTTGGCATCGTCCAGAGCCTGCTGAATCAAGCCTTGCTCCAGACCACCGAGGTAATCCTTCAGGTCCAGGCCTTCCGGCGGCAGCATGGCATTGGCACTGAAGTCGGGAGTGTGACCGTTGATGGCCACCCGCTCTTCCAGGTCGGTGCGCAGGCTGTCGACCAACTGCTCGTCTTCGTCGTCGACGTAGCGGAATTTTTTCGGCAATTCGACCACGCCGATCACGCCGTACGGATGCATGATCGCCATGCGCTCCACCAGGTTCGCCAGCTCGCGGACGTTACCCGGCCAGCCATGACGGCACAGCGACATGATTGCCGCCGAGTTGAAACGGATCGAACCCCGCTTTTCGTGCTCCATGCGCGAGATCAACTCGTTCATCAGCAGCGGAATGTCCTCGACGCGCTCGCGCAACGGCGCCATCTCGATCGGGAACACATTCAGGCGGTAGTACAGGTCTTCGCGAAAGGTGCCGATCTCGATCATGCTTTCGAGATTCTTGTGAGTGGCCGCGATGATGCGCACATCGACGCTCTGGGTCTTGTTGCTGCCCACGCGCTCGAAGGTGCGCTCCTGCAACACACGCAGCAATTTGACCTGCATCGGCAACGGCATGTCGCCGATTTCGTCGAGGAACAGGGTGCCGCCATTGGCCAGTTCGAAACGCCCGGCACGGCTGGTGATCGCACCGGTAAAGGCGCCCTTCTCATGGCCGAACAATTCGCTTTCCAGCAGCTCCGCGGGGATCGCCCCGCAGTTGACCGGCACGAACGGCGCCTCACGGCGCTTGGAGTGGTAATGCAGGTTACGCGCAACCACTTCCTTGCCAGTCCCCGACTCACCGAGGATCAGCACGCTGGCATCGGTGTCGGCGACTTGCTGCATCATCTGGCGGACGTGTTGAATCGCCCGGCTGGTGCCGACAAGGCTACGGAAAAGATTGGGTTCGCGGTGACGACCGCGCTCACGGGCCTGGTCGTACATCTCGCGATAGACCTGGGCACGGTGCAGGGAATCGAGCAACTTGCTGTAGCTGGGTGGCATTTCCAGGGTCGAAAGCACTCGGCGACGCTGGTCTTCCGGCAGGTCAATGGAAGAATTATCGCCCATCAACAAAACCGGAAGGAACTCATCCCAGGTGGAGAGTGTCTTTAACAGACTCAGAAGCGCACCTGGAGCATTGACCGTCCCGATGAGGACACAAATTACTTCACGACTGGATGCCAACGAACCGACAGCCTGCTGCCAGTCATGGCTACCGCAGGGTAAATTTTCTTCACCGAGAAAATTCAGAATCACCGCCAAATCGCGGCGGCGGACGCTATCGTCATCAATCAGCAGAATTTTGGTTTCACGCCACATGCAATAGCAACTTCCCTAGTCAACTCAATGCCCGAAATAAGGGGCAAGCGAGACGCTTGCAGGACACCATGTGCCTGTAGACGCCTGAAATCTGAAAACAGCCACTAGTTAAGTCAAAAAAACGTGCACAGTCAAATTTATGGCGCACATGTCTGGATTAACCGAGGATTAATTATCCAAACAGATGGTAAACCTTTGCCGCGTTCTGTGCTTGATGGATCTGCGTCATCTCATCGACTATCGCCTGCCTTTCTCCCGTTGCCGCCTCAAGAAGCTGCTTGTACACCCCCAGCAACTCCTCAAGGTTATCGCGCAACGCGGCCTCGTCCAGGATCGCCTCACTCATAACGTCTTCCATGCAGGAACGGCAATCCAGGTCCAATGCACCAATGACTTCCCAGTTGCGCTCAGCCAATGCCCCGACCAACGCTTCGCGGGTCTGTTCGATTCGCTGCAATACAAGACTCATGGTGATCTCCTTAAAACTGCGGGCTTGGCTCGGCGATGGCGTCCCACCCTTCTTTGACGGTGCGAAGCAAACCCGCGACTTCGTCGAGAATCTTTGGGTCGGTCTTGATGTTGGCTTCAGCCAGACGCTTCATCATGTAGACATAGAGGTTATCAAGCTGCCCCACTTCTTCAGCCCTGCTCTCAAGATCCAGGCCCTCACGCAAGCCGCCAATGATACCGATGGCCTTGCTGATCAATACACCTTTACCCGGAATATCCTTGCGCTCCATGGCACCTTTTGCCTGGGCAATACGATCCAGCCCACCCTCCATCAGCATCTGCACCAAACGGTGCGGACTGGCTTCGGAGACCTGGGCTTGCGCTCCAACTTTTTGATATTGCCGAAGGGCTAACATCGGATTCATGTTTCTACCTCATCACAATTCATGGGCTCGCTTGACCAATATATCGGCTACGAGCCAAAAAACTTTAAATCAAAAAACAAAAACCCGGCGCGTTAAAACACAGCCGGGTTTTTTCTGTCACATCATCGCTACTTAGCCGCGTTGTTGCGCATCCAGGCTATTGAAGAACGAGGTGATGTTGCTTCCCGTCGCCTTCATCTGCCCAACCAACAGGTCCATGGCGTTGTACTTGGCGGTCAGCGTCGCCGTCAGCGTGGTGACACGCAGATCCAACGCCACTTGCTGAGAACTCAAGTCGTTTTTCTGCTTGTTCAGGCTGGTGGTGCGCTGATCCAACATGCCACCGGTCTGCGAGTAAGGGCTGATCGCCTTGCTCATTCTGGCCAGTAGGCCGTTGCTGCTGTTGGTACCGGTAAACAGGGTTTGAATCTGACTGCCCAACGCCTTGGTGGTCATTGCAGTATTGAACTTTGCGGTATCAAAATTCAGCGTACCGGCCTTCTGGTCCGTCGTGATACCCAATTGCGCCAGCACCGACAGCTGCCCACCCGGACCCGGCGTGACCAGCTCCTTGCGAACATCAGCCAGCAGCGAACGAGGCAAGGAGTCACCGGTCATTGGAGCAGAGACCGTCAGCTTGCCACTGCTATCGGCGGTGGCCTGGGTCAGTGAGGTGACCGTTTTCACCAAGGTGTTATAGGAGTCGACGAAGGACTGCAACGCAGTCTGCAACCCGGTCGTGTTGGTCGACACAGTTACTGTCGAGGTACCCAGTGCCACCAGCGTCATGCTCAATCCGCTCACCGCACCATTGATGGTGTTGGTTTTGCTGGTCACTGCCAGACCATCAATCGTCAGACTCGCATCAGTAGCCAGCGCACCAATCGTTCCTGCACCGTTTGGATCAGGAATGGTCTGGCCCGGGTTACTCGGATCAGGGATGGTGCCCAGGACTTGAGTGCCGTCGATTGCCAGACCGGGAATACCGCTGACCTTCAGGTCTGACCCCTTGCCGGTCGTAGTCGACCCGATAACAAGGCGTGAGCCCGAGCTGTCAGTCACGATGTTGGCCGATATGCCTTGACCACTCAGAGTGGAGTTGATCGCGTCACGAGCGGATTGCAAAGTTGCACTCGTCGGGATAGTAACGTTGTAGTCAGTGCCATTTTGACTGATGGTCAAATTACCACTCGGAATGGTACTGGTAGCACCGCCTGCAAAAGAAGCGCTAGCCACTTTCGAACCGGTAGCCAGGTTGTTGACCTTGATGTTGTACGTACCGTTGACGGCCGTGTTGTCAGAGGTCGCCGTCAAGGTCGTCGCAGTCGACGAAGTTGCCGCAAAACCCGCAAACGCAGGGGCTGTGCTGCTATTGAGCTTATCCATGGCGGCCTGATAGGCGGCCAGCGCACTTTTGAGCGAGCCCACACCCGATATCTTCGACGTATTGAGCGTCGTCTGGGTGGTGATCTGGTTCTGCTTGGCCGACTTGTCACTGTTGACCAGCGCTGTAACGATCGAATTGATATCCAGACCGGAACCGAGGCCTGTACCCGGCGTGATTGGACTTGCCATGTGCATCTCCCTTTCTGTCTGTCGCCGGTCTTTTGACCGGATGCGCCGTCAACTCAACGTACAGACACGATTCATGCCATTTCTCAGGCTTTCGCGTCGAACAGCACGTTGCTGGCCGTATTCAAACTTTCCGCCAGTTTCAGGACTTCTTCGGAAGGGATCTGCCGCACCACCAAACCCGATTCACTGGCAATCACTTTCACAACCACTTTGCCGGAAGCCTCGTCGATGGAGAACTCCAGATTGCGTTTGACCGACTGTACGAATTTTTCGATCTCTTGCACGGCCTGCTTCAACTTGCCCGGATCCGAGCTTTTGCTTTCAGCCACAGGTTGAACGGTATCGTTGTCGCTGCGAGACACAGTAGCCGGTTTATCGGCAGCGGTACCAGGGGCGGCCGGGTAAGACAAATTCAGCTTAA
This sequence comes from Pseudomonas sp. MIL9, assembly GCF_016887925.1. Taxonomy (NCBI): domain Bacteria; kingdom Pseudomonadati; phylum Pseudomonadota; class Gammaproteobacteria; order Pseudomonadales; family Pseudomonadaceae; genus Pseudomonas; species Pseudomonas sp. MIL9. The sequence continues at coordinate 175,154 of NZ_JAFEHE010000020.1, read as the reverse complement.
CGCTCATGTCCATATCCATCACCTTCTAAAGCAAAAAAGCGAGAGAGCACGACAAGCGCACCCCCCCGCCAAAACTCATTCCGAAATTACTGAAGCAGTTTCAGTACAGCGGAAGGCAGCTGGTTGGCTTGAGCCAGAACAGCGGTGGAAGCTTGTTGCAGGGTTTGTTGCTTGGTCAGCTCCGAAGTCTCTGCTGCGAAGTCGGTGTCTTGTACGCGACCCATTGCAGCGGTGGCGTTCTCGTTGACGTTTTGCAGGTTGGCGATGGTGCTAGTCAGGCGGTTTTGCGAAGCACCGAGGTTTGCACGGTTGGCAGTTACGATGGCGATAGCGGCGTCGATTGCGGTGATTGCACCGTCGATAGCCGAACCGGCGGCAGCACTGGTTGCACCGGTCAGAACAACAGTACCGGAACCTACGGACAGGCTGGCGGCGTCGAACTTGCTGCTCAGGGTCAAGGTGATCTGGTTGGAAGTACCGGTGTTGGCACCTACTTGAATAGTCATGGCGCCAGCAGTACCGTCCAGCAGGTATTTGCCGTTCAGGTTGGTGCTGCTCGCGATACGAGTCAGTTCGTCCGACATCTGGGTGAATTCAGAGTTGGTCGCGGTGCGGTCAGCAGTACCGTTGGTGCCGTTACGTGCTTGTACAGCCAGTTCACGCATACGCTGCAGAATGTTGGTGGTTTCTTGCAGAGCGCCTTCAGCGGTCTGAGCCATCGAGATACCGTCGTTGGCGTTTTTGATCGCTACGGTCTGACCGCGAATCTGGCTGCTCATGCGGGTAGCAATCTGCAGGCCGGCAGCGTCGTCTTTTGCGCTGTTGATTTTCAGGCCGGAAGACAGGCGAGTCATGGAAGTAGACAGGGCGTCCGATGCACGGCCCAGGTTCTTCTGGACGTTCAGGGAAGTAACGTTAGTGTTTACGCCTAAAGACATGATGAGTTCCTCGTTGGTTGGGTGCTGCGGCTTCCGGCCCTGGCAACCGCCGGGTATGGCCTAGAGAACCTTCGTAGTAGTTATCGTCGCGATTGCAGGTTGCTTGAGGGCTTTTTTGAAAAAAATTGCCATCACACTGCCACCCCTCCGAAAACAAAGGCCTGCACGAGACCCACGAGAGAAACTTGACGTCAAAAAACGCCTATAAAAGCGAAGCGAAAAAACGACAGGATTACGCTGACCCAGTAAAAATATCGATTAGAGATAAACGTGGCCTGCTTCCAGCAAGTCGATCAATTCATATTCCATTGAGTCAGCCAACCCCAGCCAGTCCTGCGCTTCCTGTGCAGCGAACATCGACATCAGCAATTGCGCCCACTGCTGCTGGATCGCTGGAGGTGTTCGGCTAAACAGAGTTTGCGACTTCTCAAAGACGTCGACCATGGTCAGCGCCGCCTCGACATCACGCCCGAGACGAAACAGCCCGGCGCACTGACGGCATTCACTGATGCATTGTGCAAAACCACTCACTGCACGAACTCCTGATTGAACGTCGTACCGACAATCATCGCGCCTGCCCGACTGCTGTTAAAAAAGCGCACCTGCGGATGCCCGGCGATGTAGCGCTCCAACTCACACAGGTAACTGCGAAAATTCAACTGCGTGCGCACGCGCTGCCCATGCCCGTCGAGCACCCAGTGCTTGGCCTGACTCACCGCAGGACCCAGCTCGCCATCATTCCAGCCGGCATGGGTTTTGTTCATGGGGAACGCGAAATCGGCGCCGAACAGCGTAATGCGGTCCGCGCCCATCTTCACGGCCAGATCCACCGCTGGATGGATCACACTGCCGCCGACATACAACTCAGCCTTGCTGATCTGCTGGCGGATAGCGGCATAGACCGGACTGGCGGAATACCCGACGTAACGAGCCCCTTGCCACGCCGTCAAGACCTGAGGGTCGCTCAGCGGCAGATAGACCAGAGGGATGTCGCCCGTGTCTTCGGGCGGCAAATGCCTGAAGCTGATGCGTTGGTCGATAGTGACCACCAGGTCCGGCTTGATGCCGTGTTCGCGCAGGGGTCGGTAGGCGGTATCGACGCTGATGAACAAGGGCCGCTGTGCCTGCGCGCGTACCGCTCGAAGCTGCTCGAAATGCTGTTCCAGGCTCGGCCCCGTGGCAATCACATACACTTCCCGACCCTGGCATGTCGCAAACAACTCGGCGACATCGGCATCCTGGCTGACGAGCTCAACACTCTCTTCCAGTCGCTGGACAATCTCCGGGGACTGCGGGTCGAACTCGCGATTATTGAAGGCAAGGTGCACTTCGCTGATCAGCCGATCACGAATCTTGGCGTTAAAATCGTCTGCCAGCAGCATCTCGGAGGGCAACGCAAAAAACGGCAGGTGGATGTCCGGCGAATCACCGGCATACCGCAACTCGATCCGTGGATCGCTGAGCCACTGCCGCTGATCGAGCAACTGCAGCGTCAACAGGAAAATCGCACCGTTGAGGATATGCACGTACAAACGCTGAAGATCGGTGCTCTCAAGCAAGACGGACGGCAAGTCACCCAACCCCGTGCCGTAGACATGCACCACCGGGCTGGCCGGGGGTAGGCTGGCGGCCTGCAGTCGTGCTTCACGCGTACGGTCATGGCGACTGGTGAGCTGAATGCCGGCAATGCTCAGGGTCGAGCCTAAACCTTCTACCAGCGCAGCCTGATCTTCCATACTCGCTTCGGTGATCAACCGTGCAAACAGCGCCGGCCAGCGTCGCTCTATCACCGGAGCATTGTGGTCAAAGCTGTCGCTCATATCGCCTCGCTCGCCATCCAAAAAAAATAGCGTTCAAGGTTACACCCTGAACGCTATTTTTTATGCCCCAAAGTCAGCTCAAGGACGATAAATGATCGCCGAACCCCAGGACAATCCAACACCAAAACCGCTCAACGCGACGCGCTTCCAGCTGGAACCCAGAACGTGTTTTTCCAGCAGCAACGGAATGCTCGACGACACGGTATTACCGGTCTCGACCATGTCCTTGATGAACTTTTCCGGCTCACCTTCGAAGCGTCGCGCCACTGCATCGACAATCGCCGCACTGCCCTGGTGAATGCAGAAGGCATCGACATCGTCAGCCGTCAGTTGCGCTTCAGCCAACAGCTCATGCAAATGCGCCGGAACCTTGAGCAGCGCGAAGTTGAAGACCTGACGGCCGTTCATGAAGAACACGCCATCGGTTACCTTCAGGTGCGGTGCGCCGGAACCGTCGGTGCCGAACTTGGCCTTGCCCAGCTGCCATGGCGCGTCTTCGCCCATCCAGGTAGCGGTGGCAGCGTCGCCGAAGAGCATGGTGGTGTTGCGATCTTCCGGGTCGACGATCTTCGAGTACGGGTCAGCCGTCACCAGCAGACCATTTTTCAGCCCCGTGGCTTCCATGAAACCTTTGATCGCATAGATGCCGTAAACGTAGCCAGAACAGCCCAGGGAGATATCGAACGCAGCGACGGTGGTCGGCAGGCCCAGTTTGTCCTGAACGATCGCTGCAGTATGGGGCAGGCCTTCTTCGTCGCCGTTCTGCGTGACGACGATCAGCACGTCGATAGCTTCACGTTTCAAACCGGGATTGTTGGCAAACAGCGCGTTGACTGCTTCGACACACAGGTCCGATGTTTCCTGCCCGGCGTCTTTGCGCGGCAGGAAAGCCGAACCGATCTTGCCCAGGATGAACTCTTCATCCTTTTCGAATTTTGCACCTTGTGCGTAATTGTCCACGCCGGCTACAGGAACGTAGCTCGCAATGCTTTTTATGCCAATCATTACGACTTCCCAATAATAAACAGCCCAAAACCACCGCTCGCAAGGAATTGAGGGGCGCCGACTAACGGAGAAAAACGTCACCTCGAAGAGGCGACAGCAAGAAGAATAAAAGGCTATCACTGGCCAAAAACAGAGACCAGGCGCCACCTTCCCCATTTATACAATACAGTGAAGATGCGCGTTCTGACTCGCAGGTCACTCTATTTTGCCGAATCAGGGCGATAAGGCGTTATTCGACCAATGACCAGTCCAGTGGCGTCCCACGCTTGATAGCGTGGCGCGCACGGCGCCCCAGAAGGATTTGCGCGTGTTTCGGTGCCAGCCCGAGGCCTGGACGAATGGCACGCAAATTGTCGACGGTGAAGGGTTCACCGGCCGTCATATCCTCGGTGACGTAGAGCGAACGGCGGTACACCAGCGACTTTCGCTCGGCCTCGGACACACCGTAATGCACTTGCCCCATGGCTTGCCAGGCACGTTCGGTTTCGATCACCAGGCTGGCGAGCTCAGCCGGTTCGAGCGAAAAACTGGCGTCCACGCCCCCGGCAGCACGGTCGAGGGTGAAGTGTTTTTCTACCACCGTCGCCCCCAGCGCGACGGCTGCCACCGACACGCCGACGCCCATGGAGTGATCGGACAGGCCCACTTCACAACCAAACAATTCGCGCAGATGAGGAATCGTCCGCACATTGCTATTGGCTGGCGTCGCCGGATAGGTGCTGGTGCACTTGAGTAATACCAGGTCCTGGCAACCGGCCTCGCGGGCAGCACGTACGGTTTCGTCGAGTTCCGCGATACTGGCCATGCCCGTGGAAATGATCAATGGCTTGCCGGTAGCAGCGACCCGCCGAATCAGCGGCAGATCGGTGTTCTCGAAACTGGCGATCTTGTACGCCGGCACGTCGAGGCTTTCCAGGAAGTCCACCGCGCTGTTATCAAACGGCGTGGAGAACGCCAGCATGCCCAGCTCCCTGGCACGGGCGAAAATCGGTGCATGCCACTCCCAGGGTGTATGGGCCTTCTCATACAGCGCGTACAGCGAAGTACCTGCCCACAGGCTGTTCGGGTCCTTGATGAAGAACTCGTCTTCGGACAGGTCCAGGGTCATGGTGTCGGCGGTGTAGGTTTGCAGCTTCAAGGCATGAGCGCCGGCCCTGGAGGCGGCTTCGACGATCTGCAGCGCCACTTCCAGGGACTGGTTATGGTTGCCACTCATCTCGGCAATGATGAACGGCGGCGCATCAGCACCGATGCTACGGTGGCCAATCTTGAAACTAGTCATTGTGGTGATCCTTCAATAGGCGCGTGAAGGCGCAAGCACTCTGGGTGAAACCGGCTTCGCGAAACACCTTCAGCGACGGCTTATTCGCCGGCAAAACCTGCGCGGTAATGGTTTGCAGTTGCGGCCAATGCTGCGTCACGAAAGCTTCGCCTCGCGCCAGCAACGCCCTGCCCCAACCCAGGCCAAATCGCCCTTCGAACAGGTAAATCGAGACTTCGGCTGCGAAGCCGCGCAAGTCATAACGCAGCACCCCGACCGGGCCGTCATCCGCTTCGGCGATCAACAGCAAGCGTTGATCGTTGCTCAGACTGGCAGTCAGCCAGTTTTGATGCGGCTGCCATTCAATCACCCCGGTTTCCAGCGACCAGCGACGCACCGCCTCGGCATTGCGTCCTTCGAACAACAACTGTGCATCGCCTGCTGTCGCCGGGCGCACCTGCAACACCGCACCGGCCAGCGCCGCCGCGACACGCTGCGCACCCCGACCATCGACCAGTTGCCGTGAACGTCCAGCCAGGCTTTGCCGTAATCCCTGATTGCCGACGACAAAACCGATGGCCTGACGCAACTGCTCGACACTGACCTGCTCGCGGGTGCCCAGATACACATGAGCCCCCGACGTCGCCATCACTTCGCCGTTGGCTTGCTGATTATTCGAGACCGCAATACAGATCGTCGGCAGCCCCATGGCCGCCCTCTCCCAACTGGTCCCGCCGCCGGCACCGACAAACAGGTCGGCTTCGGTCATCAATCGGTAAAAGTCGTCGACAAAACGGTGCAAGCGCCAGTTCGGATGATGTGCCGCCAGAACCCGCATTTCCTCCCACGCCGGGTTATCGCCACCGGCAACAAAATCGACTTCAAGCTGATGAAAATCCGCCAGCGCCAGCATCGCGTGGTGAGTCTGCATCGCGGCATCGAAGCCGCCGAAGTTCACCAGTACGCGCTTCGCCTGGCGCTTGATCTTGATCGCCGGGCAGCAGAACTCATCCCGCAGCATGGCGAAGCGTGGTCCGATCAAAGTCCGACAATCGGGTGCAAGCAGTCCGGCATAAGCCTCAGGGGTACCCGACAGATTCTGGTTCAGCAGCAAATCGACGCTGTAGGTGCGCGTCGCCAGATCATCCACCGCCGCAATCCGGGGTGCCCAGCGACGAGCCGCCGTCTGCCAGTGATGATCGAGGCTGTAGTGGTCGACGATGATCCAGTCGAAGGCCTGATGGTGTTCCAGCGCTTGCCCCAGCGCGGCAATGTCCGCCTGCCACGGCAACATGGCTTCGATGGCTTGCTGCGGGTCTTCGTCGGGATAGCGATCCGGCAACGCAAAGGTTTCAAAACCTTCGGCGGCAACGCTGTCGAGTCGATGGCCCTGCAATTGACGACAGGCAAATGCCACGTGCCCGCCCTGCTGGCGCAACACCCTGGCCAGGGTCAGGCAGCGGGCAATGTGACCGCTGCCAATGGTCGGCGAAGCGTCGGCACGGATCAGTACTCTCATTGCAGCTCCCCACCGGCCTTCAGCGCCGCGTAAAGGTATTCGGCGCGCTTCCAGTCCTCGAGGGTATCGATGTCCTGCACCAGATAGCGCGGCAGGATCACCGGCAGGCTTTGCGGTGAATACAACACCTCGCCCTGCAGCCAGGCACTGCTGCGGCCCCAGTAAAACTGCCCGGCGTCTTGATAGGCCGGCGGCAGGTCCTGGGAGCGAGTCTCGCGAAACTGCGGGTACAACGCCATCAAGGCACCCTGCTCATCGAGGGTCAGGGCACGCTGCACCGGAAAGCCGAAATCGCAGACCGAGAAGGCGAAGGACTTGTCCGGATGCTGCTCCAGCAGCTTTAAACCCTGCTGCAAAAATCGCGCTTGCAGCCATGGCGCCGTGGCATAGATGCAACAGGCGCAATCAAAATCCTGGCCTTGTCGAGACAACTCCGCCAAGGCATGCACAATCACCGCCGCCGTGCCGGTGAAATCATCAGCCAATGCCGCGGGCCGCATAAACGGCACTTGCGCACCGCAGGCCCGAGCCAGCGCGGCGATTTCTTCATCGTCGGTGCTGACCACCACCTGGGCGAACAGTCCCGAATCGAGGGCGGTTTGAATCGAACGGGCAATCATCGGCACGTCGTCGAACGGCTTGAGGTTCTTGCGCGGTATGCGTTTACTGCCACCGCGAGCCGGGATGATTGCGACGTTGTTCAAGAGCGTTTTTCCAGCAGGAACCACGTGATGTCGTCTACCGGGAACTGCGGGTCGCGGTGATAACCAAAACCGTAATCCAGCAGTTGCAGGTCAGCGTAACGATCAAGCATTTCACCGGCAAAATCGCGTTTGAACAACTTGCCGCTGTTCCCGCGATAGGACACTTCGACCGGCACCGGGTTGTAGTACTCGGCGATCAGGATATAACGCTGGCTCAACGCATACAGATGGTCATAGGCTGCGGCCAGCAGTTCCGGCGCCAGATGAATCAGCACGCCTTTGCTCAGGGTCAAGTCAAAGCTGCGCTCGCGGGGAAAATCGAACAGCGAGCCGTGCCATATTTGCGCGATGTCCAGCGCCTGGGCCTGGGCACAGGCGCTGGCATTGATCTCCACGCCGAACAGTTCACACCGGGGCAACAGCTGGCGCAGCGCCTGCAAGTTATTGCCGGCATTGGTGCCCACCAGCTCAACCAGGCTGTCAATCCGCCCGGCACGTGTCAGTGCCTTGGCAAACAACGCCAGGTTGGCCGCCACCAGGGGCTGCCCGACGTTGCGGTCGACGTACTGGTTACCGAAGTCGCCTTGCCAGAATCTTTCCTGCTCGCTCAATTCGCGCATCGCACATTCCCATCCGCCGCCTGTGGCGGTATTTATTCGGTCAGCCGGCGCAGTTGCTCGACCACGAAATCCTGTTGCTCATCACTGAGCAACGGAAACAGCGGCAGGCTGATGGCCTCGGCGTAGTAACGTTCGGCTTGCGGAAAGTCGCCCTCGGCGAAACCCAGGTCGCGATAGTACGGCTGCAAGTGCACCGGAATGTAGTGCAGATTCACACCGACGCCGGCAGCTCGCAACCCTTCGAACACCTGTCGATGGCTGAGTTTGATGCGATCAAGTTGCAAGCGCACCACATACAGATGCCACGCCGACTCGGCTTCAGGCTGAGGGCTGGGCAAGGTCAACGGCAAAGACGCCAGCAACCGGTCATAACGCGCCGCCAGTTCACGCCGGCGCTCGATGAAGCCATCCAGTTTGTTCAGTTGCGACAGCCCGAGGGCGGCTTGCAGGTCGGTGATTCGGTAATTGAAGCCCAGTTCCACTTGCTGGTAATACCAGGGGCCATGGCTGGCCTCGGTCATGTGCTGCGGATCGCGAGTCATGCCGTGGCTGCGTAGACGTTGCAAGCGCTCGGCCAGTTCCGGGCGATTAGTCAGCACCATGCCACCTTCGGCGCTGGTGATGATTTTCACCGGATGAAAACTGAACACCGTCATTGCCGCGAAATCACCACAGCCCACCGGTCGCCCGGCATAGGACGCGCCGACCGCATGGGAGGCGTCCTCAATGACCGTGAAAGCATAACGCTCGGCCAGCTCGGCGATCAGCCGCATGTCGCAACTCTGGCCGGAGAACGCCACCGCCACCAGCACCTTAGGCAACGTACCGTTGTCCACCGCCGCTTCCAGCCTGGCTTTCAGGGCATCAGCATCGAGGTTCCAGGTCAGCGGATCGATGTCGACGAAGTCCACCTCGGCACCGCAATAACGACCGCAATTGGCCGACGCCAGAAAGGTGTTGGGCGTGGTCCACAAACGATCACCCGGCCCGAGCCCGGCCGCCAGGCAAGCGATGTGCAACGCCGCCGTGGCGTTACACACTGCCACCGCAAAATCGGCCTGGCAACGGTCGGCCATGGCCTGTTCGAATCGCTCGATGGTCGGCCCTTGAGTCAGCCAGTCGGACTGCAACACGGCGACCACCGCGTCGATGTCCGCCTGATCGAGACTCTGCCGACCGTAAGGAATCATGCCGACAGCTCCGCGTGCAGATCAGCAATCTGCCCCACCGTCAGGAATTGCGGGTTGGTGTCGGAGCGATACTCGAAGTCTTCGCTCACCGGCTGGCCCTGCTCGCCCAGTTTGTCCACGGAAAAATCCACGTCGACGCTGGTGAAGCGGATCGACGGCTGGATCGTGTAGTGATCGTCGAACTCCAGGGTCATGCGCGCATCGTCCAGCGGCACCATCAGCTCATGGAGTTTTTCGCCCGGACGAATGCCCACGTTCTTGTGCGGCAAGTGCCCGGCCATACCCACCGCCAGATCGACGATGCGGATCGACGGAATCTTCGGCACAAACACTTCACCGCCATGCATGCGGGCAAAGCTGTCGAGCACAAACTGCACGCCGTGATCAAGGGTGATCCAAAAGCGCGTCATGCGCTCATCGGTGATCGGCAGCTCTGTCGCGCCCTCGGCAATCAGCTTGCTGAAGAACGGCACGACCGAACCCCGGGAGCCGGCCACGTTACCGTAACGGACCACCGAGAAGCGTGTGTTCTGGTCCCCGGCAATATTGTTCGCGGCGACGAACAATTTGTCCGACAGCAGCTTGGTTGCGCCGTACAGGTTGATCGGGCTGGCGGCTTTGTCGGTGGACAGCGCGACGACTTTTTTCACGCAGTTATCTATGGCCGCGGCAATGATGTTTTCCGCGCCGTTGACGTTGGTACGAATGCATTCGGTGGGGTTGTACTCGGCCGCCGGCACTTGCTTCAGGGCGGCGGCATGCACCACGTAGTCAATGCCGCGCATGGCCTGGCGCAAACGCTCGGCGTCGCGCACATCGCCCAGGAAGTAACGCATGCACGGCGCGTTGAACGTCTGCTGCATCTCGTACTGCTTGAGCTCATCACGCGAAAACACCACCACCCGCTTGGGCTGATATTGCTCCAGCAGGCGACGGATGAAGTTGCGACCGAACGAACCGGTGCCGCCGGAGATGAAAATCGATTTACCGTTGAACATGCCGCGAATCCTTCTACCTGTGCACCAGACTTAAACCAGCAACCGCGCCCAATCCACACTGGTCGCGCTGCCAAGGGTAAAACCCTTGCCGGTCAAGGCGAGGTTCTTGTTGTACGCCAGATCATGCTGGAACGGCCCCGCCCACTTTTCACGCAAGGCCTGAAGAGTCTGCGGCGCATCGGGCAAGGTGCCTGGGTGAATGACCTGTACTTGCGGCGTCCACACCACCAGATAACCCGCCTGACCAACCTTCAGGCACAGATCGACATCGGCGAAAGCATCGGTGAAGGCGCCTTCGTCCAGTCCGCCAACCTCGTCGAACAACGCTTTGGGGATCATCAGGCACACGGCCGAGACGGCCGAATAGTTTTGTTCCAGCACCAGACGATTCAGGTAGCCCTTGGCATCCTTCGGCTCACCGACAAAGGCCGAACCGACGCCGTCGTTCATGCCCAGAATCAGCCCGGCCTGGGTAACGTTGCCGTCGCGGTTCTGCAACTTGGCACCGACCACGCCCACTTCCGGACGCTGGGCCTGGTTGAGCAGGGATTCGAGCCAGTTGGGGTTGACCACTTCACTGTCCGCTGCCAGCAGCACCAGGTATTCACCCTGGGCCTGCTGACTGGCTTCGTTGTACAAGGCCGACGTGCTGAGACGCTCTTGCGCGCGCAAGACACGGACCCGGTCGCCCGGCTGTCCGAGACCGTCCAGCCATTGCAGAAGGTCGGGGGACTGACTCGCGTTATCGGCAATCAGCACTTCGTAACGGGTGTAGCGGGTACGTTGCACGATGCCGGTGAGGCAACGTTGAAGTTGCTCCAGATCGTCCTGGCTCGCCACAATGATTGTCACCAGCGGACGTTCAGTGTGACGGTAGTCGATACGGTAAGTGCCAGGTTCGTCCGAGCTGACTTGCGCCTTGTAGCCACGGGTCGCGAGGTGACGGATCAACGCCTGACGCTCGTGGGCGTTTTCCTCCAGTACCGGTGCACGGGCGATCAGCAGCGGCTCGTCCAGATGTGCCAGCCAGGCCAGGCCGCCCTGTTCGATGATGCGCAGCAGCAGGTCGAATTCCAGCGCCTTGCTGAAGTCGGCCTGGTAACCGCCCGCGTCCAGCAACACATCCTTGCGAATCAGCCAGTGTCGCGCCATCAGCGCTGGGAGGCTTTGCAGCAGGTCGAGGTTAAAGCCTGGACGGAACACATCCACCAGCGCACCATTGGCATCGCGGTGAATTTCGTCGGATGCCACCGCTCGGCATTCAGGCGCGGCACGCAGTTCCAGTCCGGCGCGCAGCAGACCACCCGCAGTGAACTCGTCACCCGCCTCGGTCAGCAGCAACCAGTCGCACGTCGATTGACGCGCGATCTGATTGAGCTTGTCGACATAGTTGACCGGGGTTACACGAACAAAGTGCAGCGTGTTGCGCTCTGTGGTGGCCGTCAACAATTCGCCCGTGGTGAACACCACGATCTTGAAGGCGTGGTTGTGACCTTCCAGCAAACTGTCGAGGGTGATTTGCAGTTTGGCCGCGTCGTTTTCGAGGTCCAGCACCAAAATGCCAAATTGTGGACCACCGTTGTGGTCCGCCAGGAAACGCGAAGTCGCGGCGACTTCGTCAGCCTCAGGGGCGCGCGCCGCCAGCCACTTGAGCAGGCGACCGGAGCGCATGGCACCGAACGCCTCGTCATTGCCTTGCGTCGATACAGCGTCCAGGCGCTCGGCCCAGGCGAACATGTCCCGCGCCTCGTCGGCGTCGCCTAGCAGTTCCAACTGCTGCGCCAGGCGCTTGACCACTTGACGGTTGAACGGGCTGCGGTCATACGCATGCCAGAGTCGCTCGACAACACTTTCAGTCGTGTCGTTGTTGCGAGGACGCATCATGTCTTCCTGGTGCGCCCAAATACCTTCGAGCCCCTGGAGCTGAACACGGCCGGCCGGCATGCCGTGCAGCATCATCTCGAATCGGCTCAACAGATCGAAAAACGGCTGATTGTAGAAAGGCATTTCTACGTATTGCAAAAGCCCGAAGCGACGGCTTGGCCCCTTCTGCACATCAGTCCAGCGCGACTCGAAAATAGGTTCGGCGGTCAGCGCCCGACGGTTACGCAGGCTGTCGGCCAGAGCCTCGAAACTGTCCAGTGCCAACTGCTTGCCCTGCGCGGGATCGAGCCCCGTCTGGGCACTTGGCAACGTCGACAGTAATTGAGCGTAAGTCTCACGATCCGCCACCGATTTTGCATCGGCTAGGGTCAGGGTGCTGTAGATCTCGGTGTTGTGCTCCGACTCCAGGTAATTGACCTCGCGCACCACATAAGGGATCGGCAGAATTCGCGCCTTGGCCCTCGCCAACATGTAGTACGCATGACCGATTTCCTGCCATTCAAAGATGGTGTCTTGCGGCATGAGCGCGTACCAGTCACGCAACATCGCGGTACGGTGAACGGCATAGAACGGGGGAATGTACTGATGCATGAAGTCAATCACGCGATCCTGAGCGCGATCGGACGAATAGTCTTCACAAACCTTCTTGTCCCGGCGGTAATAGCTCACGCTATCGGCCAGCGCCAGATACATCAGGCAGTAACCATGGCACATGCCGTAGTCCGGGTTCGCTTCCAGGAACGAGACCGAAGCGTCGAGGGCGTCATGCACGATGAAGTCATCGTCGGCAGCGAACACCATGTAGGGCGTAGTGACTTGTTGCACACCGTAATCGAGCTTGGCCCGAATGCCCCAATAGCCGTACTGCGGCAAATGCCGGTAGTCGATGCCAGGGTAAGCACCGTCGATGCCATCGGTGACCTTAGCTGAAGAATCCAGCACCAGAATCCTGCAAGGCAAGGCGCTGTAAAACTTCACTGCCCGACGCGCAAATGCCGGGCGATTGTGGGTAATCACTACCACCGTCACCAACTCGTTCAGTGGTAATCCGCTTTCAGAAACGTACTTGCCTTGCATATTCTTTCCCCACAACCGGCGTATCGCCCGATGAACTCAACAATGATGTCGTTGCTTAACGAACCCGACGCAGATAACCGTCCGGTGCCACGGTGATCAGCAGTTTGCTGTGAATCCGGGCATCGATTTCAAAATCGCGATTCTCTTCCAGATAGGCCCATACGGCAGTTTTCGGGTTGTCACCCTTGCCCCAAGGACGATCCGGGAAGGCGTCTTCGGGCATGTCTTCGACCACGGTGTCCATCACCACGCAATAACTGCCGACCGAAACCAGCGGTGCATACAGACGCAACTCTTCAAGCACATGCTCATGGGTATGGTTGGAGTCCAGAACCACCAGCACTTTCTTGCCGGCAACCCGCGCACGGACCTCGTCAACTATGGCCGTATCGATACTCGACCCCTGGATCATGCTGATCCGTCGAGCCATCGGATGGGCTTCAATGGCTTCGCGGTTGTGTTGACGAATATCGATGTCCACACCCAGCACTTCGCCGTGACCGATCAGTTCCATCATCGAGGCGTAAAACACCAGGGAGCCGCCGTGGGCGATGCCCGTTTCGACAATCACATCCGGGCGCAGGTCCCAGATGATTTCCTGCATGGCGACCATGTCCTGAGGAAACTGAATGATTGGCCGGCCCATCCAGCTGAAGTTGTAGGTGTACTTGTGTTTGGCCGTGACACCGACCCAGTCCAGCGACTCGGACCGAAGTTTTTTGTCCTGCTGCAAACCTTCGATGTTCTGGCTTACTTCTTTGCGAAACTGCTCATGAGGATTCATGCAAACACTCCGTTACGGGGTTTTGTCAGTTGAAAACCCGGCCGTCCTGATAAGGAACAGCCTGAGTCTTGATAATTCGAGCTGGATTGCCCACAACGACTGCGTAGTCGGGGACGTCCCGGGTGACCACGGCTCCGGCGCCGACTGTCGCCCAGCGACCGATGCGCAACCGTGGCAGGATGGTGGCGTTGACGCCGATGAAAGCACCGTCACCCACTTCGACGCAGCCGGCGATAGCAACACCGGGCGCCATGAACACGGAATGCCCGATCCGGCCTTCGTGCCCGATCACGCTGCCGTAGCTGATGCTGCTGTTATCGCCCAGGGACACTTCAGCCTGGATGATCACGCCTTCCTGGAGATAGTTACCGGTGCCCATGCGCGTCATGCTCAGATCGATGCCCGGGTGCAGGAAGTTGCCCAGCGTCCCCCCGGCCTCGATGATCTGTCGTGTGGTCTCGTAACGGGTCTTGGTGTCGCGGGTGATCAGGTTCACAAACTGCGTATCCGGGCCTTTCAAATCGGCCACACGCTCCACTCCACCGATCACCGGCACGCCGTAAAACAAGGTGCCGTGCTTGGCTGCATCGTTGTCGAGAAACGCAAACTCCACGGCCGGATCGGCCCGTTTGACGGAGCCTATCATGCGCACTGCTTCAGGGTTCGCCGCCCCCAACAGGTAGACGATCACAGCACATTCCTTTGCTGGCAGACCGCGCGAATGACCTCAATCACCCGCTGCTGATCGGCGTCGGTCATGTCGTGATAGCTCGGCAGATTGATGGCCCGCTCCGACAGCGAAAACGCCATCGGCGTGTGCACCGGTTTATCGGCGAACATCGGCAGTGCCGACAATGGCCAGAAAAACACCCGCGCATCGATATCGGCGGCCTGAAAGGCTTCGATCAATAGCTCCCGGGTAATCCCAGTGTTTTCATGGAACACCACCGTGGGCATCCAGTACCCATTCCTGGAGTGATGCGGCTGCGGGTTCATGGACAGCAACGGGATATCCAGCAGCCCTTGGGCATAACGATCGAAGATCGCGCGTTTACGGGCGATCAGCTCATCGACACGTTCGATCTGGGCGCAACCGATCGCGGCCTGCAGATTACTCATCTTGTACTTGAAACCGATGAAGTCCGGCCAAAATTGACGTTTGCTGCCGTTGACCCGACCGTGATTGGAGAGCGTAAGCACTCGCTCATACAGCGCCTTGTCCGAGGTCACGAAAATCCCGCCTTCTCCGGTGGTCATGGTCTTGGTGCCATGAAAGGAGAATGCGCCAAAAGCCCCCAACGAGCCGGCGGCTTTACCACGCCATTGCGAGCCGATGGCTTCGGCGGCGTCTTCGATGACAGCAATACCGTGCTCACGGCCGATCTCCAGCAACGCGTCCAAATCACACAGATTGCCGTACAAATGCACTGCCACGATGGCCTTGGTTCGCGGAGTAATGGCTTTGCGCACCTGTTCCGGATCCAGGCACCAACTGTCCGCCAACACGTCGACGAAAACCGGGGTAGCCCCCAGGTAATCGATGGGCGCCGCCGAAGCGATCCAGTTGGTATTCGCCAGAATCACTTCATCGCCCGGACCGATGTCAAGTGCCGCCATTCCCATGTGCAAAGCGCCGGTGCAACTGGACGTCGCGATGGCATACGGTACGTCCATGTGCTGTGCGAAGGATTTTTCGAAACGTGTGATGTATTCGTAGCAGCGCTCACCCCAGCCATGCTGCACAGCGTCCAGCACGTACTTGGCCTCCAGTTCACCCACACTGGGCTTGGTATAGTGAATTCGGCTCATCTGAAGCTCAACTCCGGAATGGCAACGACAAAACGTGCGCCCCAACTGCGGACAACCGCGAATTGCTGGGTAATCTCGTACAGCAGGTTCCATGGCAGTACCAGAACGTAATCCGGCTTTTCGATTTCAATCCGCTCGGGAGAAACCACCGGAATGCGGCTGCCCGGCAAGTACTTGCCTTGCTTGTGCGGACTGGCATCTGCCACCCAGGCCAACAGATCCGGCTTGACCCCGGCGTAGTTGAGCAATGTGTTGCCCTTGGCGGCGGCGCCGTAACCGACCACGATCTTGCCATCAGCCTTGGCCTGCAACAGGAAACGCAGCAGTTCGTGTTTGATACGTTCGGCATTAGGCGCGAGGGTCGAGTAGTACCCGGCGGTTTTTACCCCGGCGTCGAGCTCGGCCTTCAGTTGCAGTTGAACAGCCGGCTGTACGTCGCGGCGAACGCCATCGGCGCGCTGGACGAAGACCCGAAGCGATCCGCCATGGGTGGTCAGCTGACTGACGTCGAATACTTCCAGGCCGTTGCGCTCGCACAGCGTCTGCACGGCAGTCAACGACAGGTAGGAATAGTGCTCGTGGTACAGCGTGTCGAACTGCTGGCCAGCCATCAGTGTGAGCAACTGCGGAAACTCGAACGTCGCCACGCCGGTTGGCTTGAGCAGGGTCGCGAAACCGCCAAGGAAATCGTTGATGTCCGGCACGTGGGCCAACACGTTGTTGGCGGCCATCAGGTCGGCGGCCCAGCCTTCAGTGTTCAACTGTGATGCCGTGTCGCGACCGAAGAACAGTTCGCGGATCTCCAGGCCTTTTTCCCGCGCCGCTTGCGCGGTGCTTCGGGTCGGCTCAACGCCCAGGCAAGGAATGCCGCGCTTGGCCACGTACTGCAACAGGTAACCGTCGTTCGCGGCGATTTCCACCACGCGGCTATCGGTCGTCAGGTCGAAACGCTCAACCATCTCGGCCACATAGCGCTCGGCGTGGGCCAGCCAGGTGCTGGAGAACGAACTGAAATAGGCGTACTCGGCGTCGAACAGGCTGTCGGCGCGGGTGTAGTCCTCGGTCTGCACCAGCCAGCAGTGCTGACACACCGCCACTTTCAGCGGCACCCATTGCTCGGCGTGCTCAAGCTGATCGGCGCACACATAGGCGTTGGACGGCGGCGAAGTGCCGAGATCGATCAGCGGCAAAGCCAAAGAAGTCCCGCAACCACGGCAGTTCATACACGCACTCCAGCGAAGTACTGATCGAGCAAGGGATGGCTGGAGTCCCGGGCCGACAGATTATTGACAGGCAACGGCCAGGCAATCGCCAGCCTTGGATCGTTGACACTCAAACCGCCCTCGTGCGCAGGCGCGTAGTCCGCGCTGTGCAGGTAGAGCAACTCGGCGTCGTCGGTGAGGGTCTGGAAACCGTGGGCGAACCCGGCCGGGATCAGCAGGCTGCGGCCGTCGCCGGCCCGCAGGTGTTCGGCGTGCCAATGTAGGAACGTCTCGGAGTCAGGGCGCAAGTCCACTGCCACATCCCAGACTTCACCGCGCAGGCAGCTGATCAACTTGGCTTCCGGCGCGCTGGCGTTCTGATAATGCAGACCGCGCACACTGCCGCATTCACGGGTGCGGGAATGGTTGATCTGACGGATATGAAACGGCTGGCCGAACGCGCTCAGGCTGCCTTCGCAAAACAGGCGCGCGAAATGCCCGCGCTCATCCTCGAAGCGTTTGTGTTGCACGCTGAACAGGCCGGCCAGCGGCAACGGTTTCAACAGAAACTCGCTCACAGCGCGCCTCGGTACAGGTTCAATTGACCCAGGGTGATGGCGCGCATGTCATCGCCGTTCTGCCAGGCCAGGTGCCAATCAAGGGTTTGGGTCAGGCACTGCTGCAACGACCAGCGCGGCTGCCAGGCCAACAATTGGCGAGCACGGCTGCTGTCCAGGCGCAACAGACCCGCTTCATGCAAATCACTCGGTTCGATGCGCAAGCCACGCGCTTGTGGCCAGCGGTTGGCGAGCAACTTGACCACTTCGCCAACGCTGCACATGTCCGCTTCGCTCGGACCGAAGTTCCACGCGCCGGTAAACTCCGGGCCGTGCTCGTAGAGGCCGACGGCCAGTTGCAGGTAACCGGCCAGCGGTTCCAGCGCGTGCTGCCACGGGCGCACGGCGTGTGGGTAGCGCAGGGTCACGGGTTCGTCGGCGGACCACGCCTTCAAGACGTCGGGAATCAATCGTTCCGGAGCAAAATCCCCCCCACCCAGCACGTTGCCGGCACGCGCCGTGGCGAGTGCCAGGCCATGCTCGGCATATTTTTCGGCCGGGAAAAATGACGCGACATACGACTGCGCGAGCAACTCGCAACAGGCCTTGCTGCTGCTGTAAGGATCATGCCCGCCGAGGGCTTCGTTTTCACGGTAGGGCCACACCCATTCCTGATTGGCGTAAACCTTGTCGGTGGTCACCAGCACGCACGCGCGAACGCCGCCGACCTGACGGATCGCCTCGAGCAGATTGAGCGTGCCCATGACGTTGCTGGAGTAAGTCCCCAGCGGATCGCGATAGCCTTCGCGCACCAGCGGTTGGGCTGCCAGGTGCAGGACAATTTCCGGTTGGGTTTCGGCGATCAATTCCAGCAAGGCACCCAGGTCACGCAGGTCACCGCGTTGATCGTTGATGCCTTCGTGAACACGCGCCAGTTCGAACAGGCTTGGCTCGGTGGACGGATCAAGGGAAAACCCGCTGACCTCGGCGCCGAGGCTTTGCAGCCACAACGTCAGCCAACTGCCTTTGAAACCGGTGTGGCCAGTCAGCAGAACCCGCTTGCCGCGCCAGAACTCCGGGCTCAGTCCCATTGTTTCCATGGGGCCTCCCCGCTCTGCCACAAATGCTCCAGATGGTTCTTGTCACGCAGGGTGTCCATCGGATGCCAGAAGCCATCGTGCTGGAATGCGTTCAGTTGCCCTTCGGCAGCCAGGGTCGTCAACGGCTGCGACTCCCAGACTGTTTCGTCGGCAGTGATCAGCGACAACACTTTGGGTGACAAGACGAAGAAGCCACCGTTGATCCAGCCCCCATCGCCGCGAGGTTTTTCGATGAAACCACGCACCAGATCGCCGTCACGCTCCAGCGCGCCGTAACGTCCGGGTGGCTGCACCGCCGTGACCGTCGCCAACTTACCGCTGCTTAAGTGAAAATCCACCAAAGCGCCAATGTTTAGATCCGAGACGCCGTCGCCGTAGGTGAAACAGAACGCCTGTTCGCCTTCAACGTAACGGGCGGCGCGACGCAGGCGGCCACCGGTCATGGTGTCTTCGCCGGTGTCGATCAGGGTCACGCGCCACGGCTCGCTGTAGTTCTGGTGAACGTCCATGCGATTGTTGGACATGTCGAAGGTGACGTCAGAGGTGTGCAGGAAGTAGTTGGCGAAGAAGTCCTTGATCGCATAGCCCTTGTAGCCCAGGCAAATCACGAAGTCGTGAATTCCATGAGCGGAATACTGCTTCATGATGTGCCAGAGAATTGGCTTGCCACCGATCTCGATCATTGGCTTGGGCTTGAGGTGCGACTCCTCGCTGATGCGCGTGCCCAGACCACCCGCCAGAATAACTGCCTTCATCATTTCCCCTTTTGTTCGTCACAGGGCCTGCCCAAGCCTGACAAGGCTTTGCGGCCATCTGGATAAATCGCATGAGGCGGCACCCATCGGCTTCTGGCTGCGTCGCACATGCTAGATTTATGGCGATTTTCAGGGGACTTGCAGGAAACGCGCCAGCTCGAACGGCGGCGCTGTGTAGCCGCTACCGTTGGGCAGCGACTACATCAGAGGGTGTATCAATCGGCCAGCCAGCCATTCTCCCAGTACCGCACGTTATCGCCGCGCAGCATGTAATCGCGCAGTACCGCTTCGCGCAGTTCATCGCCCATGCGGTAGCTCGCTTCCGGGTCCGCCAGGTGCATGCGGATGGCTTGCAGCCACTCATCGGTAGAGTTGCTGACCACCCGCGTGCAAGGCAGGTAACCACGATACGCCTCGGTATCGGTGCAGACCACCGGGTAGCCGCACGCGCCATACTCCAGCAGACGCAAGTTGCTCTTGCAGTCGTTGAAGATATGAAACTCCAGCGGTGCCAGCGCCAGATCCAGGTTCAGACTGGCCAGCTTCGCCGGGTAGACGCTCAGGTCGATCACCCCGTGGAACTCATGCATGTAAGGTTTCAACTCTTCGGGACACATGCCGAAGAACACCCAATCGACCTCGTTGGCCAGTTCACGGACCACGTCGGCAATGATCGCCAGGTCACCGGAGTGGCTGGTGCCGCCGCCCCAGCCAACCCGTGGTTTTTTCGACGTGCGACGCTGACTGCGCAGATCACTCCACAGGTGAGTGGCGAGCATATTCGGCACTACCCGAATGTCGTGGTGCATGGACGACAACGCATCGGCCAGCGACTGCGTCGAAACCACCACGCGATCGCACAAGCCGATGCCGCGACGGACCAGACGCTCCATCTCGACATTGTCCGGCATATTGCGAATGTGCGCGTTCTTCTTCGGCGCCTTGATGACATAGTCATCCAGCTCGAAAATCAGACGGGCATTGGTGTAGGGCTTGAACGCGGCGATCTCGTTGATCGGTCCTTCGCTGTAGCGCCCCTGCAAAATGATCACGTCAGGTGACTCGCGCTCGATCTCGAAAATCGACGGCAAATCGTAGTAGACCCGTCCGGTTGCCCGGCCAGCCTTCTCCAGCTCGATCAGCGGCTGGATCGCCCGATAGTGTCCGACCGCCGAGGAGTTGACCGGCAGCGCCATGACCTTCGGTAACTGGCGAACGGAGAACGGACTCCACCCTGTGCGCAAGCCTGGCTCTAAACTGTAGCTGGAGCCGCCCCACGTATTGAGCATCAGGTTGGGATTGTAGGCCGGGTCGCGAGCGACAATCGGTAGCCAACGGCGGTAGAACGTATCCTGCTCTTGAAGGCGAAGCGCAATCTCGGCCTCTCCCACCGTGGCCGCGGGCGGTGTGCCGAGGGCCAGTTGGGCATACGGCGTCCACACCACCAGGTAACCGTTTTGGCGAATCCGTAGACACAGATCCACCTCGTTAAGGGTCAAGGTAAAGTCCTGCGCCTGAAAACCACCCACGCTTTCGAACAGCGATCTTCGCACCATCAGGCAATCGGCACCGACAGCACTCATGTCCTGCACCACTTGCAAACGGTGCATGTAACCGGCTGCATTAACGGGGTCGCCGAAAAACGGTGAGGTTGCCGGCCCTTGCAGCCCGAGAATCAGTCCTGCATGCAGAACCCGGCCATCTGAATTGAACAGCTTGGCTCCCACGACACCGACTTCCGGGCGCTGGGCATGATTGAGCAGCTCATTCAGCCAGTCCTCACACGTGACCACCGCATATGGATCGAGCATCAGCACATACTCGCCACGGGCCTGCTGAACGGCGAAATTGCGCGTTGCCGCGACATTACCTTGCTGCGCAAACGCCTTCACCCGGAATCGGTCGCTGCCCAGTTGCGCCATGGCGCTCAACCACTCATGCATCGGCGGCGATTCACTGCCATTGTCGATCAACAGCAACTCGTACTCGCTGTACGCCGTTTTCTCCAGGAGCGTTTCGACACAACGCTGCACGGCTGCCAACTGGTCTTTGCAGACAATGATGATCGACACCAGCGGTCGGACCGCATGCAGGTAATCGACACGATTGAGCAAGGTAAAGCTGCCCTGGCGAATGTCATGGGCAACGCCCAATCGTTGAAGATGTGCCTCCAGCACCTGCGGGTTGAGTTCAATGACGCCCGGCAGTGCCAGCCATTGCGCCAGGCCGAGCGTCGACTCCAGCATCACCTCGGCAATATGCTCGATGACCTTGATGCCGTCCCTCTCGACCATGCGCCACAGCACATCGTGAGGCGCCAGTTCGCCATAGTTCGAATTGAAGCCACCCAACGCCAGGAACTGCTCGCGCTGAAATGCCAGGGCACGCCCGACGTAGGGATAACTGCGCATCAGGTCCAGGTTGAAGTCTGGCTTCAGGATCGGGTCCACCGACTCACCATCACGCAAACGACCTTCATCGCTATAAACACACAACGCCTCTGGCGACGCGCTGATCTTATCGGCCAGCAGCAACAAGGCCGGCTCAACCAGACGATCACCGGCTCGCAGCACATAAAACCAGTCAACGCCGTCGAGCTGTGGCAGCAAGCCGGTGATCTGCTCATAGCCGTCATCCTGCAACGGCAGGTTGAACACTTTGCCGTCGAGTTGCGCTTCGGTGCAGGCGCTGGACAACACCAGGATCAGTTCCGATGCATAGATCTGCCCGGCAAGGCTGTCGAGGGTGAGATCCAGACTGGCGCGACTGCCCAGATCATCAATAATGATCGGCAGAATTTTGGGTTGCCGCGACCAGCCAGCCAATGTGTCCGGCAGGAGACTGCGCTGGGTTTCGCTGAGCGTGCGACACGCCAGCCATTGCGCGTAAACCTCGGAAAAACTCTCGCTGGCAATACCGACACGATATCCCTGGTTGGCCTGGCGGGCACCCAAAGTTCGGC
Organism: Pseudomonas sp. MIL9; assembly: GCF_016887925.1. Classification (NCBI taxonomy): domain Bacteria; kingdom Pseudomonadati; phylum Pseudomonadota; class Gammaproteobacteria; order Pseudomonadales; family Pseudomonadaceae; genus Pseudomonas; species Pseudomonas sp. MIL9. Next base: position 152,969 of record NZ_JAFEHE010000020.1, on the reverse strand, counting down.
TCAGGGGCAGCTCGTCCCAGACACGTGGCGCCTCGTCGCTGCGACTCAAGGGCAGGTAACGAACCCAACCGGCCGCCGGTGCGCCCTCGCCACCGCGAACCTTGAGCATCTGCACCAACCACTGTCTTTCCTGCTCCGCCGCATCTTTCATCGACTGCTGACGGCTCAAACGCTCCGGATACAGGCGCTCGACACTCAATACATAGTTGAGCACCGCCAGGTTGCCCCGACGTAGCAGGCAGATGTACAAGGCCAGATCTAGTGACGCGACAAAACAATGGCCGGGCTGAGTCAATGCGGGCATTAGTTCCTCTAGATCCTTGCGGCGGAATAATGCGCCACTGAAACCACCGAGGAAGTTGACCGGAAAGCTCTCGAAAATCGCCAGCAGGTCATCGCCCTTGAAGATTCCGCACACAGGCGACAGCGTGCTGTTCTCCAGACGAGACGGCAACGGATGATCGTCAGCATCCCACAAGGCCCGCTGGGCCAGCACCAGATTGATGTCCGCCTGCTGATCCAGCACGTGTGCCTGGCGCTCGATACAGGCCGGCGACAACTGATCGTCATCACACAGAAATTTGATGTACTCGCCTTTGGCTTCGTCTAGGCACGCCAGCAGATTGCCGACAAAACCCAATGTCCCAGGGTTTCGTACGTAACGCACTCGCTGCTCGGCATCACCCGTCAGCGACTCGACAACCTGGCGGATTTCATCGCCACGACTGTCGTCGCACACGATGATTTCAAGGTTGGCGTATTGCTGGATAAGGGCGGTGTGCAGGGACCCGGCAAAAAAGCGCGGATTGAAGGCGGGGATGACAAGGCTGACAAGCGAAACTGGATTCACGGCGGAGCTCTCAAGTGGTGGCCGCCCACCCGGCCGGATGAGCGCCTCAAACCGCTGAAAAAAGACGATGGGTATTCGGCGGTTTACGGCCGTGCGCTGACGCGCAGGCCCCGTTAGATTTTGTTGAACAGACCCAGTTGAGTGATTTTGCTGAACGCCAGTTGCGAAGCCTGCAACATCGTCTGTTGCAAGGTCAGACGCGTCATCACCTCAGCAGGATCGGAATCGCGAATCGACGCCTGGGTCTGGGTGTTGGCCAGCGACAGAGCCTGGTTGGTTGCGTTTTGGGTATCGAGGGCAGCACCGCGTGCACCCACCGAACTCAGGGCACCGGATAGCTGGTCAGTGCCACTTGCCAGGTTGGCGATGCCCGAGTCCACTGCCGCTTGCAGCTTTTGCATCGCGATCGCATTGCCATTGGTTGGTGTGCTCAGTGCGGTTTTCAACTGGCTCACGGTATCCAGAATGCTCTGGGTTTCATGAGAGTCGACGGCAACGTTGAACTGATCGCCAGCACTCGGACCTGGCGTCGGCGCAGGACCACTCGCCACGGTGAAGGTCACACCGGATGCGGTGCCAACGCCAGCCACTACCGTACCGCTGGACACAGGCTTGCTGTTGGCGGTCAGAGGCGCCGCATACAGATCAAAGTTAGTGGCATCCTTGAACTTGACGATGGCCGAACCGCTCGGAAAACTGGCGTGATAATCGGTAGCGTTGGTGATGCTGCTGCCCGTTATTTGTGCCGAGCTCGGGTTGCCAGGGCTGCGGGTCGTGGTGAATGTATCAGCCTTGGATTCCAGCGTAAAAACGTTAGGCAGCGTGGCCGCAGGACTGTCCGTAGCGCTCAGATTGATGTTCAGACTCAGCTCGACACCGCGAAAACTGACCGCTTGGCCAGCCGCGGTGGTTGGATCGAACATTCCACCCTTACTAGCTTCAGCCGTCACGTCGTTACCGGCCGAGTCAGTGATTTTCAGCTGGGTACCACTGGCGAACTCCACCGTGTATGGCTCACCGCTGCGGAACTTGCTGTTGTAGGTGATGTTCGACGAAACCTGGCCATTGGAAAGCGTTACCTTCCCGTTATCTGGCGACGGAGCCGTCATGATGACCTGACTACGACTGGTGTTGATCGCCTGCTCAAACGCTTCCCAACCGGTGCTGTTAGTGGCCATCGACATAGTGTCGCCAACGGCAAGATCAAGCGTCGTCTGATCGCCATTGTAGCTGTAGGTGCCGTCACTGTTACGCGAGAACGGAGCGGTATCGCCCTTGGAGCCGGCGAAAATGTACTTGCCGTTTTCATCCTTGGTGTTCATCAGGCTTAGTAGCTGATCTTCAATCTGGCCGAGTTCAGACGCATTCGCCTGACGGTCAGCGTCGCTATAACCGGTGTTACCGACACCAATTGCCAGCTCCTTGGCGCGTTGCAGCACGCTGGTGATGCTGGTCATGACCGACTCGGCCTGACCCAGTGTCGCCTTGATCGTGTTGGAGTTGGCCGTGTACTGATCAAGCATCGAAGCCTGTTGACCCAATTGCAGCAGTCGCGAAGCCCCCACCGGATCATCGGCCGCGGTATTGACGCGAACCAGACTGCTCGCCTCTTGACTGGTCTTGACAGCGTTGGCGAAGTTCTTTTGATAGTTCGCCGCAGTGGACTCGTAAAACTGGCCGGTGGAAATGCGCATGGGTTACGACTCCTTAAAGACTGTTAATCAGTGTGCTGAAGATTTCTTGCGCAGCCTTGATGATCTGCGAAGAGGCCGTGTAGTACTGCTGATACTTGACCAGATTGCCGGTCTCTTCATCGAGATCGACACCCGACAGCGAATCCCGCGCGCTTTTGGCGTTGGCCAGAATCGCTTCGGTCGCCGCGCTGTCGAGTTTGCCCTGAGCCGCCTTGGCACCGACACCTTCGACCAGTTTTCCGTAAGCATCAGTCAGGGAAATGCCTTTGCTGGCAGACCCTGTATCCACGGTTTGCTGGGTCTGCAAGCCCGCCAGCGCCGTGCCGTTACGATTGTCCAGCGTACCTGGCTGGCTGAGCGTGACATTGATTGCGGTGCCTTTGCCCGGGGAGCCGGCGACGGTCATATCAAAGCTTGCGGTGTACTGTGTGGCGGGCGCAGGCGGGATCGGCGCTCCCGAGGCATCCTGGAGTGGCACCGTCAGGCTCAGGGTGTTGTTTTCACCGGGCTTGATGGTGCCGCTGCTGATGACACCACCTTTGGCATCCAGGAACTGGTAGGTCTGACTGGTGCCGTCGGCGGAAACATCGCCAAATACGACCTTGGTCGGCGTCGAGTTTTTCAGGCCGTTCTGCATGGCAGTGGCAGTAGCCGAATCGTAGATATCGAATTTCGTGGTCAGGGTCGGCTGACCGCTGGCCGGAATGGTCAGCGTTCCGCTACCACCCGGGGCGATGGCCGCGCCCAGCGGCGCCGCGATGGCCAGACGCTTGGAGTCGGTCATCTCGGTCTGGATGTTCGCCGCGGCATTACGGGTCGGGGTGATCTTGAAGCTGTCGCCCGCGGCTGCCCCGCCGTTGAGCTTCAGCGCGAAGCCCTCGATCACCGGTGGCGGGTTGGTGGTGGTGCTGTAGGCGCCCACGGCGGAGCCGTCCGGCAAACGTTGCACGGTGTAGTCTGTGGCGCTGGTGAACGTCACCTTGTAATCGTTGGTGGTCAGCTTGCCGCTGTCTTCAATGCTGACATCGAAGTTGCCCGAGCCGGCGCTGTTGCCGATCGTGGCAATGCTGCGCTGAGCCATGTTCGTGGCACTGTTGATGTTGTTGAACAGATTGCCGCCGAAATTACCGTTCTTGTCGATGCCTTGGGCCTGGATGGTGTTCATCTGATCGGCGACGGTGAGCGCCACACGACCCAACTCGTTCATGGCCGGTTCGAGTACTTCGCTGCGATAACGCAGCAGGCCGCCGATTTCACCACCGGTCGTGATCGATGTGATGTCGATGGTGCTCGAACCACGATTGAGCTGCAGCGATACACGCCCCGGATCATCCTTGCTTGGCACCGTCTCCAGTTTGTTGACGGTATTGCCAATCACCAACGGCTGACCGCTGCCCAGATAGATGTCTACGTTTCCTTCACGCTCAACAAACTGCGCACCGGTAAAGGTTGAAAGCTGACGCATGGTTTCGTTGCGAGCATCCAGCAGGTCATTTGGCGCACCGCCGGAACTGGAGACTTCGCTGATCTTCTTGTTCAGCTGCGCCATAGTAGTCGCCAGCTTGTTGACCTGATCAGCCATGCTGGTCAGGTTGCCGTTGATGTCGGCGTTTTGCGAGTTCAACTGGGTGGAGATCGAGTTGAAGCGGTTGCTCAGGGCCTGCGCATCGCTGAGCAGCAACTGACGGGAAGCGTCGTCGCCGGGCTTGGCATTGACGTTCTGCACCGAAGCAAAGAACTTGGTCAGTGCGCCGTTGAGGCCGGTGCCGCTGTCGGAAAGCAACTTGTCGAGCGGCGTGACCTGGTCCAGGTAGGCAGCCGAATCACTGTTGAGCGACGTCGTGGTCTGCAACTGTGCATCGAGGTAGCTGTTGTACACCCGGCGCACATCGGCCAGCGTCGTGCCGGTGCCGATGTAGACGTTGCCGTACTGAATCGACGCCTTGGAGCCCTGCACGGTTTGCTGGCGCGAATAACCGGCGGTGTCGACATTGGAAATGTTATTGCCGGTAGTCATCAATGCAGACTGGCTAGCGGACAAACCCGACATCCCGATATTGAGCAAACTCATGGTTCAGACCTTATAAATTCGTTGAAACGCCCGCCGCAGCGTAGTTCTGGTAACTCGTCATCTGCCTGGCAATCTGCGAAATCTTGCTTGCGTAGTCAGGGTCGGTTGCGTAACCGGCCTTTTGCAACTCGCGTACAAACTGTTCTGGGTTATCGGCCGACTTCACGACATCTTGATAGCGATTATTGGTCTGCAGCAAAGTCACAAGGTCGTGGAAGCTGTCCTTGTAGGAATCGTAGGAACGGAACTGGGCCGTCTCCCTGACCATCTCGCCATTCCTGAATTCGCTGGTGATCGCCCGCGCCGAATCGCCCTTCCAACTGCTGCCGGCCTTGATGCCGAACAGGTTGTGACTACTGCTGCCATCCTGGGCGCGCATGACCGATTTGCCCCAACCGGTTTCCAGGGCGGCCTGGGCCACCAGGTAACGCGGGTCGACGCCGATGCGTGCGGCGGCTTCCTTGGCCATCGGGAGCATGGTGTTGACGAATTCGTCGGCGGAGCTGAAGGCTTTTTTCGCCGGCGCGAGCGGAATCTGCGCCATGGCACGACCGTAAATCTGCATACCGCCGCCGGCAGCCGTGTCCGTTTGCGAAGCGAGCCAGTCGCCGTTGTACAGGGGGCCGGAACCGCTGCGAGTGCTCTGCGGCAACTGGATTTTGTTCTGCACCGTGGCAGCGGTCGCAGCGGTGGTCGAGGCCGAAGGCACCAGACCCGCCAGCAAGCGGTCAGCCAGTTTCGGCGGCAAGGCCAGGCGCCGCTGATTGATCATCGCCATGTCGTTGCGGTGCGCGCCCTCGCCCGTCGGCGCATGGACCGAGCGCGAAGCCCACAACGGACGCTGGCCATTGACCCGCGAAAGCGGCCCACCGGTTGCGACCGTACCGGCGGCCACCGGTGTCTGCGCTGCTGCCTTTGCCGCTTCCTGCTTGGCCGCCGACGCGGCGGCCGCCTCACCGGGAGCCATCGGCTTGTTCTTCGACATCTGCCGCATCAGCACGTCCGCCAAACCGATACCGCCGCCTTCGCGGGACATGGATACGGCGAGTTGCTGGTCGTACATTTCCTGGTATTGCTTGGCTGCAGGGGTGTTGAGCGGATTGTCCTGGCCCAGCGCTTCGGTGGCCGAGCGCATGGACTTGAGCATTTCACCGAGGAACAGCGACTCGAATTCCTGCGCAACCTTGCGCATATTGCCGTCGCTGTTCTTGTCGCCGACCTTGAGCTGGTTCAGACGATTGAGGTCCGAGTAGGAACCCGAATCGCTGCTGCTGACCAGACCGCTCTTGCGCATATCCACGGTGCCGTCCTCAGATCACGATCAGATCGGCTTGCAACGCGCCGGCCTGCTTCAGGGCTTCGAGGATCGCCATCAAGTCACCCGGGGCCGCACCGACCTGATTCACCGCCCGCACGATTTCGTCGAGGGTGGTGCCGGGGCCGAATTTGAACATCGGCTTGGCTTCCTGCTGGGCATTGACTTTCGAACGCGGCACGACCGCCGTCTGACCATTGGACAGAGGCCCCGGCTGACTGACGATCGGGTCTTCGGTGATGGTCACGGTCAGGCTGCCGTGGGTCACGGCGGCCGGTGAAACCTTGACGTTCTGACCAATCACGATGGTGCCGGTACGGGAGTTGATGATGACTTTCGCCACCGCCTGGCCCGGATCGATTTCGAGGTTTTCGATGATCGACAGGTAGTCGACCCGCTGACTCGGATCCAGCGGCGCACTGACGCGGATCGAACCGCCGTCGATGGCCTGGGCCACGCCAGGGCCGAGCATGTCGTTGATCTTGTCGACGATGCGCTTGGCGGTGGTGAAGTCGGAACGGTTGAGGTTCAGCGTCAGGCTGTTGCCCTGGTTGAAACCGCTCGGCACCGCTCGCTCGACCGAGGCACCGCCCGGGATGCGACCGGCCGACGGAACGTTGACGGTGATTTTCGAACCGTCGCGACCTTCAGCATCGAAACCGCCCACCACCAGGTTGCCCTGGGCGATGGCATAGACGTTACCGTCGATCCCCTTGAGCGGCGTCAGCAGCAAGGTACCGCCACGCAGGCTCTTGGAGTTACCGATGGACGAAACGGTGACGTCGACCTGCTGCCCCGGCTTGGCGAACGCTGGCAAGTCAGCGCTGATCGACACGGCCGCGACGTTCTTCAACTGCACGTTGCCCGATCCCGCCGGCACCTTGATACCGAACTGCGAGAGCATGTTGTTGAAGGTCTGCAGGGTGAACGGGGTTTGCGTCGTCTGGTCACCGGTGCCGTTAAGCCCGACCACCAGGCCGTAACCGATCAATTGGTTGGAACGCACGCCGGAAATACTGGCGATGTCCTTCAGCCGCTCGGCTTGAGCCCCCAGCGACAAGGACATCAACAGCGCAGCTGCGATCAGGTGCTTGAAGTTCAACTTGCTCACCAAAAAAGCCACCTAGAAAGGGAACAGCGGGCTGAGGAAGAAACGGTCGAACCAGCCTGGCTGACTCGCATCGGCAAACGAACCGGTGCCCGAATAGGTGATGCGCGCATCGGCGACGCGAGTCGACGAAACAGTGTTGTCGGTCGCGATGTCATCGGCACGCACGAGCCCTGCGATCCGCACCAGCTCATCCCCGGTGTTGAGGGTCATCCACTTCTCGCCTCGCACGGCAATGATGCCGTTGGGCAACACGTCGGCGACGGTCACGGTGATCGAGCCGGTCAGGGTATTGCCCTGGGCGGCCTTGCTGTCGCCTTTGGTCGCACGGTCGCCTTCGTAACTGGCGCTCAGGCTCAAGTCGCCACTGCCGAATGGGTTGTTGGTATTGGGCGAGGAGCCGAACAGCGAGGTCAGGCCGATGCCGGTCTTGCTGTTCTTGTCGATCTGCGAGTTGGCGTTCTTGCTGGCCTGGGTCTTCTCGTTCAGGGTGATGGTGATGATGTCACCGACCCGAAACGCCTTGCGGTCGCTGTAGAGGTTCTGTTCGAAACCGGCCTGGTAGATCGAGCCGTTGTTCGCGGCAGCCGGCAGCGGCGTACGCGGCAACACCGGGGCGTAGTAGGGATCATTGGGCTTGGGTGTCGACGGCACACAGCCCGCGAGCACGGTGACTCCAATCAATGCCAGAACGGAAACGAAGCGATTCATGACCCTACCTCACGGTGTTGCAGGCGGCCTCATGGCCGCCTCATAGACTTGATTACAGATTCTGCGTTACGAACGAGAGCATCTGGTCGGCGGTGGAGATCACCTTGGAGTTCATCTCGTAGGCGCGCTGAGTGGTGATCATGTTGACCATCTCTTCAACGGTGCTGACGTTGGACGTTTCCAGGGTGTTCTGCAGCGTGGTGCCGAAACCGGCCAGGCCTGGCGTGCCGACTTGCGGCGCACCACTGGCGGCGGTTTCCAGGAACAGGTTGTTACCCACGGCCTGCAGGCCGGCCGGATTGATGAAGTCGGCGGTTTGCAGGTTGCCGATCACCTGGGCAGCCGGGTTGCCGGCAACGGTGATGGACACGGTGCCGTCGCGACCGACCGTGAAGGTCTGGGCATCGTTCGGAATGACGATGGCCGGCTCCAGGGCAAACCCGCTGGCGTTGACGATCTGGCCATTGGAGTCCAAGTGGAAGGTACCGTCACGGGTGTAGGACGTTGTGCCGTCAGGCTGCAGAATCTGGAAGAAACCACGACCATCGATGGCCATGTCCAGCGGCTGCTCGGTGGTTTGCAGGCTGCCGGCGGTGAAGTTCTTCTGGGTGCCGACAATGCGCACACCGGTACCCAGTTGCAGGCCCGACGGCAGTTCGCTGTCCTGGGTCGACTGGGCGCCTGGCTGACGCTTGATCTGATAGAGCAGATCCTGGAACTCGGCGCGGTCACGTTTGAAACCCGTGGTCGACACGTTGGCCAGGTTGTTGGAGATGGTGGTCAGGTTGGTGTCCTGGGCGGACAGACCGGTTTTGGCAACCCATAGAGCCGGAAGCATTCGATTCTCCTCGTGCGCCTGTTTTACGGCGCGACGTTCTGATAGTTAGCTGATCTGCAAGACCCGAGCCATGGCCTGGTCGTCGTCTTTGGCGGTGTTCATCATCTTGATGTGCAGCTCGAATTGCTTGGACAAGGCCAGCACCGAGGTCATCTCTTCCACGGCGTTGACGTTGCTCGACTCGAGGAACCCGGACACCAGCTTGACGTTGGCATCGGCTTGCGCCGGCTTGCCGTCCTTGGTTTGGATCGAACCGTCCAGGCCCTTGGTCATGTTCTTGATGTCGGGATTGACCAGTTTGATGCGGTCGACTTCGGCCATCACGCGCGGGCCCTCACCCATCGCACGAATGCTGATGGTGCCGTCTTCACCCACTTCGATCTGCTGCTCTGGCGGCACGGCAATCGGCCCGCCATTGCCGATCACCGGCATGCCGTTGCCGGCCCGCAATACGCCCAGGGCGTCAACCACCAGACTGCCGGTGCGCACATAGCTTTCACCGCCTTCCGGGGTCTGCACGGCCAGCCAGCCGCTGCCTTGCACGGCGACATCGAGGTCGCGACCGGTTTCTACCAGGGCCCCCGGGGAGAAGTCCGTGGCCGGGCGTTCGGACATCGCAAACGCACGCGCCGGAAAGCTGTCACCGAACACCGGCATCGAACGCGCCTGCTCCAGGTCTTTCTGGAAGCCGTTGGTGGAGATGTTCGCCAGGTTGTTGGCATGAGCCTTTTGCGCCAGGGCATTCTGGCTGGCGCCGGTCATTGCCACATAAAGGTACTTGTCCACAATCTTTCCTCTGCCTGCCGGACGTTTGCCGCCCACTGCTGTACTGATGAGCCACAAGCAATTTGCAGACCAACTTGTTCCTGGCACGGCAAGACCCGGCAAACAAAGGGCTTGAGGGATTGAGCTGGCGCGGAGGGTTTGTATCAGAGACGAAAAACCGGCGGTGTTATGCCGGTGGGTGGCAATGGCCGGCCTGCAAGGACCACCACCAGCTCCCTCGCCACAGGATCAGGCGTTGTCTTTGCCAACCTGATAATCACGCAACTTATTGGCAATGGTGGTGTGGGAAACCCCCAACCGCTTGCCCAACTGCCGACTGCTCGGATGCTCGGAATACAGCCGCTCCAGCACTGCCTTTTCGAAACGCCCGACAATCTCATCCAGCCCACCTTCGAGGGAAAAATCGCCAAGGGGCTGACGCACACCGTAATCAGGCAAGCGAATATGCTCGACCTTGACCGTGCCGCCTTCACACAGCGACACCGCCTGAAACAACACGTTTTCCAACTGCCGAACGTTGCCCGGCCAATGGTAATGACTGAGTCGCTCCATGGCCGCCGGCGCGAGTTTTGGCAACGGGCAACCGATCTGTCGACTGGCTTGATCGAGGAAGTGCTCCACCAGCGGCGCCAAACCGTCGAGGCATTCGCGCAGCGGCGGGATGTGCAGCGACAACACGTTCAAGCGGTGATAGAGGTCCTGGCGAAACTCTCCGCGGGCGCACAACTCCGACAAATCGACCTGGGTCGCACAAATCACTCGCACATCGAGGTAAACCTCTTCATCACTGCCCACACGACGGAAGCAACCGTCCTGCAGGAAGCGCAGCAATTTCACCTGCAAACGCGGGCTCATTTCCCCGACGCCATCGAGAAACAGCGTACCGCCCGCCGTCAGCTCCAGCAGACCGAGCTTGCCTTCGGCGCGCGCGCCTTCGAAAGCGCCGGGGCCGTAGCCGAACAATTCAGTCTCGGCCATGGACTCCGGCAGACCGGCGCAGTTGAGCGCCATCAACGGTGACTGACCGCGAGGACTGGCCAGATGGCAGGCCCGTGCCAGCAATTCTTTACCGGTACCGGTTTCACCCTCTATCAATAGCGGTGCGTCCAGTGGCGCCATGCGCCGCGCCTCACGCACCACCGCCGCCATCACTTTCGAGCTTTGAAAGATGCTGTCGAAGCCGCGCAACTCCTGTTTGCGCACGTTATAAATACGCTCGCCCACCCGGTCGGCGCGATGCAGCGTCAATACCGCACCGGCCATGGCTTCGCTGTCGTCATGTTCCGACTGCAGCGGCGCGATGTCAGCCAGAAACACATCGCCCTTGACCTTGACCCGCAACCCGTTGATCCGCGATTTGTTGGCGCGCACCAGCTCCGGCAAGTCGAAATCTTCGGCGTAACGCGACAGCGGTATCCCCGGCACTTCATCGACACGCACCCCGAGCAACTGCGCCGCGGCGCGGTTGGCCGCGACAATCGAGCCGCCCATGTCGATCGACAACACCGGAAACTCCAGGGCCCCGAGCAAGGCATTGAGCTCCATGTGCCGACGCTCGCTGGGCATCAGCCCTACGCGCTTGACGCCAAAAACCCCGGCGATGGCCTCGAATTTCGGACGCAATGCCTGGAACTGAATGTTGATCAGGTTCGGGCAATGCAGGTAGATGGCGTTGCCATGCTCACCGCCCACCTCCCCCCGAGCGACGTTGATCCCATACCCCACCAGCAAGTTGAGAATGTCGCGCAGGATGCCAATACGGTTCTGGCAGTGGACTTTGATACGCATATAAAAGGCCTGAAAAAAAACGGTGAATGAACCTGTGGGAGCGAGCCTGTTCGCGATGGCGGTGGGTCATGCGAATTAATGTCGACTGACGTACCTCATCGCGAGCAGGCTCGCTCCCACAGGGGGCCCTGCAGTGCCTTCAGGCATATTTTTCTGCAGAGATACTCAGATAGCCGTCAAGATTATGTGACACCCGGAGCGCTTTTCAAACTGACAAATCTCAATAGCTGCGCGACGCCGGCCAATACGTAACGAAAACTTTACGATATTTGCGGATTTTTCCTACATTCGCCGCTGAACACCTACTGCACCGCTGCAATTCATGGGTTATTTCTAGGTCCATAGCTGAACATAACAAGAACGAAGCCCCCTCGCAGGAGAGCAGCATGAAGCAGACGCAATACGTGGCTCGCGAGCCCGATGCGCAAGGTTTTATCGACTACACCGCTGAAGAACACGCGGTGTGGAACACGCTGATCACTCGCCAGTTGAAAGTGATCGAAGGGCGTGCGTGCCAGGAATACCTGGACGGCATCGAAAAGCTCGACCTGCCCCACGACCGTATTCCGCAACTGGGCGAAATCAACAAGGTGCTCGGTGAAACCACCGGTTGGCAGGTCGCCCGGGTACCGGCGCTGATCCCCTTCCAGACCTTTTTTGAATTGCTCGCCAACAAGCAGTTTCCGGTCGCCACTTTTATTCGCACCCGCGAAGAGCTGGATTACCTGCAAGAGCCGGACATTTTCCACGAAATCTTCGGCCACTGTCCCTTGCTCACCAACCCCTGGTTCGCGGAATTTACCCACACCTACGGCAAACTCGGCCTGCAGGCCTCCAAGGAAGAGCGCGTGTACCTGGCACGCCTGTACTGGATGACCATCGAGTTCGGCCTGCTGGAAACCCCGCAAGGCCGGCGCATCTACGGCGGCGGCATCCTGTCTTCGCCGAAAGAGACCGTGTACTGCCTGTCGGACGAACCTGAACATCAGGCGTTCGATCCGCTGGAGTGCATGCGCACGCCTTACCGCATCGACATCCTGCAGCCACTGTATTTCGTCTTGCCAGATCTCAAGCGTCTGTTCGACCTCGCCCACGAAGACATCATGGGCATGGTCAAGCAAGCGATGCAGATGGGCCTGCATGCACCGAAATTTCCGCCAAAACCAAAAGCCGCGTGATCCGCAGCTTTTAGAACCAAGTGAGCCTGTCCGGAACCGACGCTTTGCTTTAGCGTGGTGACATGACGGCCGAATTCCAAACATTCGATTTCAGGAACACATCATGTCCACATTGAACCAAGCCCACTGCGAAGCCTGCCGCGCCGATGCTCCGCAAGTCAGCGACGAAGAACTGCCGGTACTGATCAAGCAGATCCCGGACTGGAACATCGAAGTACGCGACAGCATCATGCAGCTGGAAAAAGTCTTCCTGTTCAAAAACTTCAAGCACGCCCTGGCGTTCACCAACGCCATCGGTGAAATCTCCGAGGCCGAAGGTCATCACCCGGGCCTGCTGACCGAGTGGGGCAAAGTCACCGTGACCTGGTGGAGCCACTCGATCAAAGGCCTGCACCGCAATGACTTCATCATGGCCGCGCGTACGGACGAAGTGGCCAAGGACGCCGAGGGCCGCAAATAATGCATTTCGACGCCATCGGCCGGGTGCCCGGCGACCCGATCCTCGGCCTGATGGAGGCCTATGCGCAGGACCCCAACCCGCGCAAATTCGACCTCGGCGTGGGTGTCTACAAAGACGCCCAGGGCCTGACGTCGATCCCCCAGGCCGTGAAACTCGCCGAGGCGCGCCTGGTCGATCGCCAGACCACCAAGACCTACATCGGCGGTCATGGCGAACCGGCCTTCGGCAAGCTCATCAGTGAGCTGGTGCTCGGCGTCGATTCAAAACTGATCAGCGAACAACGCGCCGGCGCCACCCAGACACCGGGCGGTACCGGAGCGTTGCGCCTGAGCGCGGACTTCATCGCCCAGTGCCTGCCGGGCCGTGGCATCTGGTTGAGCAATCCGACCTGGCCGATCCACGAAACCATTTTCGCGGCGGCCCACGTCAAGGTCAGTCATTACCCCTACGTGGGCAGCGACAATCGTCTCGACGTCGATGCCATGCTTGCCGTGCTCAATGAAGCGCCAAAGGGCGATGTGGTGTTGTTGCACGCCTGCTGCCACAACCCGACCGGTTTCGACCTGTCCCACGACGACTGGCACCGCGTGCTGGACGTCGTGCGTCGGCGTGAACTGCTGCCGCTGATCGATTTCGCCTACCAGGGCTTCGGCGATGGCCTGGAACAGGACGCCTGGTCGACCCGCTTGTTCGCCGCCGAGTTGCCGGAAGTGCTGATCACCAGCTCCTGCTCGAAGAACTTCGGCCTGTATCGCGACCGCACCGGTGCCCTGATTGTCTGCGCGAAAACCGCCGACAAGCTGGTGGATATCCGCAGCCAACTGGCCAATATCGCCCGCAACCTGTGGTCGACGCCACCGGATCACGGTGCTGCCGTGGTGGCAACCATCCTTGGCGATCCGGAGTTGAAACGCCTGTGGGCCGACGAAGTGGAAACCATGCGCTTGCGCATCGCCCAGCTGCGCAGCGGCCTGGTGGAAGCCCTTGAACCCCACGGTTTACGCGAGCGTTTTGCGCACATTGGTGTGCAGCGCGGAATGTTTTCCTACACCGGTTTGACGCCGGAACAAGTGAAAAACCTGCGCGACAACCACAGCGTGTACATGGTCAGTTCCGGCCGGGCCAACGTGGCGGGGATTGATGCGACGCGTCTGGATCTGCTGGCACAGGCGATTGCTGACGTCTGCAAGTAAGCCCCAAACACTGCCCCCCGTAGGAGCGAGCCTGCTCGCGATGGAGTATCAGTTGACACCTCAATGACTGACACACCATCGCGAGCAGGCTCGCTCCTGCAAGTATGCCTGCGACAAAACAATAGACCTGTCTAGACAATCCCATTCGTCGAAACAAATGGATATAAAAGTCTGTTTGTCATTTCCCCTGCTGTATCCTGCCCAGGCTTTTTTAAAAGCGCGGATCTACCAGATCTATCAACAGACTTAGCGAGGAGCGCGACTATGCACGAGATTCCTAATCTCCCCTTCCCAAGCCTGCACGAACCTGAGCAGACGACCACGCAACAAGCCGGCGCCCAACAGCCCGAGCCGAAAGAAGCCACTGGCAGCCGCAAGGCTGACAGCGAAGACTGAAACACCCGCCGTACAGACCGTGTGGAAAGCGCTAACATGCGCTTTCCACACCGCCTGAACCGTGAGTCCCGCACCATGACCGACAACGTCACTCCTCCTTTTGATGAAGCACTGCAGGCCAGCGTTCTGATCGGTACCGCCGAGAAAATGATCGAGATCTGGAGTCGTCTGTCTGCTGAAAAACAAGCCGCATTGCTGGCCCGCTTCGGCAGCGAAGAAAATGCGCTGGCCGCCCTGGTCACCACGCAACTGTTGGCGCCCGCCAAGCCCTGATTGATCCCGCTCGGCAATTAGTTTTACTTTTTCTCAACCCACGACCGCCTGCGCCGTTATCATAAGCAGCCTATCTATCTGCTATCCCGTGGACCTTTGACCCATGTCTGAAAACCAGCGCCCCCTGGCGGTCACGCTGCAAGTTGTCTCCATCGTCCTGTTTACCTTTATCGGCTACCTGAACATCGGTATTCCCCTGGCCGTATTGCCGGGCTACGTCCATAGCGACCTAGGCTTCGGCGCGGTGATCGCCGGTTTGGTGATCAGCGTGCAATACCTTGCCACCCTGCTCAGCCGTCCGTACGCCGGGAAAATCATCGATAACAAGGGCAGTAAATTGGCCGTGATGTACGGCTTGGCCGGTTGCGGGCTGAGTGGCGTGTTCATGCTGCTTTCAGCCTGGACCCAAAGCCTGCCGATGTTGAGCCTGATCAGCCTGTTGGTCGGTCGCCTGGTGCTCGGCAGCGCGGAAAGCCTGGTGGGCTCCGGTTCGATTGGCTGGGGCATCGGCCGGGTTGGCGCGGCGAACACCGCCAAGGTTATCTCCTGGAATGGCATCGCCAGTTATGGCGCACTGGCGGTCGGTGCGCCGCTGGGGGTGCTGCTGGTCAATCAAATGGGCTTGTGGAGCATGGGCGTGAGCATCGTGTTGCTGGCCGCCCTGGGCCTGTTGCTGGCATGGCCGAAAACCGCCGCGCCGATCGTGACCGGTGAGCGCTTGCCGTTCATGCATGTACTCGGGCGGGTGCTGCCCCACGGCTGCGGACTGGCCCTGGGCTCCATCGGTTTCGGCACCATCGCCACGTTTATCACCCTGTATTACGCCACCCGGCACTGGGACAACGCCGTTCTGTGCCTGAGCCTGTTTGGTGCCAGCTTCATCGGTGCACGACTGTTGTTCGGCAACCTGATCAACCGCCTCGGCGGATTCCGCGTGGCGATTGCCTGCCTGTCGGTGGAGGTCCTGGGGCTGTTGCTGCTGTGGCTGGCACCTGACGCGCACTGGGCGCTCGCGGGCGCGGCGCTCAGTGGCTTTGGTTTCTCCCTGGTGTTTCCGGCGCTGGGGGTCGAAGCGGTCAACCTCGTGCCCGCGTCCAGCCGTGGCGCGGCGGTCGGGGCCTATTCGCTGTTCATCGACTTGTCGCTGGGGATCACCGGACCACTGGCCGGCGCGATTGCGGCGGGCTTCGGTTTTGCCTCTATCTTCCTGTTCGCCGCCCTCGCCGCTTTAACCGGTTTGATGCTCAGCATCTACTTGTACCGGCAGGCGCCGAAACAGCGCGAAACGCGAGAATCCCGCTAGAAATCGACCTTGCCGCGCCCGGCCTTGATGTTGCCGCGCTTGCTCTTGGATTCGAGCCGACGGGTCTTCGAACCGAGGGTCGGCTTGGTCGGGCGACGTTTCTTTTCGACTTTGGTGGCGCTGAGGATCAACTCGGTCAAACGCGCCAGCGCATCGGCCCGGTTCTGTTCCTGGGTCCGGTATTGCTGGGCCTTGATGATCAACACACCTTCGCTGGTGATACGACTGTCGCGCAACGCCAGCAGCCGCTCCTTGTAGAACTCGGGCAAGGACGAGGCCGCAATGTCGAAGCGCAGGTGCACGGCGCTGGAGACCTTGTTGACGTTCTGCCCTCCTGCGCCCTGGGCGCGAATGGCGGTCAACTCGATCTCGGCATCCGGTATATGCACGTTGTTGGAAATCACCAGCATGGAAAAGGGGTCCGGGGTCGGGAGCGTTCAGGATACCGCGATAGCGTTTTGAATAGGGGACAATCACAGGTGCAGGCGAGATCGAAAAAGCCCTGCCAGACTTTTCCTACAGCGTTGTCGGATTTACAAAAGGGACGTTGCATTGTTTCCAGTGACCACACTAATCTAAGGCTTCACATCAAACTGATTACTTAGATAATGAATCTTGAGAATATTCGATACCATATTGCAGTTACTCTTTTGGTTTTAGGCTCCTCGGGACTTCCCACACTCGCCATCGTATTCTGCATAAATAAAGTAATTCACATAAATGAAGAACATCTAAAAATCGCATACCTTACAACCTACATAGCACTTGTTTTAATTGGACCACGAATTTATATACCTAGAATGCGAGGAATGACATAACACTCGCATAAGTCACTACAGACTACACAACCACCTCATCCAACGCACCAAAAAAACAAGACCTTACAACCCATGAACATTGAAAACATTCGATATCATATTGCAGTCACCTTCATGGTTTTAGGCTGTTCCGGACTCCCCACCGGAATTATTGTGTTCGGCATCAGAAAAGTAATCTACATAGATGAAAGCAATCTAGACATAGCCTATCTGATAACCTACATAATTCTAGTTATTTGCGGCTTAAAGATTTACATCCCTAGAATGCGTGGAGTGATATGACCAAATTCGCCTCCTAAAATATTTCCTAGAGTTAGAGCAAAAGATCAATCTGACAGCATTGAGTCTATCGTAAAAAAATCAACTAATACTTCAAAAAACAAAGCCAACCTACCACTCTGTCGATAAGCCATCTCATAGTTAATTGGATCACGCCTGAACAACTCCACCGAACCAGGCTTTGACACCGGCCTAAAAACCCCGATTGCGGAAAGAAACAAGTCCATTGAGTAGTAAATCATGTCACCCTTTTCATCAAACATATCCCTATAAAAATACCTAACAGGCCCAACCGTGCTCGGAGCACCCGGCCCACGATAAATATTTCCGAAGCTTTCATAGATATTATTTGCTCCATGCCCAACCATGAGGGTGCCTGGAATCACACCGAGCCCTCCCGGAGTTCCGATAATCGTAAACCCCGTCCTAACCTGCATCACCCCCGCAACAACCCCAACACCATTTTGAAGATAAAAGCGCGCCTTTGACGCCAAGTCTTCATATTCAGCCCTTATTTCCTGTACGGCCTGCCACGCACTAATAACCCCCTCATCAACCGCCTGAATCACTTCATCAACATAGGAAGCGACCATCGAACCAAATCGAAGCCGTGCAAAACCGTCAGGAATATGCGCCATGCCAATGGCGCACCCCGCTGCAACCAGATCAGAAGCAGACCTGGTTACATCATGAATATCGCAGGAAGATTCATTCATCCTCTTTCATCCAGGTGCTATAAGCACTGGTCGCCGCTGGAACATGCGCCCAGGCAATATTCCTGTATCGGATAGACACCAACTCTTGCGGCTCGGCATCATTCATGCGAATGGCATGGGGAACCTGCAGGCTGATATGCGCAATACGCGCATCGGTGAGGTGTATCGAATAATATCGCTCTTGACCTCCGGTCGAGGAGGTTCGGTATAAATTGATGATGCAGTCCAGTTCTTCACCGGCATGCAGCGCGCTCGCCAGCAGAGGCGATGACTTATCGATAGCTTTGGTAATCATGATCGGCATGTGCTTGCCGCGACCGCCTGCAACACTGCCATCATTACCCGTGAGCATATCGTGCGAGTAAGCCAACACCATGATTTCATCCTGATGGCTGAGTTGGCATTTGTTGCCGATAGAGCTTTGGCCTGAACAACCCGCTGAAATCAAGCCTTGTCGTTTACCGGTGATACTCATGTAACTTTGACTCGCCACAATCAGCACTCCTTGTTTAACTGGAGCGCCCGAGTCTAGGGCAAACAGGAGCAGGCAGGGTGTAGGCCCGTTCTGAATCAATCCGTTTTATTAAAATTCCGAAATGACTGTAGTAAACGATTCCCGACTTTGTAGGAACCAGACTTCAGCGCGATCGTGAAATCAGAACATCAAGAACAACAAACCCGGCACATGGCCGGGTTTGTTGTTTCTGTGTTCCACGCTTACTTCGCGCTGGCAGCCTGCAGCGCATGTCGCGCACTGCGCTTGTTCTTGATGCCGTAGCAGACCCACATGAACACGACCCACACCGGAATCGCATACACCGAGATCTGGATCCCCGGAATCAACAGCATCACGCCGAGAATGAACACCACGAACGCCAGGCAGATGTAGTTCCCGTACGGGTACCACAAGGCCTTGAACAGCGGCGTCTGGTGGGTCTTGTTCATGTGCTGGCGGAACTTGAAGTGCGAGAAGCTGATCATCGCCCAGTTGATCACCAGGGTAGCCACTACCAGCGACATCAGCAGTTCCAGCGCGTTTTGCGGGATCAGGTAGTTCAGCAGCACCGCGATCAGCGTCACGGCAGCCGAGGCCAGGATCGAACGCACCGGCACACCGCGCTTGTCGATCTTCGCCAGCGCTTTCGGCGCGTCGCCCTGCTCGGCCATGCCCAGCAACATGCGGCTGTTGCAGTAGGTGCCGCTGTTGTACACCGACAACGCCGCCGTCAGGACCACGAAGTTGAGGATGTGCGCGGCGGTGTTGCTACCCAGCATCGAGAACACCTGGACGAACGGACTGCCGCTGTAGGAGTCGCCGGATGCGTTCAGGGTCTGCAGCAGGCTGTCCCACGGGGTCAGCGACAGCAGGATAACCAGCGCACCGATGTAGAAAATCAGGATCCGGTAGATCACCTGGTTGATGGCTTTGGGGATCACGGTTTTCGGCTTGTCGGCTTCGGCTGCGGTGAAACCGAGCATTTCCAGGCCTCCGAAGGAGAACATGATGATCGCCATGGCCATCACCAGACCGCTGACGCCGTTCGGGAAGAAGCCGCCGTGGGACCACAGGTTGCTCACCGAGGCTTGCGGGCCGCCGTGACCGCTGACCAGCAGGTAGCTGCCCAGGCCAATCATGCCGACGATCGCCACGACCTTGATGATCGCGAACCAGAACTCGGCCTCGCCAAAGACTTTGACGTTGGCCAGGTTGATCAGGTTGATCAGCACGAAGAAGCCAGCAGCCGTGACCCAGCTCGGGATGTGCGGCGCCCAGTAGTGAATGTATTTGCCGACGGCGGTCAGCTCCGACATGCCCACCAGGATGTACAGGATCCAGCAGTTCCAGCCCGACAGGAAGCCGGCGAAACCGCCCCAGTATTTGTGTGCGAAGTGGCTGAAAGAACCGGCCACAGGCTCTTCAACGATCATTTCGCCCAGTTGGCGCATGATCATGAAGGCTATGAAGCCACAAATGGCATAGCCGAGGATCATCGACGGGCCGGCGGATTTCAGCACCCCGGCCGAGCCGAGGAACAAACCGGTACCAATCGCGCCACCGAGGGCAATCAGTTGAATGTGGCGATTTTTCAGGCCGCGTTTCAGCTCGCCTGAATGCGAGTTTTGTCCACTCATGAAAAGGGTCTCACGCAAGGTTTGATGATGTTCAGTAGACGTTGCTGCTCAGCAAAGGCGTTAAGCGGCACCGATCAAACCCCAGCGCAGGCACCAGGAGTTCAGCGTATTTACAACGGTCATGCGTCACCTGTTTGTTTTTATCTGTGACGAAATCGAACCCGACACGCTCGTGACGCGGCGGAGTGAACAAGGCGGATAGCCTCGAGGTTTGCGCAGATGCGCAGGAGGTCACAGGTAAAACGCGGCGCATTGTACACCGCTAACCCCCTGCCGCCAGACACCGCTGAGTCAGCGTGTCGGTTGCCGGGATTGCCTGTGTCCACTCCGAATGGCTCGGGCGGCTGTAAAAAAGGGCTCAGACCTTTGCGGGTCATTGACGGGGGCGGCAGAAAAATCGCCCCACGCAGAGAGGTGAAAACGGATTGCGGCGTTCATTGCGCCTCCTTTTTGTTATGCACCTGCACGACAGGCATGGCGCGCATGACACCCTGCATGAGGCGTTGAGACAAGCGGGTTAGAGCCATCGGCCGAGACTGAAAGGGTCGTGAAGTGGAAGAATTTTCTTACAGCATCAGGGAAGTGAGGATTGCACGGGGGTAACCGGCGGAATTCGTCAGGAAATCGTTACATGGCGTAACGACGGGTTTCCACTTCCGGCATGACGGTGTTGCACCTGACGCCTTCGCGGGCAAGCCTGCTCCCACCTTGATCTTTGGCGCCGCCCATTTTATGTACGCCCGATAACCCTGTGGGAGCTGGCTTGCCAGCGAAGGGGCACCCAAAATCAGCACAACACTGAAACCAGGCGCAAAAAAAAACGCCAACCCGAGGGTTGGCGTTTTTTTATGAAGCGCTTACCGATCACTCCGGCTTGCGACGACCAAAACCCGGACGCTGACCCGAACCGGCCGGTGCGCCACGACGCTTGCCTGAAGGCTTGTCACCCTCGACCAGCTTGATCCCCGGACGCTTTGGCGCCGGCTTGGCCGGACGCTTGGTGTCGACTGGGCGATCGGCGACCGGCGTACCGCGACCGGCTGGGGCGCCGCGACCTTCACCGCGCTCGGTGCGGCCATTGGCCGGACGTGGCGTGCGTGGACCGCGCTCGCCATCCTGACGTGCAACAGGCTTGCGCCCCGGACGCTCACCTTCGATCTGCGGCTCGCGGCTTTCACGTGGCGCGGCAGGTGCACCAGCCGCCGGACGCAGGGTACGCACGCGCTCGGTCTTGGCCATCGGACGCGAAGACTTGCGCTGCATACGCTCAAGCTTGTCTTTGCTCTTGGCGTTCAGTTGCGGCATGGCCACCGGGGTCAAGCCGACTTCGGCGCTGAGAATATCGACTTCGTACTGGCTCATTTCGCGCCAGCGACCCATCGGCAGGTCGGAGTTGAGGAACACCGGACCGAAACGCACGCGTTTCAGACGGCTGACCACCAGCCCCTGGGACTCCCACAGACGACGGACTTCGCGGTTGCGACCTTCCATCACCACGCAGTGGTACCAGTGGTTGAACCCTTCGCCACCTGGAGCCTGCTGGATGTCGGTGAAACGCGCCGGGCCGTCTTCGAGGACGACGCCCGCTTTCAGGCGCTCGATCATCTCGTCATCGACTTCGCCACGTACACGCACGGCGTATTCGCGGTCCATCTCGTAGGACGGGTGCATCAGGCGGTTGGCCAGCTCACCGTCGGTGGTGAACATCAGCAAACCCGTGGTGTTGATGTCCAGGCGACCGATGTTGATCCAGCGCCCTTCTTTCGGACGCGGCAGCTTGTCGAACACGGTCGGACGCCCTTCCGGATCGACACGGGTGCAGATTTCGCCATCGGGTTTGTTGTACATGATCACGCGGCGTACCGACTCGGCGGCTTCTTCGCGCTTGATCACCTTGCCATCGATGGTGATGGCGTCGTGCATGTCGACGCGCTGGCCAAGGGTGGCGTCTTTGCCGTTGACCTTGATGCGGCCGTGGCTGATCCAGGCTTCCACGTCACGGCGCGAGCCGACGCCGATACGGGCGAGGACTTTCTGCAGTTTTTCGCCTGCTGGGCCGATTGGCTGGTCGTCTTGCTGGTCGTTGATACTCATCTGGGCACCTCCCGGTGTGATCTGTCCAGGCGTGGCCTGGAACGTTGCAAATCTGTGTACCTGGGCGAAGGGATCGCCGAAGGGTCGCGAATCATACGCTCATCAGGGCGTTTGCGCATCAGAGACTAGTTGATTCGCCAAAGCTTATTGGCTTTTCCGCCGACCGGTGATTGGGTGATGATTTACCAAAGCCCGCTCCCACAGGGATATTGGGTGGTTACGGGATTGCGGTCAGTCTTCGAATTCGCGGCGTTCGGCTTCGATGGCTTCGGCCAAAGCCAATGCTTCGGCCTCTTCATCACTCAGCTCGGGTTTTGGCTGTTCCAGGGCAGCAACCGCCGCCAGCAGTTTTTCCCGGGCTTCGGCGACACCGAGAATGTCGTCTTCCTGTTCCGGCTCGATGTCTGCTTCAGGCTCCGCTTCAAGGTCAGGCGCCGGCTCGATCTGCACGGTTTCGGTGTCCGGCTGAACGTCAGCGAACTCCGGATCAGTCACGGATACCTCGCCATCACGCAACAAATCATCGAAATCGGTCTTGATCCCCTCCTCCATGCTGTCCAGTTCCAGCAACAGCGTATGGAAACTGGTTTCTTCCTTGGGCTCTTCCGGCTCGGCGCTGGCGTCCGCCAATTCTTGCAGACCGGCGGGCACCGGCGCATCGTCGAAATCGAGCACCGGATCGGGCTCCAGTTCGCGCAATTCGGCCAGCGGCGGCAGGTCGTCGAGGTTTTTCAGGTTGAAGTGATCGAGAAACGCCTTGGTGGTGGCGAACATCGCCGGCTTGCCCGGCACGTCGCGGTATCCGACGATGCGAATCCACTCACGCTCCATCAGCGTTTTGACGATCTGACTGTTGACCGCCACACCCCGCACGTCCTCGATCTCGCCACGGGTGATCGGCTGGCGGTAGGCGATCAGGGCAATGGTCTCGAGCATGGCGCGGGAATAGCGCTGCGGGCGCTCCTCCCACAAACGGCCGACCCACGGCGAAAACTTTTCGCGGATTTGCAGGCGATAACCGGACGCGACCTCCTTCAGTTCAAAGGCGCGGCCATCGCAGGACTTGGCGAGTATCGTCAACGCTTTCTTGAAAACCGGTGGCTCCGGCCGCTCGCCCTCTTCGAAGAGTTCGAACAGACGCTCCAGGGATTGCGGTTTTCCCGAGGCCAACAGGAAGGCTTCGAGCAAGGGTGCCAGCTCGCGGGGTTCACTCAGGTTCATGATTCAACTCGTTATTCGGCTCGGGCTCGCACGTGGATCGCTGCGAACGGCTCATTCTGCACCAGCTCGACCAAGGATTCCTTGACCAGCTCGAGGATCGCCATAAATGTCACCACCACTCCCAGACGCCCTTCTTCGGCGGTGAACAGCTCGACGAACGGCACAAACCCGCCGCCCTTGAGCCGTTCCAGCACATCGCTCATGCGCTCGCGAGTGGACAGCGCCTCGCGGCTGACCTGGTGGCTTTCGAACATGTCGCCGCGACGCAGCACTTCGGCCATGGACAGCAGCAGTTCCGACAACCGCACGTCCGGCAGCAGCTTGCGCGCCCGGGCCTCCGGGGCGTCGAGCTTGGGCACCAGCACATCGCGACCGACGCGACTCAGACCGTCGATGCCTTCGGCGGCGGCCTTGAAGCGCTCGTACTCTTGCAAGCGGCGGATCAGCTCGGCGCGCGGGTCTTCTTCCTCGTCTTCGACGGTTTCAGCCCGTGGCAACAGCATCCGCGACTTGATCTCGGCCAGCATCGCGGCCATCACCAGGTACTCGGCAGCCAGCTCCAGGCGCACCGACTGCATCAACTCGACATACCCCATGTACTGACGGGTGATTTCCGCCACAGGGATGTCGAGGATATTGATGTTCTGTTTGCGGATCAGGTACAGCAGCAGATCGAGGGGGCCTTCGAAGGCTTCGAGAAAGACTTCGAGCGCATCCGGCGGAATGTACAAGTCCAGCGGCATTTCCATGACCGCCTGGCCATAGACCATGGCGAAGGGCAGCTCTTGCTGGGCTCCGGCCTGACTGTCGACGGGTTCTACTGCGGACATCTAGGCCTCGGCCATGAACGGCGTGGGATCGCCGCAACCGACGCGGATCACTTCCGGCTCGCCGTCGGCGAGGTTGATCACGGTGGACGCCTTAACCCCGCCGAAACCGCCGTCGATGATCAGGTCAACCTGATGCTCAAGCACCTGGCGCATTTCATAGGGATCGGTCATCGGGTCTGTTTCGCCGGGCAGGATCAGAGTCACGCTCATCAGCGGCTCGCCGAGCTCTTCGAGCAGCGCCAAGGCAATCGGATGGCTCGGCACCCGCAGGCCGATGGTGCGTTTTTTCGGGTGCAACAGCAGGCGCGGCACTTCACGGGTGGCGTTGAGAATGAAGGTGTACGGGCCCGGTAGATGGGCCTTGAGCAAGCGGAAAAGGCCGGTGTCGATCTTGGCGAACAGTCCCAGTTGCGAAAGGTCGCTGCAAATCAGCGCGAAATTGTGCTTGTCATCCAGCCCACGCAACCGGCGCACACGCTCCACGGCATTCTTGTCGCCGATCTGGCAACCAATGGCGTAGGACGAGTCCGTGGGATAAATCACCACCCCGCCGCTGCGGATGATCTCGACCGCCTGTTTGATCAGGCGCGCTTGCGGGTTTTCCGGATGAATCTGGAAAAATTGACTCACATTCTCTACCTGTTCAGACGGCGGCAATAATTGGGTCATGTTTGAATCGACACCACAGTGGTGGCAGATCCTCCGGGACCGGGCGGTACTCACCGATCTCGGACCAGCCTCCAGGGCCATGAAAATCACTGCCGGCGCTAACCAGCAGACCAAACTCCCGGGCGAGAATGGCCAGGCTGCCCACTTGCTCGGCGGGCTGATGGCCATTGACCACTTCAATCGCGTGGCCCCCTGCTTGAATATAGTCGGCAATCAGGCGGCGACGTTTGCTGCGCGTGAAATCGTAATGCCAGGGGTGCGCCAGACTGACCCAGGCGTTGGCTGCGCGCAGTGTTTCAACGGTATCTTCCAGCGTCGGCCAATGTAGCTTGACGTCGCCCAGCTTGCCGGCACCCAGCCATTTGCGGAACGCTTCGGCGCGATCCTTGACGAAACCTTCGCGCACCATCCAGTCGGCAAAGTGCGGGCGGGCCGGCGCGTTGCCGCTGTCACCCAATTCCTGCTGGATCTCCCGTGCGCCTTCCAGCGCGCCCGGCATGCCTTTGAGCGCCAGTTTTCGGCTGATTTCTTCGGATCGCAACCAGCGACCGTCATGCAATTTGGCGATTGCCTCGACCAACGGCGCGGCATTGACGTCGAAACCGTAGCCCAATACATGAATGGTCGCACCGCCCCAGGTACAGGACAATTCGACACCGTTGACCAGTTGCATCCCCAGCGCGTTCGCTGCGTTGCGGGCCTCGTCGAGGCCCTCGAGGGTATCGTGATCGGTCAAGGCCAGGACTCGCACGCCTTTCTCGAACGCACGCGCAACCAGAACCGCAGGCGCCAGGGCGCCATCGGAGGCCGTGCTATGGCAGTGCAAATCAACATTCACGGGGCTTTGTAACCTCAAATCAGCTGGCGCTATCGCGCGCCCATATGTTTGTTATTATGCCGCCACATCCTGCTTCTGGCTGCCACTGTGAAACAATTCATCGATTTCATCCCCCTCCTGCTGTTTTTCATCGTCTTCAAGATTGATCCAAGGGTCGTCGACATTGCCGGCCACGAGGTCACTGTAGGCGGCATCTACAGCGCCACCGCGATGCTCATCATCAGTTCCCTGGTGGTCTACGGCACGCTGTTCATCAAACAGCGCAAGCTGGAGAAGAGCCAGTGGCTGACCCTGATCGCCTGCCTGGTCTTCGGCAGCCTGACCCTGGCGTTCCACAGCGAGACCTTCCTGAAATGGAAGGCCCCGGTGGTCAACTGGCTGTTCGCCCTCGCGTTCATTGGCAGCCATTTCGTCGGTGAGCAGTTGCTGATCAAACGCATCATGGGCCACGCGCTGACCCTGCCTGACGCCATCTGGAACCGCCTGAACATCGCCTGGATCGTGTTCTTCCTGTTTTGCGGTGCCGCCAATCTCTTTGTCGCGTTCACCTTCCAGAGCTACTGGGTCGACTTCAAGGTATTCGGCAGCCTGGGCATGACTTTGCTGTTCCTGGTCGGTCAAGGTATCTACCTGTCCCGCCACTTGCACGATGCCGATACCACCACGCCAAAAACCGAGGACTGACATGCTTTACGCAATCATTGCCACAGACGTCGCCAACTCCCTGGAAGCTCGCCTGGCCGCCCGGCCAGCGCACCTTGAGCGTCTGCAAGTGCTCAAGGGCGAAGGTCGCATCGTACTGGCCGGCCCGCATCCGGCGGTCGACAGCAATGATCCGGGCGCGGCGGGTTTCACCGGCAGCCTGATCGTCGCCGAATTCGACTCCCTGAGCGCTGCCCAGGCCTGGGCCGACGCCGATCCGTATATCGCCGCAGGCGTCTACGCCAACGTTTCGGTCAAACCGTTCAAGCAAGTCCTGCCGTAATTCGTCCCCCTCGCGATGAACCTTCTCGGTTCATCGCGCTCTCAATCGCTCATTATTCTCGTTTGCCTGCCGACAACTTCCCAATACTCGTATTGGAATCAGGAGTCGTGATGCGCAAGGGTCCGTTGTGTCTGATGTTGGTCACGTTGTCGATCGTGGCCCCCGTCCACGGTGAAGAAAGCGCCAGTGGCGGTAATTCGACGCCGCTGTCCCTGAACGCTGGCAGCCAGATCACCGAGTTGCAACAGCGTCTTAAGGAAAGCGAGCGGCAACGGGAAGAACTGAGCAAACAATTGCAAAATGCCGATGGCGAACGCGAAAGCCCCGTGCTGGCCCGATTGCGCCAGGAGAACCAGCGCTTGAAGCTGCAACTCAAGGAGGCCCAGGCCAGCAGCCCGCTGCCGCGCTTGCTGACCGATCAGCAACAATGGTTCGTCATCGGCGCCGGAGTTGCGCTATTGGCCTTGCTCTGCGGTATCTTCGCCAGTGGTGCAAGTCGAAAACGTCGACAATGGCTAAATTGAGTGAGTCATGAGCGAGCTGTTACTTATTGATGATGACCAGGAGCTGTGCGAGCTCCTGAGCAGTTGGCTGAGCCAGGAAGGCTTTCAAGTCCGTGCCTGTCACGATGGCCAGAGCGCCCGTCGTGCACTGGCCGAAACGTCTCCGGCAGCCGTCGTGCTGGATGTGATGTTGCCCGATGGCAGCGGCCTGGAACTGCTCAAGCAACTGCGCAGCGATCACCCGGACTTGCTGGTACTGATGCTTTCGGCCCGCGGTGAACCTTTGGACCGCATCCTCGGCCTGGAACTGGGTGCCGACGATTACCTGGCCAAACCCTGCGACCCGCGGGAACTGACCGCCCGCCTGCGAGCGGTGTTGCGCCGCAGCCACCCCGCGGCCGTTTCCAGTCAGCTGGAACTGGGCGATCTATGTTTCAGCCCGGTGCGCGGCGTGGTCAGCATCGACGAACAGGAATTCACCCTCACCGTCTCCGAAAGCCGCTTGCTGGAAGCCTTGCTCAAGCAACCCGGCGAGCCACTGGACAAACAGGAACTGGCGCAAATCGCCCTCGGTCGCAAACTGACGCTGTACGACCGCAGCCTGGACATGCACGTCAGCAACCTTCGCAAGAAGATCGGCCCGCACCCGGATGGCCGTCCGCGCATCGTCGCGCTGCGTAGCCGTGGTTACTACTACAGCCTGTAAACCGAGAAGGAGCTGGCCGACTGCAACCTGTGGCGAGTCAGCTTGCTCCCTCGCCCCAGACCGGCGCCCCAAATGACGTTATGTCAGGTCGGCGGAAAACCATCTTTACCCAAGCTTTACGCTCCACTGACCGCCGCTGACCTTGATCTCCGTAATCTGTACTCATCCGGAACGTACCGGGAACGAGACAAGGAGATTCACCATGCGCAAGACTCTTATCGCTCTGATGTTCGCCGCCGCCCTGCCGACCGTTGCCATGGCCATGCCTGAAGGCACAGGCCCGATGGGTGGGCCAATGGACGGTTCGCGCCACGGCGGTCAGATGCACGGCATGCACGGCAAAGGCCCGTACAGCCAACTGGACCTGAGCCGCGAACAGCGCGATCAGATCCGCAAGATCATGGGCGAGCAAATGCACGAGCGTCAGCAACTGGTAGACAAGTACCTGGAAAAACTTTCGCCAGCCGACCAGAAAGCCATGAAGGACGAAATGGCCGCCAACCACAAGAAAGCCGAAGCCGACGTCCGCGCCCTGCTGAAGCCGGATCAGCAGAAGAAATTCGACGAGATCCAGAAGCAACAGGCTGAACGCCGCGCCGAATGGGCCGAATTCAAGGCCTGGAAAGCGCAACAACCGCAAAAAGCGCAATAATGCGTTAACCCCGGACCCAATGGCTGAACACCGTTGGGTCTGATGCTTTTACTGTAGGAGCGAGCCTGCTCGCGATGGACGTCAACGATAACGCGCGGCAACAGGTAGCACGTGTTGTCTATTCGTTTTTCGCGAGCAGGCTCGCTCCTACATGTGATTCCGTGATTGTTCGAGGATTTTCTGTGCGCTCATTGTTCTGGCGTATTCTGGCCAGCTTCTGGCTGGCGATCGCTTTGGTTGCAGGACTCTCCATTCTGCTGGGGCACATGCTCAATCAGGACGCGTGGATTCTCAGTCGTCATCCCGGCCTCAACACCCTGGCCGAGGAGTGGACTCAAACCTATGAGACCCAAGGCGAGGAAGCCGCCCAGGACATTCTCGAACAGCGCAAACGCCAATATCACATCGATGTTCAGGTGCTCAACGAAAGCGGCGACCCGGTGGTGCGCGGCACCTTCCCACGTCGCGCGGCGGCCTTCGAAGCACGCCAGAACAATGATGACCGGCACCTGCCATGGCGTCGTCTGACGGCGGAATACACCAGCGAAAAAACCGGCGACACCTACCTGCTGATTTACCGCATTCCACACCCGGAACTGGACGCCTGGCACCGCGAAAGCCTGCTCTGGCCGTTGAGTGCGCTGGGGATTGCCCTGGTGGTGCTGACCCTGTTCAGCTTGTTCGTGACCCTTTCCATCACCCGCCCCCTCAACCGTTTGCGCGGCGCGGTGCATGATCTGGGGCAAACCACTTACCAACAGAACAGCCTGGTCAAACTGGCCAACCGCCGCGATGAATTCGGTGTGCTGGCCAACGACTTCAACCGCATGGGTGCACGCCTGCAAAGCCTGATCGGCAGCCAGCGGCAATTGCTGCGCGATGTGTCCCACGAACTGCGCTCTCCCCTCGCCCGGCTGCGCATTGCCCTGGCCTTGACCGAACGGGCGTCACCGGAAGAACGGCAAAAGCTCTGGCCGCGCCTCACGCGCGAATGTGACCGACTCGAAGCGCTGATCAGCGAAATTCTGGTGCTGGCGCGGGTCGATGCCGATAACGCCAGCGCTGAGGAGGTGGACCTCAACGCCTTGCTCACAGCGCTGCAACGGGATGCGCAAATGGCTTCACCGGAACAAAGCGTAAGACTGGAGGCTGAGGCGCAACTGAACCTGAAAGGCTGGCCGACCATGATCGAACGCGCCGTGGACAACCTGCTGCGCAATGCCCAGCGCTTCAACCCGGTGAACGGGCAACCGATCGAAATGCTGGCATTGCGTCAGGGAGACCGGATCGTGGTGAGCGTGCGCGATCATGGGCCGGGCGTTGACGCCGAACACTTGAATCAACTCGGTGAACCCTTCTACCGCGCGCCGGGGCAGACTGCGGCAGGCCACGGTTTGGGTTTGGCCATTGCACGGCGGGCAGCGGAGAGACATGGCGGCAGTCTGGTGCTGGCCAATCACCCGGAAGGCGGGTTTATTGCCAGCCTGGAATTGCCACTCGTCCCAGGCGCAGTGGTCCAACCCTGAACCCCTGTGGGAGCGAGCCTGCTCCCGAAAGCGGCAGTACATTCACAATCAAAGTGACTGAAACACCGCTATCGCGAGCAGGCTCGCTGCCACTTTTGATCGAGGTCGTCAGGCTTTACCGGGCCAGGCGCTGACAAATTCGGCCAGATCAACTTTCTCCGCAACGCGCGGTTCTTTCTGCGGCGTGCCAAGGTACAGAAACGCAATCACCTCCTCACCTTCGGCCAATCCCAAGCCCTTGGCCACATGCGGCGAATAGGCCAGATCACCCGTACGCCACACCGCGCCAATGCCCTGCGCATAGGCCGCCAGCAAAATCCCGTGGGCCGCGCAGCCAGCCGCCAGCCGTTGCTCGGACTTTGGATATTTGACGTGATCCTGCAAGCGCGCAATCACCACGACCACCAGCGGCGCCCGCAGCGGACCGTTGCGCGCCTTGTCGATGGCCGCCTCGCTGGCTTCGCCATCCTGCAGCTTTGCGGCTTCGGCCAGCAACTCGCCCATTTGCTCGCGCGCAGCACCTTCGACGGTCAAGAAACGCCACGGCTGCAAGTGACCGTGATCGGGTGCACGCATGGCGGCGGCAAACAGCGCCTCGCGCTGCTCTGGCGTGGGAGCCGGCTCGACCAGGCGTGGGACGGAAACACGGTTGAGCAATACGTCGAGAGCCTGCATCGGCCACCTCCTGAAAAATTGGTGCGGCTATTCTAGCGGTATCTACCGCCAGAGTGCCGGTTTACATGCCCTGCACCGCAGGTAGAATGGCGCCCTTCCCACATTCAGCCGAGCGGACCTCATGGCGTTGCCGACCTTACGGATCATTGGTTTCATCATCGGCATCTTCCTGATAACCCTGGCCATCGCCATGGTCGTGCCCATGGCCACGCTGGTGATCTTCGACCGCACCCATGACCTGCCGTCGTTCCTCTGGGCCAGTATGATCACCTTTGTCGCCGGCTTGGCGCTGGTCATTCCGGGACGACCCGAGCACATTCACCTGCGTCCACGGGACATGTACCTGCTGACCGTCAGCAGCTGGCTGGTGGTGTGCATCTTCGCCGCACTGCCGTTTCTGTTGACCCAGCGCATCAGCTACACCGACTCGTTTTTTGAAAGCATGTCCGGCATCACCGCCACCGGCTCGACGGTACTCAGTGGCCTGGACAGCATGTCCCCCGGCATTCTGATGTGGCGCTCGCTGTTGCACTGGATCGGCGGCATCGGCTTTATCGGCATGGCGGTGGCGATTCTGCCACTGCTGCGCATCGGTGGCATGCGGCTGTTTCAGACCGAGTCGTCGGACCGTTCCGAAAAAGTCATGCCCCGTTCACACATGGTGGCGCGGTTGATCGTAGCGGCCTACGTCGGCATCACCATTGTCGGCAGCCTGGCGTTCTGGTGGGCCGGGATGAGCCTGTTCGATGCGATCAACCATGCGATGTCGGCGATTTCCACCGGTGGTTTCTCCACCTCCGACCAGTCCCTGGCCAAATGGACACAACCGGCGGTGCACTGGGTGGCGATCGTCATCATGATTCTCGGCAGCCTGCCGTTCACCCTGTATGTAGCGACCCTGCGCGGCAACCGTCGGGCGCTGATCAAGGATCAACAGGTTCAAGGCTTGCTCGGCATGTTACTGGTGACCTGGCTGGTGCTCGGCACCTGGTACTGGTGGACCACCAAACTGCATTGGCTGGAAGCGCTGCGGCATGTCGCGCTGAACGTGACGTCGGTGGTGACGACCACCGGTTTCGCACTGGGGGACTACAGCCTCTGGGGCAATTTCTCGCTGATGCTGTTCTTCTATTTGGGCTTTGTCGGCGGTTGTTCCGGCTCGACGGCTGGCGGGATCAAGATTTTCCGCTTCCAGGTGGCCTACATTCTGCTCAAGGCCAACCTTAATCAGTTGATTCACCCGCGCGCGGTGATCAAGCAGAAGTACAACGGTCACCGGCTCGATGAAGAGATCGTGCGTTCGATTCTGACCTTTTCGTTTTTCTTCGCCATCACCATCTGCGTGATCGCGCTGTTGTTGTCGCTGCTCGGGGTGGACTGGATGACCGCGCTCACCGGCGCCGCCAGCACCGTGTCCGGTGTCGGCCCCGGCCTGGGTGAAACCATCGGCCCGGCCGGCAACTTCGCCTCGCTGCCCGACGCCGCCAAGTGGATTCTCTCGTTCGGCATGCTCTTGGGCCGACTGGAGATCATTACGGTGTTTGTTCTGTGCATTCCGGCGTTCTGGCGTCACTGACCGTCGGTGGCGCTTCCATCAATCGCGCCCGGTATTCGCCGGGCGTGGCATCGAACCAGCGCCGGAAGGCGCGGAAGAAGTTGCTCGGATCGGCGAACCCCAGCAGGTAGGCAATTTCCAGCAGCGTCATGGTCGGTTGCGCCAGATACTGCTCGGCCAATTCGCGCCGGGTGTCGTCGAGCAACGCTTGAAAACTCGTGCCCTCTTCCTGCAAGCGTCGCTGCAAAGTACGTTGCGACAGGTGCAGCGTTTGCGCCACGGTGTCGCGCTTGGGCTCGCCCTGTGGCAGCAAGCGGCATAGCACCTGCCGCGCCTTGTGGGTCACGCGCCCCTCGGAAAACCGTGCCAGGTATTCGCCGGCAAAGCGGTCATGCAGCAGCGCCATGGCCTCGTTGGCTGTCGGCAATGGCGCTTCCATGTCCGAACGCTCGAAAATCAGCGCATCGTAAGGTGCGTTGAACACCAAGGGCGCATGGAAAGCCTGTTTATAGGGCTCGAGATTGGCCGGTTGATCGCCCTGGACCAGCACTTTTCGCGGGTGCAGCGTGCGACCGGTCAGCCAGCCGCACAACGCCAGGGCGCAGGCCAGTGAGGCTTCGGCGCTTTGGCGGGTGGGCGGCAAATGATCGCCGTGGACCGTCAGAATCAGCGCATACCCCTCATCCAGCAGACGGAAACTCAGGTCCGCGCTTTCAGCAATGATTCGCTGGTAACGCACCAGCCGCTTGAAACCTTCGGCCAGGGTCTGGCTGGACATCAAGGCGTAGCCGGTCACATGGAACTGCGCGGGTCGTACCACCTTGCCCATGTTCAGGCCAATCGCCGGATTGCCGGACAGCTCAACCGCGCGTTGCCAGAGTCGTGTCATGGAGTCCTGCGGAAATCGCGCATCCGGATCATCCAATGCCGCGTAGTCAAGCCCCAGCTGTTTGAACAGAACCCGGCAATCCAGGCCGTCCATTTCCAGTGCTTTGACAATCCCCATCGCCCAGCTTGCAGAAGTCGTTCGTTCGCTCATGTCGGGTTCTTACATGATGAGCCGCAATGTCACGGCCAATTTCCGAAGGATACTAAAGTGGCGCCTATTGTCACTGGCCGATGCCATTGATCACTCTAGACTCAAATAAGCTACCCGCAGAACAACTTGCAGTCAGAACAATAACCACAGAGATCGCGGTCGTGGAAAACGTCAAACGATTCAACAGCTTCGCTGAGTTTTACCCGTATTACCTCAGCGAGCACAGCAACAGCACTTGCCGACGAATGCACTTCATCGGCACGACGCTGGTCATTTTCATTCTGGCGCTGACCATTGGTCGGGGCGCCTGGATGCTGTTATGGGCTTTGCCGGTGGCCGGTTACAGCTTCGCCTGGGTCGGACATTTCTTCTTCGAAAGGAATCGCCCTGCAACGTTCCAACATCCCTTCTATAGCCTGCTCGGCGATTTCGTCATGTATCGCGACATGATTCTGGGACGCGTGCCGTTACAGGAGGATTGCCGATGAATGCAAACGCCCGTTTCACCCACATGAAGGACGGCACCCAGGAAGACTGGGCGATCATTGCTGCGGACTTCAGTGCCTACGCCCGTCAACTGCCGGCACGAATCGCGGCGCACCTGAAGTTGTTGGAGGGTGATTTTGCTGGCTTTCCAGTGGACCGCCTGACCCACTCCCTGCAAACCGCCACCCGCGCCTGGCGCGACGGCCGCGATGAAGAGTACGTGGTCTGCGCCCTGCTCCATGACATCGGCGACACCCTTGGCTCCTACAACCACCCGGACATCGCGGCCGCCATCCTCAAACCGTTCGTCAGCGCCGAGAATTTGTGGATGGTGGAAAAACACGGAATTTTCCAGGGCTACTACTTCTTCCATCACCTGGGCATGGACCGGCACCTGCGCGAGCAATTCAGCGATCACCCGCAGTACCTGGCAACCATCGAATTCTGCGCCAGGTACGATGCGGCGGCGTTTGATCCGGCGTATGACACCCTGCCGCTGAGCTTCTTTGAACCGATGATGGCGCGGCTGTTTGCGCAGCCGAAGCACTCGATCTACAAGGCGGCGATGGAAGAATACTCACCCGCCTGACAGGCCACAGGGGACCGCGTTCTTTCAGGAAAAACGATCAAATTGTGGGAGCGAGCCTGCTCGCGATGAGGCCACTGCAATCAGCGCAATGTTCAAGCCGGCTCGGCGACTTTCAAAGCCTTCAACTGCGCCTCCCGCGCCTGGGCATCCGCCAGGCGATACAACTCGATCGTGCCATCCCAATGCTCGATCAGCGCCGTGCAAGACTCCACCCAGTCCCCGCAATTGAGGTAATCCACCTCGCCGACCTTGCGAATCTCGGCATGGTGAATGTGCCCGCACACCACGCCATGCAGCTCGCGTTTGACACACTCATGGGCGATGGCTTCTTCAAAATCGCTGATGAAGCTGACGGCGGTTTTCACCTTGTGCTTGAGGTACGCCGACAGCGACCAGTAGCCATAGCCATAACGGGCACGCCAATGGTTGAGCCAACGATTGAGGGTCAGGGTGAATTCGTAGGCCGAGTCGCCGAGAAAGGCCAGCCAGCGGTGATAGCGAGTGATCACGTCAAACTGGTCACCGTGGATCACCAACAAATGCCTGCCGTCAGCGGTCACGTGCACCGCTTCGTCCACCAACTGGATATTGCCCAGAATCAGCTTCGAATAGCGGCGCAGGAATTCGTCATGGTTGCCGGTGACGTAGATCACCTCGGTACCGCGCTTGGCCATGGTCAGCAAGCGCCGGATCACGTTGGTGTGCGCCTGCGGCCAGTACATGCCGCCGCGCAGTTTCCAGCCGTCGATGATATCGCCCACCAGATAGATCTTGTCTGCGTGGTAACCCTTGAGAAACTGCGACAGATGCTCGGCCTGGCAATCGCGCGTGCCCAAATGCACGTCGGAAATCCACAGGGTCCGCACTCGTTGTTTACGGCTGGGTTTGGCGAGCTCGGCGCTGGTCATGGGCAACCCTCAGGACTGGTTTTCGCCAGCTTGCGCCGGGTGGATTAATAGCCCATGACAGCAGCAAGTCAGTCTTGTGACAACGCGAACGAGCCGCTCCGGTGTAAACTGCCGCCCAGTCCCCGGAGCCCTGCGATGAGACCGATCCTCACCCTTCGCCAGTACAGCCACGACCTGATCATCCACAGCCACGAGCACGCACAATTGGTGTTCGGGTTGTCGGGTGCGCTGGATTTCGAGATCGACGGGCGTGGCAGCCAGGTGGTTCAGCAGAGTTTCGCGGTGGTGCCATCCGGCGCGCACCATGCG
This sequence comes from Pseudomonas sp. MIL9, assembly GCF_016887925.1. NCBI lineage: Bacteria > Pseudomonadati > Pseudomonadota > Gammaproteobacteria > Pseudomonadales > Pseudomonadaceae > Pseudomonas > Pseudomonas sp. MIL9. Next base: position 117,474 of record NZ_JAFEHE010000020.1, on the reverse strand, counting down.
TGCGGCAGCGCCAATGGCAGCCGTTGCCTGGTACTGGACGTGCCCGGTGATCAATGGGTCTCTCAGTCGCTGGGCGATCATGCCGAATCCAGCCGACGCTTGCTCGACAACGCTGGACGGCTGTCGCTGGATGCCGGGCAAAGCCAACTGGTCGCCTGGCTGGCCAACAGTCCGGTCGAGGATCCGCTGATTGCGCAACAGGGTGCGGTGCTGTTGCTGGCCAGTCTGAGCAACGCAAGGCCTGACAGCGTCGGTACTCGGCGCCTGCCCTATGCTGCATTGAATGCGCACATTGACCAATACGCCGCCTACCCGCTGCAAGTCGCCGATCTGGCACGCGTGTCCGGCCTCTCCAGTGCTCGCCTGCACGCCCGGTTCGTTGCCGAATGCGGGCAGACACCGATGGATTACATCCGCAGTCGCCGCCTGCATAAGGCCGTTACCTTGTTGCGCGAATCGATGCTGCCCATAGGCGAGATTGCCTGTCGCGTCGGTTACAGCTCCCAGAGTGCATTCGCCGCCGCAGTGCTGCGCGAGTTCGGCACATCACCGGGCAAACTGCGACGCGAGGCTGGCGACAAACAGTGAGAGTCTGACGACAGACACGACGGTAGCGGGTGCGGTTAAATGGTCTGGCTCACGATGTTTATCAAGGACTGCAATGACTCCCCGTACCGCCCTTGGCGCCCTGCATATCGGCGCACTGATGTTTGGCCTGACCGGCGTATTCGGAAAACTCGCCGCGGCCTCACCGGCCATCATCGTTTTCGGCCGCGCGGCATTCGCAGTGCTGGCGCTGGCATTTTTTGCACGATTCGCCCGCCAGAGCCGCTGGCAAACCCTTGAAGCCGTGGACTGGCGTCGACTGTTGCTCAGCGGCCTGTTGCTGGCCGGGCACTGGGTAAGTTTCTTCATTGCAGTGAAAGTGGCTGGCGTGGCGATCGCAACGCTCGGTTTTGCCAGTTTCCCGGCCTTTACCGTCATCCTCGAAGGCCTGATTTTCCGCGAACGCATTCGCGCCAATGAGATCCTGCTGGTCGTGCTGGTCAGTATCGGGTTGGTGCTGGTGACGCCAGCGTTCGATCTGGCCAGCGGCGCTACCACCGGCCTGCTCTGGGCAGTGGCGTCAGGTCTATTGTTTGCCCTGCTGTCGCTGACCAATCGCGTCAGTTCCGGTCGCATTCCGCCGGTGCAGGCAGCGTTATGTCAGAACGTGGTGGTTGCCCTGTGCCTGTTGCCGATGGCGGCGCCACAATTGAGCGAGGTGCGTGCCATCGACTGGCTGTGGATCGGCCTGCTGGGGGTGTTCTGCACCGGCGTTGCCCACAGCCTGTTCGTCGCCAGTCTCGCCGTGATCAAGGCCCGGACCGCCGCCGTGGTCTTCGCCCTGGAGCCGGTTTACGGGATCACGGTGGCCTGGCTGTTATTCGATGAAAACCCGACCCTGCGCATGTTGCTGGGCGGTGCGCTGATCATCGTCGCGATTGTGGTGTCCAGCAGGCTTGCGGGCGGTTCGAGCAAGAAAGCCGTCGCCGCAGAGGCCGCCTCTCACTGAGTGCGGTCGTTGTGTCCGAGATCCCGGTCCGGATCGATTTGATCGCGGACCCGCTGTTTCAGAACCTTGGCCTCGGGAAACCCACCGTCAGCCTTGCGCTCCCAGATTTGCACCTCGTCGCAGAAAATGTGAAAGACCCCGCCCGTGCCGGGTACCAGGGACACTTTGCCGAGATCATCGCCGAACGTGCTGAGCAGCTCCTGGGCCAGCCAGGCAGCGCGCAACAGCCACTGACATTGGGTGCAATAAGTGATGACGATTTCCGGTTTGCTCGCGGTCATGAAAGACAGGTTCCCTGAGGCATAAAGACTGACGTTTGAATGCGCTCCAGCTTACAACACATCACATCTGTGGCGAGGGAGCTTCCCCCCTCGCCACAATAGTTCCTTACACCCAGGATTATCGGGTGCCGGCCCATTAACTGCGGGCCGTCTGTTTCGGCGGATCAAGGTCCGTCGATGGAACCGGCTCGGCGAACTCGACGAGAAAGCTGTCGTCCATCGATCGGGAAACGGGTTCGATTTCCCATTCAATTTCGGGCTCCGGCAGCGTAGACGCACTCGGTGGCGGTGCGATGGCGTCGATCAAGTCCCAACTCGCCCCCATCGACAGGTCATCCAGGTTCAACTGGTACTCGTTGCCAGACGCTGTCGCCACGGGCACCGCGGCTGGTGCGACAGGGCTCAACCCGGGATGACGTGCAGGGTTTTCCAGAAGTTCTTGTGGGGCAAACCCGGAACTGCGCAGGCTGGCCTGTTGCGCGTCATGGGCCGCGATATCACCTTGCTTGCCCAGAACATCCTGCCGTGGTTCCACCGATCGGTTCAGCACCGGCTCTTGCTTGGCCTCAGGTTCGGGGGCGGTCTGAAATGGCTGGCGGCGACGCCGAACGAACCATCCCAGCAACACCAACACCACCAGCGCCGGTAGCCCGAACATCAGCGACAAATCCGTCCGGGGCTCTGTTGCGACGACAGGCGTCGGCGTCACCACCGCAGGCTCATATGGCTCCGCTGCTGCCTGCTGAACTTCTGCCAACCGGGTTTGCAACTCGGCTACCTGCTTTTTCCCAGCGGCGATCTGTTCGCCCTGTGCCAGGAGCGTCGCCTTGAGCTCGTCGACGCTTGCCTGCAATTGCTGGTTTTGCAGCACGCTGGCGGCCAATTGTTCAGAAAGCGGATCATTCACTGGAGCGGCGCCAGGCCTGGGCGGTTCCTTGCGCGCAGGAAGTGGCGCGACGGCAGGCTGGACACTCGGAAATTCGGAAGAGGGTCGGCCGATCAACGGTTCATCCGTTGCCGGCACAATATTTGTTGATCCCGGAGGGTCAATCAGCACCGTGTACTCGCGCAGCAAGCGGCCGTTGCGCTGATTGAGCTGTACGAGGAAATTCAGGAAGGGTTCATTGACCGGTTTGTTAGATGTGACCTGGATCAGGCGACGGTTGCCCCGCAGGATGGGGGTGAACTTCAGGTTATCAAGGAAGAGCACCCGCTCGACACCGGCCCGGCTGAATTCGTCCGCTGTCGCCAGGCTGGCCGACAGTTCGCCCTCCTCCAGACCTGCGGCATCCAGAAGCGCGATGTCGGCTCGCAGCGGCTGATTCAATGCCGAGTGAACGGTCATTTCACCGAGTCCCAGCGCTGACGCCAATGCCGAGTAAGTGACAACGGCACCGACCAGCAACAATCGGGTGCAACAGCGTACAACGAAAAGCCGACTCTCAAGCATGAGCATCCCTTAGTGACCAGAACCAACCTGCACGTGTTCGCACATCCGGTACGAACACGATATCGCGCAGTAGTTCTTATAGTCTGCTCAATGCGGCCTCTCACAAGCCTGGCGCGGGGTTATGCCTCAAGATTTTTCAAGATTGCCAAGAATGTGCCCATGAACCCGCATGCACACCGCCAAATCCGCCTCATCCACGCCTTCGAACAGCTCGTGGCGCAGTTGCGTGGCAATGGTTTCAATTTGTTCGATCAGGGGGAGCGCCGGGGCGCAGAGGACGATCTTCTTTGCTCGACGGTCTTCCAGCACCGCTTGACGCTGTACCAGGCCCTGGCTTTCCAGGCTATCGAGCAGGCGGGCCAGGGTGGGGCCTTCCACGCCGACGCTTTGCGCCAGTTCACGTTGCGTCGGGGCTTCGTCGAAACGCGCCAGGTGCAGCAGCACCAGCCAACGCGCCTGGGACAGTCCGAGCCCGGCCAGTCGGCGGTCGAGTTCGGCACGCCAGCCGCGCGACATCTGTGCCAATTGCATGCCAAAGCGGTGTTGATCGGTTAACGGCATAAAACACTCATGATTAGACTGAAATAGAGAAAACCTAATTATTAGTCAGCTAAGCATGAGCCTTGCCCTGAGGCAAGGCTTGATCTGTAGTGAATCGTTACATCAGCACGACAGATCACTCAAATCTCGAATTCGGACTGCAATGCAGCCCGTACACAGTACAAAACACCTTCCGGCACCCGGCCTGCAAACAGCGCGGAAATCTCCGACACCGGCGGTAACTCGCCTTCGCCGTCGAGGAACGCATCCTGGACTTCGCCCATTAAGTCCTCGGGCAAATCCAGTGCCTGTTCCAGCGATAGCTGCTGCTTGCCAATGGCCTCGGCCAGCATGGTGTAGACGTTCTTTTCCGAGCATTGCAGCTGACCGGCAATCTGCAGCGGCGTCATGCCGGCGCGCGCCAGGGTGATCAATTCGTGGCGCACATCGGCCACTGCCTTCGGTGCCTCGACCTGGCCGCCGAGAACCTCGAGGAAGGCCTCGCCATAACGTTCCAGCTTGCGTGCGCCGACGCCACTGACCGTGGCCATTTCCGCCAGGGACGTGGGCTGGCTGCGGAGCATTTCCAGCAAGGTGGAATCCGGGAAGATGACGTAAGGCGGCACACCGTGTTCTTCGGCGAGCTTGCGGCGCAGGGCACGCAAGGCTTCCCACTGTTCGCGTTCTTCGCCACGCACCAGTTGGCTTGCCTGGCTCTTGCTGCTTTTGGTCGTGGTTTGCGCCTTGAGGTCGCGGCGCAGTTCCAGAGTCACTTCACCCTTGAGCAGCGGCCGGCAGCTGTCACTCAGGCGCAAGCCGCCGTAACCTTCCAGGTCGATATCCGCCAGCCCCCGGGCAACCAGTTGTCGGAACAACGAGCGCCATTCGCCTTCGGCCATTGCTTTGCCGACACCGAAAACCGACAGGTGTTGATGACCGAAACTGCGGACCTTTTCGTTGTCCTTGCCCAGCAATACATCCACCAAATGCCCGACACCGTAGCGCTGGCCGGTGCGGTAGATCGCCGAAAGCGCCTGACGGGCGGGCTCGGTGGCGTCCCAGGTCTGCACGCCGTCGACACAGTTGTCGCAATGACCACAGGGCTCGGGCATGTCCTCGTCGAAATAGGCCAGCAGGGTCTGGCGGCGGCAGCGGGTTTCTTCGCACAGCGAGAGCATGGCGTCGAGCTTGTGCTGCTCCAGGCGCTTGTGGCGTTCGTCGCCTTCGGAGTTCTGCAGCATCTGCTTGAGCATCACCACGTCTTGCAGGCCGTAGGCCATCCAGGCGTCTGCCGGCAGGCCGTCACGCCCGCCGCGACCGGTTTCCTGGTAGTAGGCCTCAAGGGATTTCGGCAGATCGAGGTGTGCGACAAAACGTACGTTGGGTTTGTCGATACCCATGCCGAACGCCACGGTGGCGACCATGATCAGGCCTTCCTCGTTGAGGAAGCGCTTCTGGTGGTAGGCGCGCAAATCGTTGGGCAACCCGGCGTGGTAGGGCAGCGCCGGGAAGCCTTGTTCACTGAGGAATGCCGCCACCTCCTCGACCTTTTTGCGCGACAGGCAATACACAATGCCGGCATCGCTGCGCCGTTCGGCGAGAAACGCCAGCAACTGCTTGCGCGGCTGCTCCTTGGGCACGATGCGATAAAAGATGTTCGGCCGATCAAAGCTCGACAGGAAGCGCTCGGCGTTCTGCAAGTGCAGGCGAGTGACAATCTCTTCCCGGGTGCGTTTGTCGGCGGTGGCGGTCAGGGCGATGCGTGGCACATCGGGGAACATTTCCGCCAACTGGCCCAGTTGCAGGTACTCCGGGCGGAAATCATGGCCCCATTGCGACACACAGTGCGCTTCGTCAATGGCGAACAGAGCGATGTTCAACCCTTGCAGGAACGCCAGCATGCGTGGCTGGACCAGCCGTTCCGGCGCGAGATAGAGCATTTTCACTTCGCCGCGCTTGATGCGGGCCGCCAGGTCGCGCTGTTGCTCGGCACTGAGGGTGGAGTTCAACGCGGCGGCGGCCACGCCCAGCTCTTCGAGCGTCGCGACCTGATCGTCCATCAAGGCAATCAGCGGCGACACCACGACGGCCAGGCCATCGCGCAACAGCGCCGGCACCTGGAAGCACAAGGATTTGCCGCCACCGGTAGGCATCAGAACCAGGGCATCGCCGCCGCTGGCCACGCGCTCAATGATTGCACCCTGACGGCCACGGAAACTGTCGTAGCCGAAGATGTCCTTGAGGACGCGTTGAGCCTGTTCGAGCATAAAAACTCCAAAAATCACCGAAACATCCCTGCAAGGCTGGTTCAGAAACGCCAGCACCACACCGACAAATCGTAAGTGTGTGTTGCATGTCGCTTCACATTTCAGCCGGGACGCCAGCAGGGCATCACAAAACGCGCGAGTATACCCGAGCACTGTCCGGCAAAGGGCGCCGCTGATAAGACACTCCAACAACACCGTACAAATCCTGTGGGCTTGAGCTTGCTCGCGATGGCGGCGGATCAGGCAGCGACGATGCTGGATGTGACGACCTCATCGCGAGCAAGCTCGCTCCCACGGGGAATGCGGTGCAAATATGCCGCGCGGCTGGCCTGAGCGCTCAAGAAGGCCTAGAATTCCCGCATCTGTTAATTCCCCAAGGTAGTCCTTTAATGTCCTTCGCTGAGCAACTAACCCGCCTGCAAGTCTTCCTCGACGCCGATGAACTGCATGACGAGGCGCTGGACTACGTGGCCGCCCACGGCTACCTCACCGCGCTGTCGATCTGTTCCGAAGTCGTTCCGGATCGTGAGTGGATCGACGCACTCTTCGCCGAAGAGCCGCATTACGCCGACGACACCGAGCGCGAAGCGATCGAATCCACGTTGCTGGCCCTCAAGGCGCACATCGCCCGTCAACTGGCGTCTGATGAAGAGTTCGAGTTGCCCTGCGACCTGGACCTGGGCGAAGACCCGGACGATTCCGATCTGCGCGGCTGGTGCATCGGTTTCATGGAAGGCGTGTTCCTGCGCGAAGAAGCCTGGTTCGAAACCGCCGAAGATGAAGTCAGCGAGATGTTGCTGCCGATCATGGTCGGTTCGGGCCTGTTCGACGAGCAACCGGAGTTCTCCGACATCGCCGCCGACGCCAACCTGATGGACGACATGATCGTACAGATCCCGGAAGCCCTGACCGCGCTGTACCTGCTGTGCAACGCGCCAGACGAAAAACCGGCGATCCTCAAGCCACGTCACCACTAAGGTCCCGCCTATGGACGCCCCCATAGGCAACCGCCCCCTGATGTTGCGTTACGTGTTGCTGACCATCGGCTGGCTCAGCGTAGCGCTGGGGGTGATCGGGATTTTTCTGCCGGTATTGCCCACCACGCCCTTCCTGCTGCTGGCGGCCGCCTGTTTCGCCCGCAGTTCGCCGCGCTTTTATCGATGGCTGGTGGAGCATCGGCACCTTGGCCCCTGGATTCGCGACTACCTCGATGGCAATGGCATTCCGCTCAAGGGCAAGGTCTATGCCATCGGCCTGATGTGGGCGAGCATCCTGTTCTCCTGCTATCTCGTGCCCCTGCCCTGGGCTCGCGGCTTCATGCTGACCAGCGCGGTGCTGGTGACGATCTATATCCTTCGCCAGAAAACCCTGCACAAATCCTGAACGTCTGTGTCGCCTTCGCCACGCAGGCCGCCCTGCGCGACACCTTCATCCGACGACCTGCCCCTCTTCGCGGCAAACACCACCTAGACTTCAACACTCAACACACGAGCAGCCGGACATGTCCCGCAGCCAGCGAAGTCCAGGATGGCCAACGTTCCGACTTCGGATCGGCGGACGACTGCTATTGGCTGCGTTTCTGTTGACTGGCCTGACCAGCGTCTCGGCCTATTGGGATTTTGCACAGATTTTTGAAAGCGTCGGACAGCGTTACGGCCCCCTCGGCCTTGAAGAGAGACGTATCGTGGCCTGGAGTCAAATGCTCCAGGGCGAACGCAACGCGCCTGAGGGCGAACAACTCAATGCGGTCAATCGCTTCTTCAATCAACAACTGAATTTTCAGGACGATAGCCGCGTCTGGCATCAGACCGACTACTGGGCCACGCCCGCCGAATCCTTGATCAAGGGCGCCGCGGATTGTGAGGACTACGCACTGGCGAAATATTTCAGCCTGCGGCAACTCGGCATTCCCAGCGAGAAACTGCGCATTACCTACGTCAAGGCGCTGACCCAGAACCAGGCGCATATGGTGCTGACCTTCTACAGCAGCCCTGCCGCCGACCCGCTGGTGCTGGATAACCTGATCGGTGACATCCGCCCCGCCTCCCAACGCAAAGACTTGTTGCCGGTGTATGCCTTCAATGCCGAAGGCCTCTACCTACCCGGTGCCAAGGGCGGCAATCGCAGCAGCGACTCGAAAAAACTGTCGCGCTGGCAAGACGTCCTGAAAAAGATGCAGGCCGAAGGGTTCTCCGTGGGCAACGGTTAACGGCCACAGCAAGGAGCGTTCGATGAAACTGCGCAACCAATTGTTTCTCGCCATTTGCCTGTTTCTGCTGGTGGCGTTCAGTGGCAGTTTCTTTGTCAGCCTGGAAAGCTCCCGCGAACAGATGCTCGGTCAACTGCGTTCCCATGCCCAGGACGCCGCCACTGCATTGGGCTTGTCGCTGACGGCACAGATCGATGATCCGGCCATGATGGAGCTGATGGTCAGTTCAATTTTCGACAGTGGCTACTTCAACAGCATTCGCATTATCGATGTCGCGAATCAGCAGGTGCTGGTAGAGCGCAACGTTGCCGGGCGTATCGAGGGCGTACCAGGGTGGTTCGTCAGCCTGGTGAACCTGCGTATCGAGGGGGGCGACGCGCTGATCATGCGCGGCTGGGAGCAAGCGGCACGCGTGGAAGTGTTGAGCAACCCGCAATTCGCCCTGGCCAAACTCTGGGACAGCACCCTTGGCAGCCTGATCTGGCTGCTGGTATGCGGATTGCTCAGTGCCGTCTTCGGTGGCTGGTTGCTGCGTCGGCAATTTCGCCCGCTGGACGCCTTGGTCAGACAGGCCGAAGCCATCAGCAAGCATGAGTTCCTGAGCCTGCCGAAATTGCCACGCACACCGGAATTGAAACGGGTGGTGCTGGCAATGAACCAGATGGTCGAGAAACTCAAAGCGTTATTCGCCGAAGAAGCCGAACGCAGTGAACAACTACGCCGCGAGTCCTATCAGGACAGCCTGACCGGGTTGGCCAACCGTCGCTTGCTGGATGAGCAACTGGCCGATTACTTACTGGTCGATGAGCAAAACAGCGACGGCCATTTACTGATGCTGCAGATCAACGATCTGGTGGGACTCAACCAACGTCTTGGCGGGCAACGCACCGATGCATTGATCAGCGCGATAGGCGAATTGCTCAAGCGCTTGACCCAATTGCCCGAACGGCGCGCCTGGCTGGCGGCACGCAACCGTGGCGGCGAATTCAGCCTGCTGATGCCGGGACTGAACACCGAGGGTGCCGAGCGACTGGCCGCCGAGATCAGCGCCCCCTTGGAAAACCTGCGGCAGACCGGCGCCAGCGATTGCACGCCCGTCGCCCATTTGGGCATTGTCGCCTATCACCCCGGTGAGCCGGCCAGCGACGTGCTCATGCGCCTGGACCATGCACTGACTCAAGCCCGGCAACGCTCCGACCGCCCCTGGGTGCTGCTGGGGCACCACGAGACCGTACCGAATCAGCCTCAACATGACTGGCGTGCCTGGCTCGACGACGCCCTGACCCAAGGCAAACTGCAGCTGTATTTTCAGCCGGTGGTGCAATGCGCTGACCTCCGCCAGGTGCTGCACCACAAAGTCCTCGCGCGTCTGATCGACCCGCAGGGCGAAGCGATTGCCGCCGGACATTTCCTGCCGTGGATCGAGCGTCTGGGCTGGTCGGCACGCTTCGATCTGGCGATGCTCGAAGCCACCCTCGAATACCTCGCCGCCAACCGCTGGCCACTGGCGCTGAGCTTGTCCGGCAGTACCCTGCGCGACCGGGCGCAGCTGCGACTGATCCTCGACATGCTCGAATCACTGCCGGATCTTGCACCGCTGTTGACCCTGGAAATCGACGAATGCCAACTGCCGCCCGCAGACGAACTGCAACGGCTGAGTCACAGTGTGCTCAACACCGGTTACCGCATCGGCCTGCAGCATTTTGGCGGCAGCTTCAGCCAGATCGGCAACTTGACGCAACTGGGTCTGGCTTACTTGAAAATCGATGGAGCCTACATCAGGCACATTGATGAGCAGCGAGACAAACGGCTGTTCATCGAGGCGATCTTCAGGGCCACCAACAGCATTGACCTGCCGTTGATTGCAGAAATGGTCGAGACCCAGGGTGAGCTGGAGGCGATCAGAGAGTTGGGGGTATTTGGGGTAATGGGAAGATTGATCGGCCCGCCTGAACCGATGTGAGACCAGCAAGATCAACAGATCGCAGCCTTCGGCGGCTCCTACGGGATCCAGACGATCCCAGGCAGGAGCTACCGGAGGCTGCGGCCTTTTTCAGATCAAACGGTATCCACCTTCAACGAATGATCATTGAGCATCCCGTTGATGATGGTCGCCGTATCCGCCCCTGTAATCACCCCGCCCGCACCCGGCGTCACTCCGTAATGGCTCGCCAGGTTGACGCCTGCCAGATCGATGGTCTGGTTCGGCGCCGCGCCGGCCAATGCACTGACGTCGATGCTGGTCACCACTGACGCACCGCTGCCACTGACGGTGAAGTGCAGATAGTCATCCAGCGATGCCGCGGTGTTGTTTTCCCCTTGCAGCAACTGCGACAAGTCCAGTTTGTCGGTGCCCGGTGCGAAGTCGGTAACTACGTCGTGACCGCTGTTGCCCTTGAGCCACTCGAAAGTGTCGGCCCCGGCTCCGCCGGTGAGGGTGTTGTTGCCCAGGCCGCCGATCAGGAAATCATCGCCGCCCCCGCCATTGAGCACATCGTTTCCGAGGCCACCATTGATGATGTTGCTGTTGTTGTCGCCGGTCAGGGTGTCGTTGTAGTTGGAGCCCGTCAGGTTTTCGATGCCGGTCAGGGTATCGGTGCCGGCGCCAATGGTGTTCTGAGCGCCGAGCAGGCTCAGGTCGACCGTGACTCCGGCCGTGGCATGGGCGTAGCTGGCAGTGTCGTTGCCGATGCCACCGTCGAGCAGATCATTGCCCGGACCACTGTAGAGCAAGTCGTTGCCGGCGCCGCCGTGCAGCTCGTTGTCGCCGGTGCCTGCCGTGAGGATGTCATTACCGTCACCGGCATTGAGGATGTTGTCGCCGTTGCCCGCCACCAGCGTGTCATTGCCCGCCGTCCCGGTGAGGATGTGACTGTCCTGGTAGCTGATGGTCAGGTGGGCGCTGTCGCTGCCACCATGGCTGTCGCTGGCGGTGTAGGTGCCGTGGTAATCTGGGGCAATGTCATGGGCACCGGCGTAGTTGAGGGTCATGGTCAGTTGGTAGTTTTCCGCCCCGTTGGCGTTGCTGCCACTGCTATTGGTGATGTTGGTGATGTGAATCTGGTAGGTCGCATCTGACGTCGCGGTAAGGGTTTGCCCGTCCGCGAGGGTGTTCCACGCCCCACCGTTGATCGAGTACTCCATGGCCACGTGACCGGCCATCAGGTTGTGATCCAGGTTGAGGGTTTCGCCCTGTTTCAGATTGACGGTGATGCGATCCTCATCGTTGACGTTGGCGCTGGAACTGTTCACCGCACCGAGGTAACCACTGACCACCAGCACCGCTGTCATGGTGGCGGCATTGGCCGAGAACGAACTGCGCACATCGGCCAGGTTCTGGTTAGCGCTGTTGTTGGCGTTGGTTCCCTTGAAGTTGATCGCGCCGGTACCGGTGAAGTCCACTGCCTTGGAGATCCAGCCGGTGTTGTAGGTCGTCGGCGACACCGTGAGCGGATCACCATTGGCGTCAGTATCGTTAGCCAGCAGCAATTCACCCGGCACCGTCACACTGCCCGACAGTACGTTGGTGATGATGTGATCATCGACCGCCACGGGTGGCGCGTTCGGAACGACTTTGACCACCAGGTTCGAACTGGCGAGATCGCCGTCGTTGTCGCTGACGGTGAAGCCGATGTTTTCGGTGATCACCACCGACGTGGCCTTCTGCGACACGTAGTTGTATTCACCGGTGTCGAGGTTCACCACCAGGGTGCCCTTGTTATCGGTGGCGATGCTCAGGGTGTTGTCGACCGTGTTGAAAGTGCCGTGGTTGGCGCCACCGCTGAAGCCCAGGGAACCCTGGTTGAGGTTGCCTTTCGGGTCATAGGTGTAGGTGGTGCCATCAACGGTAATCGATTTGATGAAGCCACCATCGGCACCGAACGTTCCGCCTTCGCCCAACAGCGAACCGGTAACCGGTGCGCCAATCACCGTGCCCGACAGTACCGAACTCAGTTGATTGAGGTCGCTGACCACTACCGCGTTGGTGTTGTTGCCAGGCGTGGTGGTGCCGTCATACGCCAGTGGATCGAGGTTGGCATTGCCCACACCGTCACCCAGGCCAATCGCATAGTTCTTGATGTCCCTGGATTCAAGGAATGCCTTCCAGGCAGCCTCGTCCTGCGACCCGATAGCACCTTCGTTGGGTTTGCCATCAGAGAAGAAATAGCCGACGTTTTGCGCTCCTGTCAGTTTGCCACTGGTGTCGAATGCCGTTTTCGCCGCAGCCACGGCGGCGTCGTAGTTGGTGTTACCGCCCGCCGCCAGGCCGGAGATGATCGATTTTGCCGTTGCGACATCCACCCAGATCGGGGTCTTGTCGGTGGCACCGCCGCTGAAGGTGACGATCTGCACTTTGACGTCGCCGAGGTCGTCGTACTTGTCGAGCAAGGCACTGATCGCCTGCTTGGCCAGATCCAGCCGCGACAGACCTTGTACGCCAGAGGGGTCGGCCATACTGCCAGACACGTCGATCACCAGCAGCAGGTTGGAGTCGATCTCAACAGCTGTCACTGAGCGCTCCGAACCCACGGCCTTGGGCACGTCATCGACGATATTGACCACGATAGTGCTGGTGGTGGTGTTGCCCGCCGCGTCGGTGGCTTTGTAGGTAAAGCTTTCACTCAGGGTGTTGGCGCCATCGTTGGCACCTGGGGTGGTTTTCGGTGCCGAGGTCAGGGTGTAGGTGTAGGTGCCATCGGGGTTGAGCAGAATCTGCCCGTAAGTCCCGGTAGCGCTGCCGACCAGGCTGTAGCTGATCGCACCAGTGGCGCCGGTGACCGCGCCGACCAGGGTGCCGCTGGCCGTCTCGCCCGCGTTATGTGGATCGCTGCCGGTGGCGTAGCCGGCCGCCAGGTCCTGGCCGTCCTTGGTGTCGTCGAGGGCTTTTTCGTAGACGGTCACGTCGTTGTCGCTGACCGCTTTGATGCAGCTGTTGTTCACGTCGATGGTGATGGTCGTGGTGCTCTGGTCGCCGTCGCCGTCACGCAGGGTGTAGGTGAAAGTGTCGGTCGCGCCGGGGCCGTTCACGCTGTTGGGGTAGCTGTGGTATTCGGCGTTGCCGTGGGCGTCCAGGGTCAGGTAACCGTAGGTGCCGTTGATCTGGCTGTTCAGCCCGCCGACCACCGGGGTCGAGGTATCCGAGCCGGCACGCACGCCGACCACACCGCCACCGGCGGCCGGGCCATCCGCGCCGCCGACATCGTTCGCCAGCACGTTGCCGGTGACCACGCCGCCCTCGGTGACCGAGGCTGTATCGGCATTGGCCTTGGGCACGTCATCGACGATGTTGACCACGATGGTGCTGGTGACCACGTTGCCCAGGGAATCGGTGGCCTGGTAGGTGAAGGTTTCAGTGACAGTGTTGGCACCGTCGTTCGCGTGCGGCGTGGTGTTCGCCGGTGTCGTCAGGGTGTAGGTGTAGGTGCCGTCGGAGTTGAGCTGGATCAGCCCGAAATGGCCCTGGGCGCTGCCGACCAGGCTGTAGCTGAGCGCACCGGTGGCGCCGGTGACCGCGCCGACCAGGGTGCCGCTGGCGGTCTCGCCCGTGTTATGTGGATCGCTGCCGGTGGCGTAGCCGGCCGCCAGGTCCTGGCCGTCCTTGGTGTCGTCGAGGGCTTTTTCGTAGACGGTCACGTCGTTGTCGCTGACCGCTTTGATGCAGCTGTTGTTCACGTCGATGGTGATGGTCGTGGTGCTCTGGTCGCCGTCGCCGTCACGCAGGGTGTAGGTGAAAGTGTCGGTCGCGCCGGGGCCGTTCACGCTGTTGGGGTAGCTGTGGTATTCGGCGTTGCCGTGGGCGTCCAGGGTCAGGTAACCGTAGGTGCCGTTGATCTGGCTGTTCAGCCCGCCGACCACCGGGGTCGAGGTGTCCGAGCCGGCACGCACGCCGACCACACCGCCACCAGCCGCCGGGCCATCCGCGCCGCCGACATCGTTTGCCAGCACGTTGCCGGTGACCACGCCGCCCTCGGTGACCGAGGCTGTATCGGCATTGGCCTTGGGCACGTCATCGACGATGTTGACCACGATGGTGCTGGTGACCACGTTGCCCAGGGAATCGGTGGCCTGGTAGGTGAAGGTTTCAGTGACGGTGTTGGGGCCGTCGTTCGCATGCGGCGTGGTGTTCGCCGGTGTCGTCAGGGTGTAGGTGTAGGTGCCATCGGAGTTGAGCTGGATCAGCCCGAAATGGCCCTGGGCGCTGCCGACCAGGCTGTAGCTGAGCGCACCGGTGGCGCCGGTGACCGCGCCGACCAGGGTGCCGCTGGCGGTCTCGCCCGCGTTATGTGGATCGCTGCCGGTGGCGTAGCCGGCCGCCAGGTCCTGGCCGTCCTTGGTGTCGTCGAGGGCTTTTTCGTAGACGGTCACGTCGTTGTCGCTGACCGCTTTGATGCAGCTGTTGTTCACGTCGATGGTGATGGTCGTGGTGCTCTGGTCGCCGTCGCCGTCACGCAGGGTGTAGGTGAAAGTGTCGGTCGCGCCGGGGCCGTTCACGCTGTTGGGGTAGCTGTGGTATTCGGCGTTGCCGTGGGCGTCCAGGGTCAGGTAGCCGTAGGTGCCGTTGATCTGGCTGTTCAGCCCGCCCACCACCGGGGTCGAGGTGTCCGAGCCGGCACGCACGCCGACCACACCGCCACCGGCGGCCGGGCCATCCGCGCCGCCGACATCGTTCGCCAGCACGTTGCCGGTGACCACACCGCCCTCGGTGACCGAGGCTGTATCGGCATTGGCTTTGGGCACGTCATCGACGATGTTGACGTCGATTTGCGCATGCGCCGTGCTGCCATCGGTATCGGTGGCGACGACTTCGAAATGCTCGGTGATGCTGTTGGCGCCATTGGCATTCGGATGAGTGTCGGTGTAATTCAGGGTGTAGCTGTAACTCACCACACCGGTCGCCGGGTTGTAACCGGTGACCGTGAAGGTCGCGCCCGTGTCAGTGCTACCCGATTGCGGGAAGCCCACCGGAACGCCGCCGCTGATTATCGAGACGCCACTCACAGTCAGGCTTTGCAAACCGTCCGGCGCATTGACCGTGAAGGTGCCGCTCTGGGTCAGCGCCGCCGCATCCGGGTTGCTGCCGTAGGTGAGGTTTTTTTCGTAAACCGTCAGCTCGCCACCTTCGACGTTCAGTCCGCCAATCGTCACCGGGTCGTCGTTGTTGTGGATCTGCAGAACCAGATTCGCCGTGCTGGTATCGCCGTCAGCATCCTTAAGCGTGTAGGTGAACGTTTCGGTCCCGTCGCCACCGCCATGCAGGGCCTTGAAATCCGCATCACTGGTATCGAGGGTGTAGGTGTACGTGCCATTGGCATTGAGCACCAACGTGCCGTAAGTCCCGATGAAAGTGCCACCCACCACGGGGCCGCTTTCCGGTCCGGTGGGGATGCGGTCGGCGCCTTGCACATCGTTGGTCAGTACGCTGCCATTCAGGGTCAGATGGGTTTCTGACGCCGTGGCCGCGTTACTGTCATCGACGGCTTTAGGGACGTCATCACTGATATTGACGTCCAGCGAACCCGTGGCGCCGTCGCCGTTGCTGTCGCCGGCAACCACTGTGAAGTGTTCACTGAGTTGGGTACCGTCCCCGGACGCGTGGTTTTCGCTGCCATTGAGGGTGTAGCTGTAACTCACCACACCGGTGGCCGGGTTATATCCGGTGATGGTCAGGGTGCTGCCCAGCGGTGTGGTGATCGACTGGGGAAAACCCGCAGCCACACCGCCGCTGACCACGTTGATTCCGCCGACGCTCAGACTGGTGAGCCCGTCGAGCGCCGTGACGGTAAACGTGCCGCTCTGGGTCAACGCACCGGGATTGCTGGCCGAGCCATCCGCGAGATTGGCTTCGTTGACGGTCAGTTCGCCGCCCTCGATGGACAGGCCGTTGAGGGTGACCGGGTTGTTGACGGGCGGCGTGGTGTCAGGGGGGGTGACGACTGCCGTCGGCGTGCCGGCACCATTGTTGCCATTGTTGATATCGCCGTTAAACCGCTCTTCAGGAAACTCGGGAATGCCATTGAAGCCGGCGGTGGGGAAGCCAATGGTTGGATCGACCCGTCCCGCCACTTCTTCGAGCATGACAAAACTGTGGCCGCCGCCCAGCGCACCACCGGCAGGCCCGGTCGAACCTGGACCGGCCGCCGTGGCCTCGGCGGTTTGCGTCGGGTCATCACCGGCAGCGATGGCCTTTTGAAGTTGCTCGACATCGGTGAGTTGCGCCTGGCTTGGCGTCACCGACTCATTGGTGTCCACCACATGGGGCGACTGATCCGCCAGCAATTGAGGGGTCATTTGCAGGCTGCTGCCGCGCCCGAGGGTCAGCTCATGGCCATTTTGCAAATGCACCGCTACTGCGCCTTCGGCCCCGGTATTCAGTTGATCGCCGGCGAACAACCGGTCCCCCTCGACCAGGACACGACGCGTGCCGTCGCCCGCCACCGCGAACACCTGACCGATGACTTTACTGACAATACCGATGAGCGTAGCCATGTGCATTTCCTCCGCTGCCAACCGCTGTCGGCACCCTGATTTATCACGGAGAACATGCTTGATGGCTCAGGCGGGTTGCCTGGCGGATTGTCTGCGGGTCAGCGGATTTACCTGAGTAGACCACCGTCCTATGGCGACATTCTCGCCCAGCGTGAAACTCACGGACATCGTTCGCGTATCTGGACAAACCCGTTTGCAATCAATGGCATCGGGATCCAAATCCAGCCCAACCTGTCCTGCGAGCGCAGCGTAACGATCCGGAACCACACAAGTGACAAAAAACCGTCACTCCAGTCTGCTACGCATCCCTCCCCTCCAGCACTTCTCCGTCCATTGTCGATAAGTGGATTGGAACTTTCCTCAAACCCCGAAGAGCGCCCTAAAGCTCATAAATCAAGGGCTTTCGCATTGAACAATGTGCTGGATTTTGCGGAGTGCATAAGTTTTTTTTGGAATAACTATTATGAGAAATAGTTCTTAGCTCTTTCCCAGAATGTTCTTAGCTCTGATGTTAAAACAATGAAACGGTTTACCTATAAAAGTCGTCAAATAATTGGCGACTGATAAAGCACCATCAGGAATCAGGGAGATGTACCCATGCGCCTCTTAACACCCCTTTGCAGCGCGGTTCTGCTGGCCATGTCCTGCACTTCTCAAGTGCAGGCCATGTCATTGACCGAGGCGATCCAGAGCACCATCGCGACCCACCCGGAGCTGGCGTCGCGAGTAGACAGCCGTCTGTCGGCTGATGAAGACGTCAAGGTCGCCAAGGGGGGCTTTTATCCATCGGTTGACCTGAATGCCGCGTACGGGCGCGGGTACAGCGATAACACCAACACCCGGGCCCTCGGCAACCACCACACGGCAATCCTGAACTACACCCAATCGGAACTGCGCCTTCGGCAGATGCTCTTCGACGGGTTCAACACCGCCAACGAAGTCGAACGCACCAAAGGGGTGGTCAACTCCCGGGCCTATTACGCTCAGGGCACCGCCCAGGATCTGGCCCTGCGCACCATCGAGGTCTACCTCGACGTGCTCAAGCGCCGCGAACTGGTGACACTGGCCAAGAACAACCTGCAGGCGCACTTGCGGGTCAACGACCAGATCGGCCTGCGCACCCAGCGTGGTGTCGGCAGCAACGCCGACGCCGACCAGTCCAATGCTCGCCGGGCATTGGCAGAGAACAATCTCGACACCGCCGAAGTCGATCTGGCCGACGCCGAGTCGAACTTCTACAGCGTCGTGGGGCGCATGCCCGATGAGCTTGAAACGCCGCCGTCGACCCGAGGCGAAGTGCCTGCGTCGCTGCAGGAAGCGCAGCAGAGCATGGTGGAGAACAACCCTTACCTGAAATCCGCCCAGGCTGACGTGCAATCCGCCGAAAGCCAGTACGAAGTGGCCAAGTCGCCGTTCTACCCGCGCTTCGATGCTGAAGCCGCCGTCGGAGCGAACAACAACATTGCGGGCGAAGAAGGCCATGACAACGAATGGCGCGTGGGCGTGGTGATGAACTACAACCTGTTCCGCGGCGGCAGCGACAAGGCTCGCATGGCCTCCGATGCGCACAAGATCAATCAGGCGATGGACATCCGGAACAATGCCCTGCGCCAGCTCAACGAAAACATCCACCTGGCCTGGAACGCCATGGTCAACGCCAAGAAACAGACCCCGACCGCCCGTGAATACGCCGAGACCAGTAAACGCGTGCGCGTGGCCTATCAGGATCAGTTCGGCCTTGGCCAACGCACCCTGCTCGACCTGTTGGACAGTGAAAACGAGCTCTACAACGCCAACCGCCGCTACACCGAAGTGCGCTACACCGAGGAGTTTTCGATGTACCGTGTACTGGCGAACATGGGCCAATTGTTGAGCAAACAGCGGGTGGTGCTGCCCGCCGATGCGATCGCCAAGGCCGAGGTAAAGAACGAAGCTCGTCTGCCTGAACTGAAGTAGTACCTGGAGCGACCAATTTGACCAGCATGGAACCCGGCAACATCGGTGTCGATCCGCGTCTGAGCTTTGATGACCCGCTTCTGGACGGTCTGTTGATCCTCTGCAAACTGCATGGCGCGACGGTCAGTCGCGCCAGCCTGAGTGCCGGGCTGCCAATGGCACACCAACGCCTGAGCCTGGACCTGCTGCCTCGTGCAGCGGCCCGGGCCGGTTTGCAGGCGCGCTTGCTGCGTCGCGAACTTAAAGACATCTCCGCGCTCAACCTGCCCGTCCTGCTGTTGCTCGACAACGGTCGTACTGCGGTTTTGCGTCGCATTGGCGATGACGGCCGGGTGCTGATCCTGCCCAGCGAAGCCGACGGCGGTGAACAATGGATCAGCCCAGAGGAACTTGAAACGCATTATTCCGGCCAGGCCTTGTTCGCCCGACCACGGCATGAACTGGAAGACTTGCGCTCCCCCCTCGTGCCTCGTGTGCAGGCCTGGTTCCGCGACACCCTGAAGCTGTCGAAATGGCTGTACAGCGATGCCATTCTGGCGAGCTTCCTGATCAACCTGCTGGGCCTGATGGTGCCGTTGTTCGTGATGCAGACCTACGACCGCGTGGTGCCCAACCAGGCCACGTCGACCCTGTGGGTGCTGTCCATCGGCTTGCTGATCGGCACCGGTTTCGAACTGGTGCTACGGGTGGTGCGCGCGCATCTGCTGGACACCGCCGGGAAGAAAACCGATGTGATCCTCTCGGCGACCCTGTTCGAACGCATCACCGGCATGTCGATGAAAGCGCGGCCGGCGACCATCGGTGGTTTTGCCCAGAGCATTCATGACTTCCAGGGCCTGCGGGAATTCCTCACCGCCGTCACCCTCACCAGCCTCATCGACCTGCCCTTCGTGGTGCTCATGCTGGTGGTGATCGGCCTGCTCGGTGGATGGCTGGTGGTGATTCCGGTGCTGGCGTTTCCGATCACGATCATTTTCGCCATGGTGATACAGGGGCGGCTGCGCGACACCGTGCAGAAGAGCCTCAGCCTCGGTGCCGAACGCCAGGCCCTGCTGATCGAAACCCTCGGCGGCCTGGAAACCCTCAAGGCCTGCAGCGCCGAAAGCGAGCGCCAGCACAAGTGGGAAAGCACCCATGGCGCCCTCACCCGCCTCGACAGCCATGCGCGTAACCTCTCGGCGCTGGCCACCAACGGCACGCTGTTCATCCAGCAGTTTTCCGGCATGGCGACCATCGTTGCCGGTGTCTACAGCATCATCGCCGGCAACCTCAGTGTCGGCGCACTGGTGGCCAGCTACATGCTCGGCAGCCGCGTGCTGGCGCCACTGGGCCAGATCGCCGGTTTGATCACCCGCTACCAGCAAGCGCAACTGACCATGAAAAGTACCGACGCGCTGATGTCGCTGCCACAGGAACGCGATGCCAAACAACGGCCGCTGGAGCGCACGCAACTGCAGGGCGCGCTGGATGTCGTCGGCGTGACCTTCCACTACAACGGCCAGAACAGTGCGGCGCTGGCCAATGTCAGTTTCAGCGTCAAGCCCGGCGAGCGGATCGGCGTCATCGGCCGCAGCGGCTCGGGCAAAAGCACCCTGGCACGACTGGTGATGGGTTTTTACGAACCGGAAGAAGGCCAGCTGTTGCTCGATGGCCTGGACTTGCGACAACTGGACGTCGCCGACCTGCGTCATCAAATCGGTTACGTCGCCCACGACCTGCCACTACTGGCCGGTAGCCTGCGCGATAACCTCACCCTCGGCGCGCGCTACATCAGCGACTCACGCATGCTCGAAGTCGCCGAACTCACCGGTGTCACCGAACTGGCCCGGCAACACCCGCAAGGCTTCGACCGCCCCGTGGGCGAGCGTGGTCAATTGCTGTCCGGTGGCCAGCGTCAGGCCGTGTTGCTGGCGAGGGCGTTGTTGCTCGACCCGCCGATCCTGCTGCTCGACGAACCCACCAGCGCCATGGACAACAGCAGCGAAGACGTTTTGCGGCAAAAACTCCACGGCTGTGTCCAGGGCAAAACCGTGTTGCTGGTCACCCACCGAACCTCGATGCTCAGCCTGGTGGATCGGCTGGTGGTGCTGGACAACGGGCGGATTGTCGCCGACGGGCCCAAAGAAGCGGTCATCGATGCACTGCGCAAGGGCCGTGTCGGCTCTTCGGCCGTCTAGGAGCGACTCATGGCTCGTTCATCATCCGACAAGTCGCCTGCCCATTCGAAGGAGCGGGGTTACTTCGGCAGCTTCGCCAAAAGCGCCGAAAGCGAATTCATGCCGGAAACCGCCGGCGCTTCGCTGCAGGACTCACCGCGCTGGTCGCGGATCACCGTATGGCTGGCGGCAGGCTTGTTGATCAGCGCGCTGGTCTGGGCCAAATTCGCGGTGCTGCAGGAAGTCACCATGGGCGAAGGCAAGGCGATTCCGTCGAGCAAGGTTCAGGTGATCCAGAACCTTGAGGGCGGCATCGTCACCGAAATTTTCGTGCGTGAAGGGCAAATGGTGAACAAGGGCGATACCTTGCTGCGCCTGGATGACACGCGCTATCTGTCGAACAAGGGTGAAAGCGAGGCTGATCGCTATGCACTGACCGCACAGGTCGAACGCCTGTCGGCGGAGGCCGAAGGTCGGCCGTTCAAGCTGTCGGACGAAGTGATTGCCAAGGCGCCGCAGGTGGCCGAAGACGAACGTTCATTGTATGAACAACGGCAACGGCGACTGGCCAGCGAACAACGCACATTGAGCGAACAACTTCGGCAAAAAACCCAGGAACTGGCGGAATTTCGCTCGAAACAGGGGCAATACAGCTCAAGCCTGGCACTGCTGCAGCAAGAGATGAACATGTCCACGCCACTGGTGGGCACGGGGGCGGTGTCACCGGTGGAGATCCTGCGCCTCAAACGCAGCGCGGTGGAGATTCGCGGCTCGCTGAACGCCACCACCCTGGCCATTCCCCGCGCCGAATCGGCGATCAACGAGATCAAGAGCAAGATCGACGAGTCCGAACAAACCTTCCGTTCGGAAGCCGCCAAGGAGCTGAATGAGAAACGCACCGACCTGTCGAAAATCACCGCGTCGAGCATCGCCATCGACGACCGCGTGACCCGCACTACGGTAGTCTCGCCGGTTCACGGGATTATCAAAACGCTGAAGGTCAACACCATCGGCGGCGTGGTCCAGCCGGGCAGCGACATGGTGGAAATCGTGCCGCTGGAAGACAACCTGCTGATCGAGGCCAGAGTGCGGCCGCAAGACGTGGCGTTCCTGCATCCAGGCCAGAAAGCCATGGTCAAGTTCAGCGCCTACGACTACACCATCTACGGCGGCCTGAGCGCGAAGCTGGAATTGATCAGCGCCGACACCATCACCGATGACAAGGGCAACAGCTTCTATCTGATCCAGGTGCGTACCGACAAGAACCACCTGGGCGGGGATGCGAAACCGCTGTTGATCATTCCGGGGATGGTGGCGACGGTGGATATCATCACCGGGGAGAAAAGTGTGCTGGATTACCTGCTCAAACCGGTGCTCAAAGCGCGGACCGAGGCGATGCGCGAAAGGTAGTCCTCTTCAAATTCAGCGCTTCATCGCGAGCAAGCTCGCTCCCACACTGTTCTGCGGCGAACGCTAAATCGATGATTGCCGCGAAACCTGTGGGAGCGAGCTTGCTCGCGATGAGACTCGCCTGACAACGATTATTTCGCCCCATGATTACGCTCAAAAGTCTCCTTCCCCATCGCCGCAATCTGCCCCTCGATCAACGCTTCGAACGGCCTGAGCAACGGCTCGAACGACGCTGGTGCCTCAAGGGTTTCCAATGCCTGGACAATCGCCTCGATCGTCGACAACGCCCCCGGCCCGGGGGCCTTGCGCAGTCGGTAGCGGGACACGCCCCCCTCGGCCAGGGTCACCCTCGGCAACGCCGCCAGCAGCGGGTTGAGGTGCAATAGCTTGCGAGCCTTGCGCCAGGTGCCATCCGGGACCACCAGCAATATCGGTTCATCGGTGACGGCACTGGTTTGAATCGGCTGCGCGTCTTCGCCGGGAAACAGCAACCGCGCCTGATACCCCGGTTGATTCAACAGCACCGGCAAATCCTCGAATACCTCGCCTACCATCAGTTCGGCATTGTTCAAGCCCAACGCGGCCAGACGCGCGGTGTTCAGCGCGTGATTCACTTCACTCGGGTGTTGCAGCAACAACACACGGGTGCGGCTGTCGAGGCTCGGGACCAACGGGCACAGGCAATGGCTTTGCGGACGCAGGCAGCGGGGACATTGAATTCTGGACATCGCAACGTTTCCTTAAGCGGCCTGGTTGAGCTGCGCTTTGAGCAGATCGCGGAAGGTCTGGATCAGCGGCTCGCGACTGCGTCCACGGCGCACGATCATCGAGAACGGTGCCTGATAACCGAAGGTCGCCGGCAGCAACACCCGCAAGTCGCCCTTGTCCGCCCAGGCCTGGGCGTAATGCTCGGGCAAGTAACCGATGTAGGCGCCGGACAGCACCAGGATCAGCTGCGCCTCCATGCTCTCCACGGTGGCGGCGCTGTGCTTGAAGCCGTGCCGCGCCAGTTCGGCCTGGCTCCAGTAACCGCGACCGACCATGCGTTGCTGGGTGATGACCTGCTCGGGAATACGCCGCTCATTGAACAGCGGATGCCGGGCACTGCAATACAACCAATGCTGTTCGCGGTAGAGCGGCATGTACACCAGGCCGCTCATGCGCGTGGAGAACGCACCGATGGCCAGATCAAGACGGTTGTCCTGCACGCCGAGTTGCAATTCGTAGGGGCTCATGACCGACAAGTGCAAATGCACTGCCGGGTGTTCCTGACTGTAGGCGCCAATGGCTTCGGCGAACGGCAAGGCCTTGTCGCTGACGGTGGAGTCGATCACCCCCAGGTTCAGCGTCCCGCGCAATTCGCCCTTGAGCGCGGCGGCGTATTGTTCGAAGCCCTCCAGCTCGCCCAGTAACCGCAAGGTTTCCTGATGAAACAGCTCGCCCTTGCTGGTGAGGCTGAAACCGCCACGGCCGCGATGGCACAGCACCAGGCCCAGCGCGGCTTCGAGCTGGCTCATGTAAGTGCTGATGGCCGACGTCGAGAGATTGAGCTCTTGCTGGGCGTTGGCGAAACCCTGATGACGCACCACGCTGACGAAAATGCGCAATAGTTTCAGATCGGGTAAAGCGTTGGCCATGGAAGACTCCGAAAACTGGGGGCGCGCAATGCTCGAATCCATAGAGAACCTTGTGGGAGCGAGCCTGTTCGCGAAGAGGGCGTTAGGCCAACAACGAAGTTGACTAGCCCCACCGCCTTCGCGAGCAGGCTCGCTCCAACAAGATTGGTTCCTGGCATCGTTTGCGTTGGCGTGAAGTCTATCGCTGCCACCTCCATTAGTTTAGAAAAATCTGAACTAAGTATTTGCGCGGAGCGATTCTTCCCCGTCACTACATTTCGCAGAATCGGCTCCCAGCGGTGCCCGTGCCTACTGTGAACGGTGTATCCGACATAAATAAAACAACGACGATGAGGCCTTACCCGTGGACAAGATTCTTCACCAACCACTGGGCGGCAACGAAATGCCGCGCTTCGGCGGCATCGCCACCATGATGCGACTCCCCCACTTGAATACCGCTGCCGGTCTGGACGCTGCCTTCGTAGGCGTGCCATTGGACATTGGCACTTCCCTGCGCCCTGGCACCCGTTTCGGGCCTCGCGAAATCCGCGCTGAATCGGTCATGATTCGCCCGTACAACATGGCCACTGGCGCAGCACCGTTCGACTCGCTGTCGGTTGCCGACATCGGCGACATCGCGATCAACACCTTCAACCTGCTGGATGCCGTACGGATCATCGAAGAATCCTACGACAACATCCTCGAACACGACGTGATCCCGCTGACCCTGGGCGGTGACCACACCATCACCCTGCCGATCCTGCGCGCCATCCATAAAAAGCACGGCAAGGTCGGCCTGGTGCACATCGACGCCCACGCCGATGTGAACGATCACATGTTCGGCGAGAAAATCGCCCATGGCACCACCTTCCGTCGCGCCGTTGAAGAAGGCCTGCTGGATCCGGACCGAGTTGTGCAGATCGGTCTGCGCGCCCAGGGCTACACCGCTGACGACTTCAACTGGAGCCGCAACCAGGGCTTCCGCGTGGTTCAGGCCGAAGAGTGCTGGCACAAATCCCTGGCGCCGCTGATGGCCGAAGTTCGCGAGAAAGTCGGCGGCGGCCCGGTGTACCTGAGCTTCGACATCGACGGCATCGACCCGGCCTGGGCGCCTGGGACCGGCACCCCGGAAATCGGTGGCCTGACGACCATTCAGGCAATCGAGATCGTGCGTGGCTGCCAAGGCCTCGACCTGGTCGGTTGCGATCTGGTAGAAGTCTCGCCCGCTTACGACACCACCGGCAACACCTCGCTGCTGGCCGCCAACCTGCTGTACGAGATGCTCTGCGTACTGCCTGGCGTGGTCCATCGCTGAGGATGGGTGATGAACGAACGTGATCAGGTATTGAAAGCCGCCGCCGATCTGGTGTCTGCCTTCGCTCGTAACGATCGCGAAGCCTACTTCGGTGCCTTCAGCTCTGACGCCAGCTTCGTCTTCTACACCCTCGAACAGCCCCTGCTGTCGCGCGATGCCTATCAGGCATTGTGGGACAGCTGGCGTGCCGAGGATGGTTTCGAGGTGCTGTCGTGCACCTCGAGCAACGCCTTCGTCAGCCTGCAAGGTGATGTGGCGATTATCATCCATGACGTAGCCACCGAGCTGCGCATGCAAGGGGAGCAACACTTCAGCCAGGAGCGCGAGACGATTGTTTTCAAGAAACAAGCGTCTGGCCAAGAACAACAAGGCCTATGGCTGGCCTGCCACGAACATTTGTCCGCGATGCCGGAAGGGCTGCCAACCCCTTAGAAACAGGCGACGCTCACACACGATGAGCGCGCCTTTATGATCGGAGCAGATCATGAATAACAAAAACAACGACCAAAGCCTTACGCAAATTGAAACCCACGGGGTCGAACAGATCCCGGACAACGAACGCACCGCAGGCCCGACGGACTTGTTCCGGATGATCTTCGGTGGTTCGAATACCTTTGCTACCGCCGTACTCGGCAGCTTCCCGGTGTTGTTCGGCCTGTCTTTCCAGGCAGGCGTCTGGGCGATTGTGCTGGGCGTGTTGCTGGGTTCGCTGATCCTCGCGCCAATGGGCCTGTTCGGCCCGATCAACGGCACCAACAACGCCGTGTCTTCCGGTGCGCACTTCGGCGTGCACGGGCGGATCGTCGGTTCGTTCCTGTCGCTGTTGACCGCCATCGCCTTCTTCTCGCTTTCGGTGTGGAGTTCGGGCGATGCGCTGATCGGTGGCGCCAAACGCCTGATCGGCCTTCCGGAAACCGACCTGACCCTGGGCCTGGCCTACGGTCTGTTCGCGATCCTGGTGCTGACCGTTTGCATCTATGGTTTCCGTTTTCTGCTGTGGGTCAACAAGATCGCGGTGTGGAGCGCCAGCCTGCTGTTCCTGCTGGGTGTCTTCGCCTTCGCCGGTCCTTTCGATGTGAACTACGCCGGCACCGTCAACATGGGCCAGCCAGGTTTCTGGGCGGCGTTCATCGGTGCGGCACTGGTGGCCATGAGCAACCCGATTTCCTTCGG
This sequence comes from Pseudomonas sp. MIL9, assembly GCF_016887925.1. NCBI lineage: Bacteria > Pseudomonadati > Pseudomonadota > Gammaproteobacteria > Pseudomonadales > Pseudomonadaceae > Pseudomonas > Pseudomonas sp. MIL9. The sequence continues at coordinate 91,059 of NZ_JAFEHE010000020.1, read as the reverse complement.
CGCGTTCCTCGGCGACTGGTCGCGCTACATCCCGCGTGAAACGTCCAAGCGCCGGATCATGGCCGCAGTGGTGATCTCGCAGATCGCGACATTCATCCCGTTCCTGTTCGGCCTGGCCACCGCGACCATCGTAGCGATCAAGGCCCCGGACTACATCGCGGCCAACAACTACGTCGGCGGCCTGCTGGCGGTCTCGCCGAACTGGTTCTTCCTGCCGGTGTGCCTGATTGCGGTGATCGGCGGCATGTCCACCGGCACCACGTCGCTCTACGGCACCGGGCTGGACATGTCCAGCGTGTTCCCGCGAGTGCTGTCACGGGTCAAGGCCACGCTGCTGATCGGTGTGATGTCGATTGCCTTCATCTTCATCGGGCGCTTCGCGGCGAACCTGGTGCAGAGCGTGTCGACCTTCGCGGTGCTGATCATCACCTGCACCACCCCGTGGATGGTGATCATGATCATCGGCCTGCTGGTGCGTCGCGGCTTCTACTGCCCGGATGACCTGCAAGTGTTTACCCGCGGCGAAAAAGGTGGCCGCTACTGGTTCACCCACGGCTGGAACTGGCGTGGCCTGGGTGCCTGGATCCCGAGTGCGGCCGTCGGCCTGTGCTTCGTGAACCTGCCGGGGCAATTTGTCGGGCCGCTGGGCGAAATGGCCGGCGGAATCGACATCAGCCTGCCGGTCACCCTGGGGCTTGCCTCGCTGGTGTACCTGGCATTGCTGAGCCTGTTTCCGGAATCGGCTGCGGTGTTCGGCCCGAATGATCCACGCAGCAAAAGCACGGACCCGCTCGCAAAACCGGCGACGCGGCAAGCTGCCTGATCAAACGCATTACCTGTGGTCAACACGTTCCCACAGGAACGGGTGGTTCCACAGGGATTGATTTCAGTTCCACTATAAAAAAGACAATCGGAGACACGCCATCATGGCATTGGATTTATTCGTCGTACTCATCTACGCCGCCGCGATGCTGCTACTCGGCTACTACGGCATGCGCAAGGCCAAGACCCACGAAGACTACCTGGTCGCCGGTCGTAACCTCGGCCCGGGCCTGTACATGGGCACCATGGCCGCTACCGTCCTCGGTGGCGCGTCCACCGTAGGCACCGTGCGTCTGGGCTACGTGCACGGCATCTCCGGTTTCTGGCTCTGCGCCGCACTGGGTTGCGGGATCATCGCGTTGAACCTGTTCCTCGCCAAACCACTGCTGAAACTGAAAGTGTTTACCGTCACCCAAGTGCTGGAAAAACGCTATAACCCGATGGCCCGTACCGCCAGCGCGACCATCATGCTGGCCTACGCCCTGATGATCGGCGTGGTTTCAATTCTGGCCATCGGTACCGTACTGCAAGTGCTGTTTGACCTGCCGTTCTGGGTCTCTGTACTGGTCGGTGGCGGTATCGTCGTCATTTACTCGACCATCGGCGGCATGTGGTCATTGACCCTGACCGACATCGTCCAGTTCGGTATCCAGACCGTCGGTCTGATGTTCCTGTTGCTGCCAATCTGCCTGTACCGTGTGGGTGGCTGGGATCAATTGGTCGCGCAATTACCGGCCGCCAGCTTCAACTTCACCAGCATTGGCTGGGACACCATCATCACCTACTTCATGATCTACTTCTTCGGCATCCTGATCGGTCAGGACATCTGGCAACGGGTGTTCACCGCCAAGAGCGAAAAAGTGGCGCAGTACGCCGGCACCTCGGCGGGTATCTACTGCATCATCTATGGCCTGGTTTGCGCACTGATAGGCATGGCTGCACACGTGCTGATCCCGGACCTGGACAACGTCAACAACGCCTTCGCCGCTATCGTCAAAATCTCGCTGCCGGACGGCATCCGTGGCCTGGTGATCGCAGCTGCCCTGGCGGCCATGATGTCCACCGCCAGCGCCGGCTTGCTGGCGGCGTCCACCACCTTGACTGAAGACTTGCTGCCAAAATTGCGCGGCGGTAAAGAGTCGAACATTGCCACCAACCGCTTGTTCACCCTGCTGACCGGTATCGTCGTGCTGGGCATCGCACTGGTGGTCAATGACGTGATCAGCGCGCTGACCCTGGCCTACAACCTGCTGGTCGGCGGCATGCTGATCCCGCTGATGGGGGCGATTTTCTGGAGACGCGCCACCACGGCCGGTGCAATCGCCGCCATGGCATTGGGCTTTTTTACCGCCCTGATCTTCATGTTCAAGGACGGAATGGATGCCAACTCACCGATCTACTACAGCCTCGGTGTCAGCCTGGTGAGCTTCGTGATGGTCAGCCTGATGTCCCGTCGCCCGGTGACACTGGCAAGCGCCGCCTAAGCTGAATATAACGACTTGATGCTTTCTTCGGCGGGTGTGGCGTCGGTTGCCACACCCGTTTTTTTCGTCTGAAGGAAACCGCTTATGAAAATCGTCCGCCGCGATCAGTGGTTCGAAGTCAAACAGCTCAGTGATGGCATCCGCCTGATTCACGAGCCGTTCATCCGGCCCTTCTACCGCTGCAACCTCTGGCACATTCATGGCCGAGACAAGGACCTGCTGCTGGACAGCGGCTCAGGGCTGGTCAGCCTGCGCGAGCAATTGCCGTGGATCACCGAGCGGCCGTTGGTAGCGGTGGCCAGTCATTGCCATTTCGATCATATCGCCGGGCATCACGAATTTTCCGAGCGCCTGGTGCATCCCGCCGAAGCGGACATCCTCGCCGCGCCGGACGGCGAAAACGACTTGAGCAGGGCGTTCGTCGGTGACGATATGTTCGAGGCACATCCGGACTGCCCGCTTTGCTACGCCGAATACAGCGTCAAGGCCGCGCCGGCCACGGGTTTTGTCGAAGACGGGGATGTACTGGATCTGGGCAATCGGGTATTGCAGGTTGTGCACACGCCAGGACACTCGCCGGGCGGCATCTGCCTGTACGAAGCGGCGACCGAGACCCTGTTCAGCGGCGACATCATTTATGACGGACCGTTGATCGAAGACGCCTACCACTCCAACCTCGACGACTACGCGCGCAGCCTGCAACGCTTGCGCACCCTGCCGATCCGCACAGTGCATGGCGGCCATTTCGGCAGTTTCTCCGGGGAACATTTGCGCCACATGATTGACGAGTGGCAACGCTCACACGGCTGAAGCCTGCTGTACTCACTTTCAGGACATTCAACGCAGGGACAACAACGATAACGCCCTCGAAGAACCATCATGAAAAAGGCTGCCGTTCGTGCCGCAGTGCATCACTTCATCAGCCGTCTGCTGGAGAGTCAGGATGACTTCGACGACAACGCCAGCCTGGCGGAGTTGGGATTGGATAAAACGGATATCGAAGAGTTGATCTTCCACCTGGAAGACGAGTTCGGCTTGACGGCGTTTACCGCCGAAGAGGACCGACTGCTCAAGACGGCCAGGACGGCCAGAGACTTGAGTCGGTTTTTGCTGGAAATTGGCAGACATTAACGATCATGATCGCCGTTTGAAACAATCCGTACGCGCCCCTGCAGGAGCAAGGTTGCTCGCGAAAACTCCCAGGCGACGCGTACTTCCGGACAACCAGCGTTATCGTTAACGTCCATCGCGAGCGGGCTCGCTCCTACAGGATTACCGGCGACGCGGCTGACGCCGGCGTTGTTCGTCGTCCGTGCGAATTGGCACAGGTTGCAGAGGCGGTTCGATCAAACCGAGTGCGACACCCAGGTCATGCAGCCAGTTCTGAATTTTCTCTTTCATGATGCCCCCTTCAGGGTAGTGCCGAGAGGCCGGAATTCTGTAGCCCCTTCGCACTGATAATAGTCTGAAGTGCTGTGCAATGCTCAATCAAATTGGCAATGATCTGTTACTGAATCGATCACAATTGACCAATGTCAACTCAGGCAATCGCACGCGCCTGACTCTGCGCCGACGGATAGACCGCCTGTTGCTGCTCGATCCACGCATTCAGGTTGGCCCCGACCATGCCCTTGCGCCACATCAGCCACGTGGTCGCCGTGGCAAAAGGCTCGGCCAGCGGGTGTACCGCCACGCTTTCACGGCCCGGCAGACTGGCGAGCATCGACTCCGACATCAGCGCCACCCCGGAACCGGCAATCACGCACGCAAGCATCCCGGGATAGGACTCGATCTCCATGGCCCGCCCCATCGCTGCGTGATCATGGGAAAACCACGACTCCAGGCGCATCCGGTAAGAGCAGCCCTGACGAAAGGTGAACACCGAACGCCCTTCCACATCCCGCGCGCTGAGCACCGGTGGGTGGTCGGCCTCGCTGACCAGTACCAGTTTCTCTTCGCACAACAGCACACCGTCCAATCCCGCCAGCTCCGGCGGCCCGTCCACCAGCGCCGCATCGAGCCGGCCGGTCAGCAAGCCCTCCAGCAATTCGCCACTGGGCCCGGACTGCACCTGAAGGTTCACCGCCGGGTAGGTTCGGTGATAACGCGCCAATAGCGCCGGAAGGTGAATCGCAGCGGTGCTGTACATGGTGCCGAGCACGAAGTCGCCGGCCGGTTGCCCCCCCTGAACGGCGGCGTGAGCTTCATCGTGCAAGGCAAACAACTTGGTGGTGTAGTCCAGCAGGACTTTTCCCGCAGGCGAGAGCTGCAAACGCTGACGCTCGCGCAGGAACAGTTCGACCCCCAGTTGCTCTTCCAGCTGTTTAAGCCGGGTCGACAGGTTGGACGGCACCCGGTGCAGGCGTTCAGCAGCACGGGTGATGGACTCTTCCTCCGCCACCGCCTGGAAAATTCGCAATTGACTGAATTCCACGCCATTCTCCAAACAAGAACAAGTTACTCACTATTATTCATTTTTAAAGAATGTCAATCAGTCCTAGCCTGACGGTCATTGATCCTCTGCTGGAACTCATGCCATGTCTCCGTTGATCCGCTTGCTTGCCTGTTTTGTCGCATTAATGATGGCCATGGGCATCGGCCGTTTTGCCCTGACGCCGCAACTGCCGCATCTGCTCAGCGAAGGCCAGATCGACCTGACCGCCGCCGGACTGATTGCCGCCGCCAATTACCTGGGCTACTTCGTCGGTGCCGTGGACGCGATGTTCTCTCGTCGTCCCGAGCAAGTGCGCCGTCGCCTGCTGGGCGGTCTGTGGCTGTGTGTGCTGTTGACCCTGGCGTCGTTCTGGGCCAACGGGTTCTGGTCGCATCTGTTGCTGCGCTTTGGCACCGGCGTGGCCAGCGCCTGGGTATTGGTGATGATTACCGCGCTGAGTCAGCCACTGGCGGCTGCCGCCGGGCGTCCGCGTCTCGGCGCCGTGGTATTTGCCGGACCGGGTCTGGGGATTTTCCTGACCGGGTTGCTGGCCTTGGTCGCGAACCTCTTGGGCCAGACGTCCGCCACTTTGTGGCTGGTGTATGCCGCCGTCGCCCTGCTGATGTTGTTGGGGGTTTTGCGCTTCCTGCCGCAGCCAGGCCCGGCCGTGCCCGCCCCTGAAAGCGTTGTCAGTACGGGTAATCGAGGCATCGGCCGTTTAGGCGTGGTCTATGGGTTGTACGGCTTGGGCTACATCATCCCGGCCACTTTTCTGTCGCAAATGGCCAACGCGCAATTCCACGGGCATTGGCAGGCCGATCTGTTCTGGCCGTGCTTCGGCCTGGCAGCGGCGATTGGCGTGGTGTTGGTGAGTCTGCGCCGACAAGCGGCCAATACCACGCGTCAATGGCTGACCCTGACCTTATGGATGCAAGCCGCCGGGGTCTTCGCTTGCCTGCTGGGCAATGGTCCGGGACTCGCGCTGGGAGTGATCTTGTGTGGCACACCGTTCCTGGCCTGCATGCAGTTGGTGATGCAACGTTCACGGGAGCTGGCGCCCCACGCCAGCCAACGCAACGCCGGGTTGCTGACCGCCTGCTTTGCCGTGGGCCAGCTCAGCGGGCCGTTGCTGGCAGCATTGAGCAGCCATTTCAGCGGTGGCTTGCAACCTGCGCTGGTGATCGCCGGCAGTGGCTTGCTGCTGGCCGGCGGGTTGCTCCTGAGCCCGGTCAGTGCTGGCCAAGCGCTTTGCGCAAACGGCGACGCACCCACTGCTCAGCGCTGACAAACGTGATGCCGAGCAGCACCAGCACTGCCCCGATGACAAAGTTGAGGCTCAGTTTTTCGCCCAGCAGCACCACGCCGAACGTGACGCCGAACAACGGCGTCATGAACGAAAAAACCGCCAGGTTCGCCGCCAGATACCGGCGCAACAGCCAGAACCAGGTCAGATAGCTGAAGAACGACACCACCAGGCCTTGAAACAACACACTGGCCACTGCCACGGTGGTCAGGCTGACGTGGGTGATCTGACCGCTGAGCAGCGCGATCAACAGCAGCCCGACGAAGCCGACGATCAACTGGTAAAACAAGGTCAGGGTTACCGGTGCTTCCGACAATCGCGAAGCACGCACCACCACCGTGGTGGCCCCCCAGGCGGCACCCGCCAATACCCCCAGCGCATCGCCCATCAGCATGCGGTGATCGAGGTTGGCCCAGGACACGCCACCGGCAAACGCAATGGCGATACCGACGAAGGCGAGGAAGATTCCCAACCACTGCACCGGTCTCAAGCGCTCGCTCGGCAACAGCCAATGCACACCCAGCGCGGTAAAAATCGGCGCGGTATAGAGGAACACCGACATATGGGCCGCCGTGGTCAGTTGCAGGCCTTCGGAGATAAAGAAAAACTCCAGCCCAAACAGTGCCCCGGCCAACAGGCCGCCGCGCCAGGTAGTGCCGACTTGATCCCAGCCGCCCTTCCAGCAGATCAACAACCCGACGAGCAACGCGGACATGCCCGAACGCCCCGCTGCCTGCATGACCGGTGCGATATCAGGTGCCGCCCACTTGATCATCACCTGCTGAACGCCCCAGATCAGGCACAACCCGAGCATCACTTGCAGGGCAAATCCATCGGCGCTACGCCGGGCGACGCTCACCGCAAGACCTCAAAAACAACACACAACATGGCAGTGACTCGACAGTAAAAGCAAAGCCCCGAGCGGCTTGTCGAACAAGCGGCGTCGGGGCGAAAAATTATGCTGTCGATTATTAACCAGACGGCCAGAAATTTCCGCCTGATAGAGACCTTTAAATTCCCGCTTGCGTCATCCCGCCGTGACCAGCGGGAGAGATCGCTGCGCCTGCTCACGCTTGGCCAGCACGAAGAACAGTGCGCCCCCGAGGAAACAACCGGTGAACCAGGCAAAGTTGGCCATTGGTTGCAGGACCGGGGTGAACGTGATCGCCACGCCCATCAACGTCGCCGGAATCAGTGCCTTGACCGCCGTCCAGTTGACCCCGCCACTGTAGTAATAGCGCCCGGTCGGGCCATCGTTGAACAGTGCATCAACGTCGATCTGCTGTTTTTTGATCAGGTAGAAATCCACCAGCAGAATCCCGAACAACGGGCCAATGAACGCCGCCAGCACATCAAGGGTGTAGTGAATCACTTCGGGGTTGTTGAACAGGTTCCACGGGGTGATGAAGATCGACGCCACGGCCGCGATCATGCCGCCGGCACGCCAACTGATTTTACTCGGGGCGACGTTGGCGAAATCGAATGCAGGGGACACGAAGTTGGCGACGATGTTAATGCCGACGGTGGCGGTGACGAAGGCAAACGCGCCGAGCAACACGGCCACGCTGTTGTCGATCCGCGCCACGGTGGCAATCGGGTCGTGAAGCATTTCACCGAAGACAGGCAAGGTGCCGGAGACAATCACCACGGTCACCAGGGAGAACGCCAGAAAATTCACTGGCAGTCCCCAGAAATTTCCGCGACGTACGTCCTTCATACTCCGGCAGTAGCGACTGAAATCGCCGAAATTCAAGGTCGGCCCGGAAAAGTACGACACCACCAGGGCCATGGCCACGATCACTTGTCCGAACGCTTCCCAACCCGACAGGGACTTTTCCGCGAGGGTGAAACTGATGTTGCTCCAACCGGCCTGCCAGACAATCCACCCGGCGAGCAGGAACATCACGCCGTACACCACAGGGCCAGCCCAATCGATAAAACGGCGGATCGACTCCATGCCTGCCCAGAACACCAATGCCTGAACGAACCACAGGCTGAGGAAACCGAACCAGCCGAGGTAGGACAAACCGGCAAAATGTGGTTCTGCGTAGGCCGCCATCGAAGGAAAGAAGCGCAACACCACAATGATCAATGCGCTGGACGCCAGGTATGTCTGGATCCCGTACCAGGCCACCGCGATCAACCCGCGAATGACCGCCGGAATATTCGCCCCGAACACCCCGAACGCCAACCGGCAGATCACCGGATACGGCACGGCCGCTTGCTGACTCGGCCGGGCCACCAGGTTGGCGATCAACTGCACAATGCAAATCCCGCCCAGCAAGGCAATCAACACCTGCCAACTGGCCAGCCCCAGCGCGAACAGGCTGGCGGCGAATACATAACCGCCGACGCTGTGCACATCACTCATCCAGAAGGCGAAAATGTTGTACCAATTCCACTTCTGCGGCAGCGGTCCCAAGTCCTGGTTGTACAGGCGCGGGCTGTAGCCGTCGGGCATTTGCTCGGTCATTGCGTAGCTCCTCGAAAACACTCCCGACGTGATGCCAACATCACACTGCGTACGGGAGTTGTCATTGTTTGTATACGAGTTGCCACGCAGAATGCGTGCCATAGACGATAAATGTGTGACAAATCGCGGTTCTACGGGCGTTTTATGCAGGTAGATAAACGGCGATCTTTGCTCAGATATGCCCATGAACAGGGCACTGTCGCCTGCAAACGGTGCACATGTCATGTATACAGAGAGGGATAGCGGACTGCTGCTCAGTCAATCGTGATTGGGCCAAATCTGATTCTTGAACCGTTGCGCAGGCCAAAAGAGGGGAGCGAGCCTGCTTGCGATGACATTCGCCCAGCCAACACCGTTCATGACTTGCTCGCAGCCAGCGCATTCGCCACACGAAACCCCACAATGCAGGCAACGGCACTTGCCACCGCGCCCCACGCCATGTCCATCAATGCCAACCGCGCCGACCATCCTTGCAGGGTTGCCCAGTTGGACAAGTCATAGGTGCCGTAGGCCACCGCGCCCAACAATGCCCCCAGACGTGCGGCGTGTGGCCAGCTCCGCGCCGGCAACACCACAAACACCACACAACCGATGACATAGAGGAGATAAAACACAGTGGCCGGGGCCCACCGTGGTTGCTCGAGCATCAACGAACCGAGCAGCTCCCGATAAGTCGACGCCATAAGGACGCCCAGCCAGAGGCCATCGAGTACGAGAAACGCCGCCAGGGTGGCGACATAGGCTATGAGTGTTTTTTTCATCATCCCGCCCTTACAGGAGCCGCCGCCGGTTCGGGCCGCTCCTGCATGGGGCTGGCAAGCGCTTAGCTTAGTTCAATGCGATCGGCATGAATGACAATCTGGCCATTCTTGTACAAGGCACCAATGGCTTTCTTGAAGTTGCCTTTGCTGACACCGAACATGCTGGTGATCAGCGTGGGATCGCTCTTGTCACTGACCGCCAGGGTGCCATTGTTCTCGCGTAACTTGGCGAGGATCTTCGAGTTCAGACTGCTGGCTGCTTCCTGGCCAACCGGTTGCAGGCTCAGGCTGATCTTGCCGTCGGCCCGAACTTCCTTGATGAACCCCTTCTCTTCTTTACCGGCACGCATGAACTTGAAGATTTCGTTCTTGTGGATCAGGCCCCAGTGCTTGTTGTTGATGATCGCCTTGAACCCCATGTCGGTGGCTTCGGCGACCAGCAAATCCACTTCCTGGCCTGCGGTGTAGTTGGCCGGCGTCTTGTCCAGGTAACGGTCCAGGCGCGCCGTCGCGGTGATGCGGCGGGTGTGCTTATCCAGGTAGACATGCACCACGACGTATTCGCCCGCGGTCATCTGGCGCTTTTCTTCGGAATACGGCAGCAACAGATCCTTCGGCAGCCCCCAATCCAGGAACACACCGATACTGTTAACTTCAACAACTTTCAAACTGGCGAATTCACCCACCTGAACTTTCGGTTTTTCCGTAGTTGCAATGAGTTTGTCATCGCTGTCCAGATAAACAAAAACATTGAGCCAATCTTCATCTTCGCTGGGAATATCTTTTGGAATATAACGATTCGGCAGAAGGATTTCGCCATCCGCGCCACCGTCCAGATATAAACCGAAGTTAGTGTGTTTAACCACTTGCAAACTGTTGTAACGCCCGACTAAAGCCATGTTCAATACCCTCATTGCGTGGGCGCATTCTACCCGGTTTTACCGGGCGCGTTCGGTGCCCGGCCCGATGGCGCAGGAAAATCTCGCTCGACGCCTTGAATTCCATGGGTTCCGGCGCGTGGCGTGGCCGCTCGTCAGTCCATTCCCGCGATTTCAACCCTGGTCACTCACCGGCATAACAGCCATTTTCCCACCCTTGTTCTTAGTTAAAACAGCCGCTTAGGGGATTCTTCAAGAGAATAACTTGCGCTTGACCTCGCGCATGCCCGCAGTGCTTAAAGGGATATTTACCAAGCAAATAGCCGGCCTTTCCTGTACGATGCCTGGCCAAGTTAATTTTCTACAGGTTAATGGCCGCCATGCGCGTAAAAGCATCCAACAGCAAAGCAAAGCCAGCTCCAGCCGTCGAAACCAGCGAATCGATCAACAACCAGATTGCTGCGTTCCTCAAATCCGGCGGTGAAATCCAGCAAATTGCCAAAGGCGTCAGCGGCCAGACGTTCGGCCCGTCCAAGCAGATCACCCTGGGCAAGAAGTAATACCGGTAATACACCCGTCCTGAGGCGCTTTGAGCTTCGAAGCGCCTGGACTGGCACCCGCGCCACACCTCTTCTGTTTAATTAATCCGCAAAAATCGACGAACGGCCATCGACCCCGATGAATCGCCGGTATCCTTGCACGCGTCTAGATCAAGCGTTTCAGCAGGCCCGACGCCCTGAGCTCGCTGTTCATGGAGTGACGCATGCTCAAATCCACCTGTTTATTGCTTGCAGGCCTGCTGGCCGGCTCATCGGCGCACGCGCAAATTTTCCAGCGCGAGCTCGGCGACTTCGACCTCAAACTCGGAACCACCCCCAGCCGCAGCATGGCCCAAGGGCTGGTCAAGCCCTCGGCGGTCGGCTCCTTTCACGGCGGCCTCGACCTCAGCCACGACAGTGGCCTGTATTTCGGCCAGTACGCACCGAGCATGGGCATCTCGTCGGGCAAGAACCTCGAAATCGATTCCTACATCGGTTTTAAACAACCCTTCGACCAAACTCTCGGCTACGAGGTCGGGATGATCCACTACAGCTATCCCAAGGTGGACACCCTCGACAGCCAGGAACTGTTCGGCGGCCTGACCCTGCTCGGTAGCCGCTTCGGCGTGGCTTTCAGCAACGATCCGGACAAACAGAACAACACGCTATTCGCTGACCTTGGCGGCAATCAGCCGTTCGGCATCGGGATCAGCATGAAATACACCACCCATCAGTTGAACTCGCCGGTTTCGGTGGACGGTGGTTATGTGAGCAGTTTCACTGATTGGTCGGTGAAGTTTTCACGCCCGTTCATGGGCGTCGACCTTGACCTGATCTACAGCAACTCCAACCTCAGTGGCAGCGAGTGCTCGGCGTATTCCGGGCACAACAGCCAGTGCGATGGCCTGGTGACGCTCAAGGCCGAGCGCGCATTCTATTGATTGGCTGAACTGCCCGGCTCATCCTGCGATCACATGAGAATCAGACGCCCGGCCTCGCAAGGATTCGCCCATGTCTCGCTGGTTCAAGCACATCGCCATCCTGCTGATCTTCACCCTCGCCCTCGGCGCCTGCAGCCGCGTCGGCCTGGCCTATCGCAACCTCGACGTGATCATTCCGTGGACGCTCAGCGACTACCTCGACATGAACGGCGAGCAAAAGGACTGGTTAAACGAGCGCCTCAAAAAACACCTGAACTGGCACTGCACCACACAATTGCCGGGTTACCTCGAATGGCTGGATCGCTTGCAGAGCATGGTCGAAACCAATCAGGTGACCGACGCAGCGCTGCAAGCGCGAACCACGGAAGCCAAAAAGGCTATCGCTGAAACCGCGCGCCAGATCACGCCTTCGGCCATCGAGTTGCTGCAGGGGCTGGATGACAAGCAAGTCGCCGAGATGAACGACGCCTTCGCCAAGGATCTGCGCAAACGTGAAAAGGAATACGTCAAACCGCCGCTGGCTCAACAGATTGCCGAACGCGGTGCGCGCATGGACAAGCGCCTAACCGATTGGCTCGGCCCGTTGAGCGTCAGCCAGGAACAACGGGTGATGGCCTGGTCGACCGCGCTGGGCGACCAAAACACCCAATGGATCGCCAACCGCGCGCACTGGCAGAAACAGTTCAGTGAGGCCGTGGCGCAACGTCAGAGCCCACAATTCCCACAACAAATCGAGACGCTTCTGGTCGATCGAGAAAGTGTGTGGACACCGCAATACCGCCAGGCCGTCGCCAACACCGAAGCCCAGGCGCGCTCGCTATTTGTGGATTTGATGGCAGAGAGCACACTGAAACAACGTCAGCGTTTGCTGAAGAAAATTGAGGGTGTGCGCAAGGATTTCAGCGATTTGAAATGCTTGAAGGCGGCGAAACAGGGGTAGACGGATCGCAGCCTTGGGCAGAGCCGACAAAAGGCTGCGATCTTTTGTATCAGGCAATCTGCGCCTTCGCCGCCAGCGCATCAAACGTCTCCTCCGCCAGCGCATCCTCCTGTTCATCCAAAACCTGGCGTGGATGCTCATTGCCCGGAATGCTGCTGTCGATCAGGCTCAACAGGCTTGAGCCACGAGGCGTCAAAATGTAATTGGAACCGCTGCCGCCCTGCTCCTCGGGCCGAGGCTCGATGTAACCCCGCGCCAGCAGCAACTTTTCGTATTCGCCGGCCACCGCTTTCAGGTGATCCAGGTTTTCGGTCTGCTCACCTTCAGCAGCCTTCTGCGCAGCGTACTGCTCGGCATAGGGTCGAGGCGTGAAACTGCTCGCACCGTTTTGCACCTCGTGCAGCAAGCGCTCAATTAAATCCCAGTTATAAGTCGTCATCCTGATTCAACCTCCGGTGCCCGTGAGTGAGAGGGCCTTCATAGGTTGTGACCGGCGTGGACGGCAGCCGTTCAGCCGGGGTTTCGAACAGCACCGACCGGCGGTATGTCGAATTGGACAGGGATCAAACGACTAAGCTGTGTCCGTCACCTCCAAGCATCGCGCAGGAGAAAAACCCATGAACATTCAGAATCATCCCGTCGTGTCCCGGGAAGAATGGCTGGTCGCCCGCCAACACCATCTGGCCCACGAAAAAGCCTTCACCAGGGAACGGGACAAACTCAGCGCCGAGCGCCGCGCCCTGCCCTGGGTGAAAATCGACAAGGACTACCGCTTCCAGAGGCCAGGCGGCGAACTGAAACTGGCTGACCTGTTCGGCGCGCGCAGTCAGCTGGTCATTTACCACTTCATGTTCGCCGAAGGCTGGGATGAAGGTTGCCCCGGTTGCTCATTTCTCAGCGATCACATCGACGGCGCCAACCAGCACCTGGCCCACCATGACATCGCGCTGGTGGCGGTTTCCCATGCACCCTTCGCCGAGTTCCAGGCATTCAAGCGACGCATGGGCTGGAAATTCGACTGGGTATCGTCGGCCGGCAGCGATTTCAATTATGACTTTGGCGTCAGTGCCCGAGCCGAAGACGTCGCCGCCGGAACGGCTACGTACAACTACGAAAAAACCGACGGTTCCGAGGAAGAACTCCCCGGACTCAGTGTTTTTTATCGCAATGAAGCCGGAGAGATTTTCCACACTTACTCCACCTATGCCCGAGGCCTGGACATGCTGGTCGGCGCCTACAACTACCTTGATCTGACGCCCAAGGGCAGGAATGAAGAGGAAATCATGGAGTGGGTGCGGCATCACGACCGCTACGAGGATGGGTCGAAGTCGAGCTGCTGCCACGGAGACTAACCCGCAGCGACAGAAGCGCGGCCATCGCCTGACACTGAACTTTTGCCATGGGGCAGCGCTCAACCGGGTATCCCGCCTTAACCGGATCTGAGGCCTGCCACCATGAAATCACAGCTCACGCTCATCCTCGCCGCCGCTCTGACCTGTGCCCTGCCCGCCTGGGCCTGCACGCCCGAGGAAGCCACCGCCAAACGCGAACAACTGGCACAGGAAGTGGCCAGGCTCACTGAGCAGAACCCGACCAAGGCCAAGGAGATCAATGCAGAGTTGCAGAAGATGGACCTTGGGACTGCGTCCAAGGATTTACCGGACAAGTGCCAGTTGATCGACAAGCGCTTGAAGGAACTGGGATCGGCGGAGAAAAAGACCGAGGGTTGAACGGCAGGCGACCGCGCCAGTGCGATGCGTTAGCGTCGACTTCGCAGGACTGTTGCCGGGCATAAAAAAACCGGACCTGGGTCCGGTTTTTTATGGGCTCGCTACGGCGCTTTATTCAGCAGCCGGCGCTTCCGGCTTGCGACGCTTGAGCGGGGCCATGCCATCCTTGCTGACCAGGGAATCGCTCTTCGGCCGGTTGGCGCTCTTGCGCTTGGTCGGGGTCTTGGCGGCGGCTTTTTTCTTGTCGCCCTTGGCGTCGGTCTTTTTCTTCTTCACGCCAACAGCCTTGCCCGAAGCCTTGACCTTCTTCGGTCCGCCGTAGGTGCCTTTGACTTCCTTGATGGTGCGGCGCTCGAAGCTCTGCTTGAGGTAGCGCTCGATGCTCGACATCAGGTTCCAGTCGCCGTGGCAGATCAGCGAGATGGCCAGGCCATCGTTGCCGGCGCGACCGGTACGACCGATGCGGTGCACGTATTCGTCACCGCTGCGTGGCATGTCGAAGTTGATCACCAGGTCCAGGCCGTCCACGTCCAGGCCACGAGCGGCGACGTCGGTCGCCACGAGGATTTTCACCCCGCCCTGCTTCAGACGGTCGATCGCCAGTTTGCGATCCTTCTGGTCTTTCTCGCCGTGCAGCACGAACGCTTTGTATTCCTGAGCCACCAGGCGCCCGTAGATACGGTCGGCCATGGCCCGGGTGTTGGTGAACACGATGGCCTTCTGGTAGGTCTCGTTGGCCAGCAGCCAATTGACGATCTGTTCTTTGTGCTGGTTGTGGTCGGCAGTGATGATTTGCTGACGAGTGGTCTCGTTCAGCTGGCTGACCGCATTGAGCTGCAAGTGCTCAGGGTTGTTCAGCACCTTGGCGACCATCTCGCGCAGGCCCGAACCGCCAGTAGTGGCGGAGAACAGCATGGTTTGCTGACGGTTGGTGCACTCGTCCACCAGGCGCTGGACGTCGTCGGCAAAGCCCATGTCGAGCATGCGGTCGGCTTCGTCGAGCACCAGCACTTCGACTTCTTTCAGGTCGAGGTTGCCGGCGTTCAGTTGCTCGATCATCCGGCCCGGCGTACCGATCAGGATGTCCGGCACCTTGCGCAGCATGGCGGCCTGGACCTTGAAGTCTTCACCACCAGTGATCAGGCCGGACTTGATGAAGGTGAACTGCGAGAAGCGTTCGACTTCTTTCAGGGTCTGCTGGGCCAGCTCGCGGGTCGGCAGCAGGATCAGGGTCTTGATGCTGACGCGAATCTTGGCCGGACCGATCAGGCGGTTGAGGATCGGCAAGACGAATGCAGCGGTCTTGCCGCTACCGGTTTGCGCTGTCACCCGCAGGTCACGCCCTTGGAGCGCCAGCGGAATGGCCGCTGCTTGCACAGGCGTTGGCTCGACAAATTTCAGCTCGGCCACGGCTTTGAGCAGGCGTTCGTGCAGGGCGAATTGGGAAAACACGGGTGCTACCTCGAAGAAATGCAAAAAAACAGCTGCATAGGGTAACGGTTTCGAGCGCTCAGGCCGAGTTTCTTTGTGTAAATGTTGCCGCAAGACCGGAATTTTCACCGATCTGCGCCCACCGATAGCGCTTTCACCAGCGTGTATTGATGGCAAAATTCGACAGAACTTAACAACGATAATGGCAGCGGGGAAACCAAAGCTTCCCCATTGAAAGTGGCATTTTTTGATAGAGAAGTATCGTATCTGCATGCACGCGAAAACAAAAAAAGACTGGAGGAACAGCGTCCCCACCAGCCTTAAACATAATCGTTAACACAAAAAACCACTTCCGATGCTTCACGCCATTCACATCAACTTAATTCCAACGCATCAGAAACCGCCCAACTCACTCCCAAATCAAATTATCCAAAAACAACACATTGGAATCATTATTGAATTGGTCAATTACAAAGCTCTCAATACCGAGAGCACTTTCGAACAAAACCTTTTTTGCCGGTTTATTCGTACCACCGTTTGCAGGCATGGCGTTTTTTCCGCCCTCAAGCACGCCAACCTCTTTGACTCGGTAGTACGAACGCTCATTCTGTTGAGATAGTCCAATGACAGAGAACCCGACTTTTGAAACAGGATTTTTAAACGAAAAACGGACTGAGCAGTAATTCATATAAAAACACATATTGCCCCAATCTGGATCACCAACACCCGTTTGCGCCGCACCTGCTGCCCTACCCTCCCATTGTCCAATAAGCGTAACAGTCAAGCCATTACCGAAATCATGATGAGGATTCTGCCTGTCAAGGACAAATTTTTCGTTAAATTCTTCTTTGCCACTTTTTGTGTGATTCATACAAACACCCGTACTGGTTAGCACTCATTGAACAGCCTAAAACTGCCCATTTATTTAAAGTTCTTACTTCAACGAGGTCTACTATCAGAACTGATAGGGTTGACGAGCGGCATGTCGGAGCGAGCGAGCACACGTTTGCCAATCGAACAATTTGTGCAGGTTCGCAACCACCAGGTTCCATGGTCTAATCGATCCGCCTTATCCTACAAAGGAATCGTATTAGTTTATGGATCTCGAACAACTCTGGCTGATAGTCCAAGACCTTTGGGGGGCACTCGACCAGCACCCGCTCGTCCACTCCAGCCTTTCGCTGTTGCTGCTGTTGGCGATTGCGCTGGTCTTAGGACGGGTGGCGCGCTATCTGGTTTTGCACGCCGCCAAGATGCTCGGTCGCCAGCCTGCCTTGCACTGGATCAACGACTTTCGCCACAACAAAGTGTTTCAACGCCTGGCGCAAATCACCCCGTCGCTGGTGATCCAGTTCGGCCTGCACCTGGTGCCGGTTCTGAGCAAAACGGCGATGGTTTTCCTCGGCAACGTCGCACTGGCCTTCACCATCCTGTTCCTGCTGCTGGCCATTGCAGCGTTGCTCAATGCCCTGCTGGACATCTACGCCCGCACCGAACACGCCCGCACCCGCTCGATCAAAGGCTACGTGCAACTGACGAAAATGGTCTTGTACGTGTTTGGCGCGATCATCATCGTCGCCACGCTGATCGATCGTTCGCCGCTGTTACTGCTGTCGGGTCTGGGTGCGATGTCGGCGGTGATCCTGTTGGTCTACAAGGACACCTTGCTGTCTTTCGTCGCCAGTGTGCAGTTGACCAGCAACGACATGCTGCGCGTCGGCGACTGGATCGAGATGCCGCAGGTAGGCGCCGATGGCGATGTGGTGGATATCACGCTGCATACAGTCAAGGTGCAGAATTTTGACAAAACCATCGTGTCGATCCCGACCTGGCGCCTGATGTCCGAGTCGTTCAAGAACTGGCGCGGCATGCAGCAGTCAGGTGGCCGACGGATCAAGCGCAGCCTGTTTATCGATGCCAGTGGTGTGCGTTTCATCCGCGATGACGAAGAATTGAAACTGTCCCAGGTGCATCTACTGACCGACTACATGAGCCGCAAGAAGGCCGAGCTCAAGGCCTGGAACGAAGCCCAGGGCAATGTCGCGGCGATGTCGGCCAACCGTCGCCGGATGACCAACATCGGGACCTTTCGGGCCTATGCCCTGGCGTACTTGAAAAGCCACCCGGAGATCCAGCCGAACATGACCTGCATGGTGCGCCAGATGCAGACCACCGCTCAGGGGATTCCGCTGGAAATCTATTGCTTCACCCGCACCACGGCCTGGGCCGATTACGAGCGGATTCAGGGGGATATTTTCGACTATCTGCTGGCGGTGCTACCGGAGTTCGGACTGAATCTGTATCAGCAACCGAGCGGGACGGATTTACGCGCCGGGCTGCTGCCGGCCGTGTTGGGCACGAGCCACATTCCCGAGGCGGAAAAACACGTGATGTGACACCACAAAAAACTGTGGGAGCGAGCTCGCTCCCACAAGGTTTAGTGGACGGTCAAAGATTTGCGCATACCCAACCGACTGATCCACACCGCCATCAGAATCACGCTGCCACCCAGCAGCAACCGCCCCAGTTCCTCATGCTGATTCCAGATCAGCAGATTGAGCAGCAGTCCCACGGGCACATGCAGGTTGTTCATCACCGCCAGCGTCCCGCCATTCACCAGGCAGGCGCCCTTGTTCCACCAGTACAGACCCAGCGCGGTCGAAACCAGGCCGAGGAACACCAGCACGCCCCATTGCAGCGGCGCTTGCGGCCAGAAGTCCTGTTTGCCGAACAGCAGGAATGCCGGTAACGCCACCGCCAGTGCGCCAAGGTAGAAATAACCGAAGCGCCGGTAATGCGGCAGATCGCTTGGGTGACGAGCCACCAGGTGTTTGTAGAGCACCTGCCCGGCGGCGTAGGTGAAGTTGGCCAGTTGCAGCAGCAGGAACCCCATGAAGAAGTCCGGGCTGATCCGGTCATAGCGAATCACCGCAGCCCCGGCCACCGCCACCAGTGCCGCCACCAATGCCCATGGATTGAACCGCCGGTTCAGCGCATCTTCGATCAGGGTCACGTGCAGTGGCGTGAGGACCGTGAACAGCAGCACTTCCGGCACCGTCAGCACACGGAAACTCAGATACAGGCAAACGTAGGTCACGCCAAACTGCAGCGCACCAATCAGCAACATGCCGCGCATGAAAGCAGGCTCTACCGAGCGCCAGCGCGTCAGCGGTATAAACACCAGCCCCGCCAGGAGCACCCGCACCAGTACCGCGAAGTAACTGTCGACATGACCGGCCAGGTATTCGCCGATCAAACTGAAGGAAAACGCCTGGATCAGCGTGACAAAAAGTAGATAGCCCATACTCGCCTCGTTTCGAATGGCGGCGAAGATAGCGGTTTTTGCCGGTGATCGCGAACACTCAAACGATACAAAATTCCGGGCAAAAAAAAGCCCGATCTCGCTAAAGCGTTCAATCGGGCGGCAGCACTCAGGAGCAACAAGTGCAAAGGGAGGTTCGATGCGCGTACAGGCTTGAAGGGGTAGCGCCAGGTCACTAGACCATCCAGCGATTATCTGGCGATTAAAGGGTCAGGCCACTTGAGCAAGCCTGGCGTTCGCCTGGTTCAAGCCTTTTTCCTGGAAGTCACCCCCCAGGTTCATGCCTTCGGCGTGGATGAACGTGACGTCGTGGATGCCGATGAAGCCCATGACCTGACGCAGGTAGGGTTCCTGGTGATCCGCGGCGCTGCCAGCGTAGATCCCGCCACGAGCGGTCAACACATAAGCGCGCTTGCCGGTGAGCAGACCTTGAGGACCGGTTTCGGTGTACTTGAATGTCACGCCGGCACGCAGCACATGGTCAAGCCAGGCCTTGAGGGTGCTCGGGATGGCGAAGTTGTACATCGGTGCGGCCATCACCAGCACATCGGCGGCCAGCAGTTCGTCGGTCAATTGATTGGAGCGTTCCAGGGAAACCTGTTCGATGTCGCTGCGCTGATCGGCAGGCTTCATCCAGCCACCCAGCAGGTTGATGTCCAGATGCGGCACCGGGTTGACGGCCAGGTCACGAACGGTGATTTCGTCCTTCGGGTGAGCGGCTTGCCACTGTTTGATGAAGGTCTGGGTCAGTTGACGGGAAACCGAGTCTTGCTGACGTGCGCTGCTTTCGATGATCAGAACGCGGGACATGGGATGTAACCTCCATCTGAGAATGCTGTAAGTCGATGGAGTGAAGGTTAAACATTGCCATATCGATGAAAAAGCGCAAATAACTGCTATAAACTATCGATAAATTCGTTTATAAGCGAATCATGAGTTGCAGGCGCCAGCTTGCTCGCGACAGCGACGGGTGAAAAAGGCTGTCGACTACCCCGACACTGTCGCGAGCAAGCTGGCTCCTACAGTCATTTCGGGGTGCAGGTGAGCTTGATACGCATCTTGATGATGGAACGGTTGAATTTGGCAGTCGCATTTTTGTGTTTGCCAGCAGCCACTTCGATATTGCGGGTGCGCGGCGCTTCCGGGCCGTTGTTGAAAACCACCTTACAGATCGCATCGGTGCTGCCGTAATTGTTCACCTGAAGGGTGGCGATATCGCTATCGGTGTCATACGCGTTGTAGTCAATGCTCAAGCCGTTCAGCTGCTTTTCGACATCAATCGGATAAGCAAACGCGGTCAGCGGCAGCATCGCCAGCACCACACAACAGAATTTTTTCATTCAGCAGTCTCCAATAAGGGCTGACAGCTTAGGACAAGAGGAGCTCATCATGAAAGCGCCCCGCGTGACCCTTGATCAATGGCGAACGTTGCAGGCCGTGGTCGATCACGGTGGTTTCGCCCAGGCCGCCGAGGCGCTGCACCGCTCGCAGTCATCGGTCAGCTATACCGTGGCGCGCATGCAGGACCAGCTCGGCGTGCCACTGCTGCGCATCGACGGCCGCAAAGCGGTGTTGACCGAGGCCGGTGGCGTGCTGCTGCGCCGCTCCCGGCAACTGGTGAAACAAGCCAGCCAGCTGGAAGACCTGGCCCACCACATGGAGCAAGGCTGGGAAGCCGAGGTGCGGCTGGTGGTCGACGCGGCGTACCCGAGCGCCCGCCTGGTCCGCGCCTTGACCGCGTTCATGCCGCAAAGCCGTGGCTGCCGGGTCCGCTTGCGCGAGGAAGTGTTGTCGGGGGTCGAAGAGGTGTTGCTCGAAGGCGTGGCCGACCTGGCCATTACCGGGTTCAGCATTCCCGGTTATTTGGGGACGGAATTGAGCGACGTCGAATTCGTCGCGGTCGCCCACCCCGAACACCCGTTGCATCGCCTGAATCGCGAACTGAATTTCCAGGATCTGGAAAGCCATATGCAAGTGGTGATCCGCGACTCCGGTCGGCAACAGCCCCGGGACGTCGGCTGGCTCGGTGCCGAACAGCGCTGGACCGTCGGCAGCCTGGCCACCGCCGCGACGTTTGTCAGCAGTGGCCTGGGTTTCGCCTGGTTGCCAAGGCACATGATCGAACGGGAACTCAAGGAAGGCACGCTCAAGCTGCTACCTTTGGATCAGGGTGGCAGCCGTAATCCGAATTTTTACCTGTATTCGAACAAGGACAAACCACTCGGACCCGCCACGCAGATTCTCATCGAACTGCTGCGCACCTTCGATACCGCACCACTGGACGCACCGTTCGCCGCCCCTGAACAAGCCTGACACGGAGAGCACGCATGGCCTATTTCGAACACGATGGTTGCAACCTGCACTATGAGGAATATGGCCACGGTACGCCGTTGCTGCTGGTCCACGGCCTGGGTTCGAGCACCCTGGACTGGGAAAAACAGATCCCCGCGCTGGCGGCCCGTTACCGGGTGATCGTCCCGGACGTGCGCGGCCATGGTCGCTCGGACAAACCCCGCGAGCGCTACAGCATCGCCGGGTTCAGCGCCGACCTGATCGCGTTGATCGAGCATCTGAATCTCGGCCCGACTCACTATGTGGGGCTTTCGATGGGTGGCATGATCGGCTTTCAACTGGGCGTGGATCAGCCGCAATTGCTCAAGAGCCTGTGCATCGTCAACAGCGCGCCCGAGGTCAAACTGCGCAGCCGCGATGATTACTGGCAATGGTTCAAGCGCTGGAGCCTGATGCGCGTCCTCAGCCTCGGCACCATCGGCAAAGCCCTGGGCGGAAAATTGTTCCCCAAGCCCGAGCAGGCGGATCTGCGACAAAAAATGGCCGAACGCTGGGCAAAAAACGACAAACATGCTTATCTCGCCAGCTTCGATGCCATTGTGGGATGGGGCGTTCAGGAACGACTGTCGAAGGTATCCTGTCCAACCCTCATCGTCAGCGCCGACCATGACTACACGCCGGTCTCGCTGAAGGAAAACTACGTAAAACTGCTGCCCGATGCGCGGCTGGTGGTGATTGCCGATTCGCGTCACGCCACCCCGCTGGACCAGCCCGAACACTTCAACCAGACGCTGCTCGAGTTTCTTGCCGCCGTCGATACCACCACCCTCAGGATCACTGACCCATGCTGAAAAAAATCGCCCTTGTCGCTGGCTCCGTTCTGTTTGCCGCCAACCTGATGGCGGCAACGCCAACCAAGGCGCCACATGTTCTGCTGGAAACCACCAACGGCCAGATCGAAATCGAACTGGACCCGGTCAAAGCCCCGATCAGTACCAAGAACTTCCTTGATTACGTGGACAGCGGCTTTTACAACAACACGATCTTCCACCGCGTGATTCCGGGCTTCATGGTCCAGGGCGGCGGTTTCACTTCGCAAATGCAGCAGAAAGAAACCAAGGCGCCGATCAAGAACGAATCGAAGAACGGCCTGCATAATGTTCGTGGCACCCTGTCCATGGCCCGCACCTCGGTGCCGGATTCGGCCACCAGCCAGTTCTTCATCAACGTCAAGGACAACGATTTCCTCGACAGCGGTGACGGCTACGCCGTGTTCGGCAAAGTGGTCAAAGGCATGGACGTGGTGGACATCATCGTCAACTCGCAAACAACAACCAAAAGCGGCATGAAAGACGTGCCGGCCGATCCGGTGTTCATCAAGTCGGCCAAGCGCATCGACTGAGACTAAGCTGGACAAGGATGTCCGAGCCGTTGCCGGTCATGCCGGCAACGCTCAAACCGTTTAAAGGAGAGCCCGTTCGCGGGTGAAAAACCCATGCTTTATCGCCGTTTTGAAAAACTGATCGACGTCTTCCGCGACGCCCCGACGCCCGCTCCGCCAGATCGGGTACTGCCGTTTTATACCTATTACCTCAAGCAGGTCTGGCCGAGCTTCGCGGCCCTGTTGATCGTCGGCCTGGTTGGCGCGCTGATCGAAGTCGCGCTGTTCAGCTACCTGAGCCGCATCATCGACCTGGCCCAAGGCACGCCAAACGTCAATTTCTTCAAGGAACACAGCCTTGAACTGACCTGGATGGTCGTGGTGGCGCTGGTCCTGCGCCCGGTGTTCGTCGGCCTGCATGACTTGCTGGTGCACCAGACCCTGAGCCCCAGCATGACCAGCCTGATCCGCTGGCAAAACCACAGTTATGTGCTCAAACAGAGCCTTAATTTCTTCCAGAACGACTTCGCCGGGCGCATCGCCCAACGCATCATGCAGACCGGCAACTCCCTGCGCGATTCAGCCGTGCAGGCGGTGGATGCGTTGTGGCACGTGCTGATCTACGCCATCAGTTCCCTGGTGCTGTTCGCCGAGGCCGACTGGCGCCTGATGATCCCGCTGCTGACCTGGATCGTTGCCTTCATCAGCGCCCTCTATTACTTCGTGCCACGGGTCAAGGAGCGTTCGGTCGTGTCCTCCGATGCGCGCTCCAAACTCATGGGGCGCATTGTCGATGGCTACACCAACATCACCACGCTGAAGCTGTTCGCCCATACCCATTTCGAGCAGCAATACGCCCGCGAGGCAATCAAGGAACAGACTGAAAAAGCCCAACTGGCCGGCCGCGTGGTGACCAGCATGGACGTGGTCATCACCAGCATGAACGGCTTGCTGATCGTCGGCACCACTGGCCTGGCGCTGTGGCTGTGGACGCAATCGCTGATCACCGTGGGCGCCATTGCCCTGGCCACCGGCCTGGTGATCCGCATCGTCAACATGTCCGGCTGGATCATGTGGGTGGTCACCGGGATCTTCGAAAACATCGGCATGGTTCAGGACGGTTTGCAGAGTATTTCGCAACCCGTCTCGGTGACCGACCGCGACCAGGCCAAACCCTTGACCGTGGCCCGTGGCGAAGTGCGTTTCGAGAACGTGGACTTTCACTACGGCAAACGGAGCGGGATCATTGGCGGTCTCAACCTGAACATCAAGCCCGGCGAAAAAATCGGCCTGATCGGGCCGTCCGGTGCGGGGAAGTCGACCTTGGTCAACTTGCTGCTGCGCCTCTACGACGTGGAAGGCGGAAGGATTCTGATCGATGGGCAGAACATCGCCGAGGTCAGCCAGGAAAGCCTGCGCGAGCGCATCGGCATGATCACCCAGGACACGTCCCTGCTGCATCGCTCGATCCGCGACAATCTGCTTTACGGCAAACCCGACGCGACCGACGCCGAACTCTGGGAGGCGGTGCACAAGGCGCGCGCCGACGGTTTCATTCCCACGCTCTCGGACGCCGAAGGCCGCACCGGTTTCGATGCCCATGTCGGTGAACGCGGGGTCAAACTCTCGGGCGGTCAGCGCCAGCGTATCGCCATCGCCCGCGTGCTGCTCAAGGACGCGCCGATCCTGATCATGGACGAGGCCACTTCAGCCCTGGATTCGGAGGTCGAAGCCGCGATCCAGGAAAGCCTGGAAACCCTGATGCAGGGTAAAACCGTGATCGCCATCGCCCACCGGCTCTCGACCATCGCCCGCATGGACCGGTTGGTGGTACTGGAGAATGGCAAGATTGCCGAAACCGGCAGCCATGCTGAACTGCTTGCCCTGGGCGGTTTGTATGCGCGGCTGTGGCAGCATCAGACCGGTGGGTTCGTCGGAATCGATTGACTCTCGGCGGCACTACAAAACGGTGGGAGCTTGTGTCCACCGTTTTGTGGTGAACATCAGGCCTGCCGATAAGGCAAAGCCGTCCGCGCTTCCTCGGCATACGCCAGCACACCCAGCCTCTCCTGCTGCAGGAAGTCTTTGACTGCTGCTTTCAACCCCGGATGGCGCAGATAATGCCAGGAGTGGGTGATCACCGGTTCGAACCCACGAATCAACTTGTGCTCGCCCTGGGCACCCGCGTCGAAGCGTTGAAAACCGTTGGCAATCGCATAATCCATGCCCTGATAAAAACAGGTCTCGAAATGCAGCCGATCGAATTCGGCCAGGCACCCCCAGTAACGACCATAGAAACTATCACCCCCCACCAGGCTGAACGCCATGGCGACCGGCCGAGAGCCTTGCCTGGCAAACACCACGCGAATCGATTGCGGCATGCGCTCGGCCAGCAGACTGAAAAACTCCCGCGTCAGATAAGGCCTTTGCCTGCGCACCGCGTAAGTATTGGCGTAGCAAGCGTAGACAAAATCCCACTGCGCTTCTGTCAGTTGCCGTCCTTCAAGCCATTCGAAATCAAAGCCCTGCCCTGCCACTTGCTCGCGCTCCTTGCGCATTTGTTTGCGTTTACGTGAGCTGAGGGCTTCGAGGAAGTCCTGGAAATCCCGATAACCGCGGTTCTGCCAGTGGTACTGACAGCCGATGCGCTGCAACCAGCCTGGCTGTTCGGCCAGTGCCGCGTCGGTGAACGGATCGGTGAAATTGATATGAGCGCTGGAAAGCTGTTCGATCTCCAGATAACCCGGCAGGCTTTTGAGCAGTTCGAAGCCATCCTCCACCCTGGCCGCCAGCAAGCGCGGACCACTGACTGGACTGAACGGCACAGCGGTCAACAGCTTGGGGTAGTAATCGATACCGGCGCGTTCACAGGCATCGGCCCAGGCGTGATCGAACACATACTCACCATAGGAATGCCATTTGCGGTAGCTCGGCAAGGCGGCGATCAATTGATCACCTTCGACGTGCAGCAAATGTTCGGGTTGCCAGCCGGAATGGGGGCCGACGCTGCCACTGTCCTCCAGTGCGCTCAAGAATGCATGGCGCAAAAACGGCTGCGTCTCGGGCACCAGGGCGTCCCACGTTTGCGCAGCGATTTCGGACAGACTTTGCAGGCGTTGCAACGGCATCACCATCCTCACTCGTTCATGGCGTAAAAGGCCTGCCGAGTATCGCCGATCGCCATCCTTTGCACACGATCAAATCGACGACAGCGCTCTATCTCAATAGTTCAGGACGGTTTTGTATCGTCATCGACTTGCCATCGCATTGCCACCTCACTGTCATAAACCATCGCGATACTGGCGCCTGTTTTTAGAACGCCGGGGAATAGCCCGGCCCTGTTTTCCGTCCATCAATGGTCGGTTGTGCCCTGGATGGTTCAGCCATCCACTCTCATCTTCGGAGATTGATATGCGTGTTGCTTCCACGAAAACTGCGGCGGCCCTGTGTGGTGGCTTGCTGCTGGCCATGAGTGTTCCAGCCAGCGCCGCAGTCGACGCCAAACTGCTCGACATGCTCAAGGCTAACGGTTCGATTACCAACACGCAGTACAACGAACTGCAAGCAGAGTTGGCCAGGGATCAGAAGGAACAGCAGATCGCCCGCCAGGCTCAACAGGAAACCAACGAACAAATCGCGGCTACCGCCAAGAAAACCAACGAACTGAGCACCTTCGATCAGAAAATGGCCTGGGCTGCCAAGACTCAGTTCAAGGGTGACGTGCGCTTCCGTCAGGAAACCGTTCAAAACGACGGCGTATCGAACAACAAGGACCAGAACCGTCAACGCATTCGTGCCCGCCTGGGTGCCTACAGCGAAATCAACCCGCAAGTCGACACCGGTATTCGTATTGCCACCGGCAGCAACGATGACGCACGTTCCACCAACCAGAGTCTGGACAACTACTTCGACAAGAAGCAGATCTGGCTGGACCAGGGTTACGTCGACTACCACCCGGATGCGATCAAGAACCTGCACCTGGTCGGCGGCAAGATGCCACAGCAATGGGTAAGCATGGGCGACATCATCTGGGATAACGACATCAGCCCGGAAGGTCTGTCGCTGTCTTACAAATACCCGCTGAGCGGCAGCACCGAGTTGTTCGGCAGCGCCGGTCACTACACCCTCAAGGACAACGTCGACGGCGAGGGCGTGCAGTTCAAACACGACCTGCGTCTGTACGCCGGTCAGTTGGGCGGTCGCTTCGCTTTGACCGATAACCTGAAAATGACCTTGGGCGGCAGTATCTACGCCTACGACAACGCTGATAGCAGCGCCTGCCCTGGCACTGGCTCCGTCACTTCGCCGTGCGCGTTGGCCGTCAACGGCAACAGCCCGCGTGAAGAATTCAAACTGTACGAAGGCTTTGGTCAGTTGGACGTCAGCGGTCTGCCAGTGCCGCTGTCGGTTTACGGTCAATACGTGAACAACACCGAAGCCAGCAACAGCCAGGACACTGGCTGGTTGGCCGGCGTCAAGACCAAGGTCTACGGCTTCGCTATCGACTACAACTACCGCGACGTACAGCGTAACGCTGTGGTTGGTGCCTTCACCGACTCTGACTTCGCCAACGGCTACACCGGTTCGCGTGGCAGCAAGTTGAAAGTGAGCTACGAGTTGGACAAGAACTTCAACGTCGGCGCTACTTACTACATGGCGAACTCCGACTACACCAACGCCAGCATCAACAAGAAAGATTCGGACATCAACACCCTGCAACTGGATGCCGAAGCCAAGTTCTGATTCCCCGCCTTACGACCCGGGCAAGGAAGCCCGAGCCGCCTTTACAGCCTGGCGTTGGTTTGTCGGTCCCCCATCATCCGTGCGATGGACCAACGCGAGTCTGTGTTCTCCACCCCCGCCATCCCTTTCAAATCAGCGACGATCCTCGACCCGAGAGTGGCTTTTGCTCCAGTCGGTCAGCAAGCTGTACGCCACCGCGAGCAACGTAGGGCCAATGAACAGGCCGATGAAGCCGAAGGCTATCAGCCCGCCAAACACCCCCAGCAATACAATCACCAACGGCAGATTGCCGCCTCGGCTGATCAGGTACGGCTTGAGCACGTTGTCCACGCCGCTGATGATGAATGTGCCCCAGATGCCCAGGAACACCGCCATCCCGTACTCGCCTTTCCAGGCCAGCCAGGCCGTGGCCGGAATCCACACCAGCGGCGGGCCCATGGGAATCAGGCTGAGCAGGAAGGTCACGATACCGAGCACCAGAGCCCCGGGTACGCCGGCAATCAGGAACCCGATCAGCGCCAGAACCGCCTGGGCCGCTGCCGTCCCGATCACCCCGTTCACTACCCGCTGCACCGTACCCGCCACCAGTTCGATGTAATACCCCGCCCGCTTGCCGATCAGGCGCTCCAGCAAGCCATGGACAAACGCCGCCAATCGTGGCCCATCCCGATAGAAAAAGAACACGAAGACAATGCTCAAGGTCAGCTCGAGGATGCCGCTGCCGATCTGCGCGCTACGCGCCAACAGCCAGTTTCCGACCTGCCCGAAATAAGGCTTGAGCGACACCATCATCGCCGCGCCCTGCTGATCGATACTGTTCCAGACTCCGACCAGTCGCGTGCCCACCAAGGGCACGCTGCCGAGCCAGGCGGGGGCTTCAGGCAAGCCATCGACCTGCACGTCCTTGATGAATGCCACGGCATCACGCACGTGGTCCGCCAGGTTGAACCCCAGCCACACCAACGGCACCGCCACCAGCAACATCCAGCCGACGGTCAATATGGCTGCTGCCAGGGACTCGCGGCCGTTGAGCCAGCGAGTCAGCAAACGCATCAGTGGCCAACTGGCAAATGCCAGCACCGCGCCCCAGAACAACGCCGACCAGAACGGCGCCATTACCCAGAAACTTGCGCCAAACAGCACCAGGAGCAGGATCTGCACCAACAGTCGGTCGTTATTGATCATCTGAATCTCTAAAAAGTCAGTCTGCAAAAGAATAGGCGAACGCGCAGAACACGCTCACCCGATCAAGCCTACCGCAGTAGTTCGACGTGCAGGCCAGAGCCTTCGACACTGCCGGCTTCCATCCGTGCCGCGCGTACGCCCTGCTCGATCAGCGCCTGACGCCATGCTTCGGCTTTCGGCCCGGAAAGACTGATCCGCAGGGTGGTGTCCAGATTCAGGCCACGAGAGATCAAGCGCAGCCAGGTCTCGTCAGGCGCGTCTGTCAGTTTGGGGAAATCAAGTTCGCCGGTGCTCTTGAGTTCGCGCAGCAAGGTGGCGGATGTCGGCAGCAAATCGCCCAACGGCCCCGCGGCGTCAAACTGCTCGACGTGCAGATAGGCTTTGCGATTGCCCCGCGTGATGCTGTACAGCGCCACCAGGGTATTGTCCTTCGGAGCCGCCAGTCGCAGCAGCAAATACGCCTGTTCGTTATCGGAGCCATAGAGTTTGGCGTTGCCGAACACTTCGTTGGCCCACAGGCTGCTCTCGCCGCAATCACGGGCCTGGCACCAGAACAGCAACTGGGCGCCCTGCTTCTGCAAGGCTTCGCGGGCGTCGGTAAAGGCTTGTGTCGCCGAGTGTTCCGGTGGCAACTCGTAGGTCACCGACGTGGCGTTACCACGGGCGCTGACCTGACCGTCAAAACGCAACTGACCGCTGATCTTGCGTATCGAACCCAGCGGATAGACCCGCTCGAGTTCGGCTGCGGGGCGATAGTCGACGATCTGCGCATCGGTCATGCGCGGCAGAATCGGCAGGTCCTGACTGCCTGGAACATCGGCGGCAAACAACAGAGGACTGAAACAGCAAAGCGCCAGCAGGTTGAGGGAACGCATCGATAGGCTCATCGGATCAGCATGGCCTGGGCGCCCTTGACGACACTGGCGTCATGGGGATTGATCTTGAGAAAGTGTGCAGACTTATGTTCCTTCTTGTCCTTGCTGAAACTCGACGCTTGCACTGTGCGGGGCAGGTCGGGTTCCTCGAGCACGATAGAGACCTTGTGGCCATTCGGGGTCGCAGCGGTGTAGAGATCTATCATGGTTGTCTCCCATTTCAACCCGCCCAGCCTCGACAGTTGCCCGGTGCAAGTCAAGGAACGGCGAAGAACCGATTGAAACAGTCTGCGACAAGATCGGCACCGGACTCGTCATTCAGGTGCAAATGGTGGCCGCCTGGCAGCTGTTCACGGCTAAAGGGTAGACGTTCCAGCAGCTCAGGATGTTTGGCGAGCATGCCATCGGCGGCAACCACCAGCTTGGCGGGACAACTGACCCGCTGAACGAAGGCCATGGCCTGCTCGGTAGTGAGACGAAGCGGCGATGGCAGCGTGAGGCGGTTGTCCGTGCGCCAGGTGTAACCTCCCGGCACGGGCATGAGCCCTCGTTGCGCCAGCAGTTCGGCGGCTTCGCGGCTGACCGCTACCAGTCCCTTCATTCGCGCCTCGATGGCCCGATCGAGGGTGGCGTAAACCGGTTTGCGTTTGTCTCGCAGATCCAGTTGCGCTTGCAGGGCCATGCCCATGCGCTCGGCGGCATTTTCGCCTTTGTCTGTAGGGGGAATGACACCGTCGATCAACGCCAGATGAGTCACGCGCTCCGGCAGCGCTCCGGCGATGATCAAGGAAGCGATCGCGCCCATCGAATGCCCCAACAGCGCAAACCGGTTAAGTCCAAGCTGTTCGGCGACTTGCAGCACATCGTGGGCGTAGTCCCACATCGCATAACCGGCCCCCGCCGGTCGATGCCCGGAATGACCGTGCCCGGCCATGTCCAGCGCGATGATGCGCAAACCTTTGAGCCTGGGCGCCAGGCGCGCGAAGCTGTTGGCGTTGTCCAGCCAACCGTGCAGGGCGATTACCGGCAAGCCGTCCTCGGGACCGAACAGGTGCGCCGCCAGCTCGATGTGCGGCAGGGTCAGGCGGACTTCTTCGACGACATGGCTCATGCGCAATCCTGTTGGCGGCGACGGTCCCAGCGGCTGAACAGGTTTTTCAGCAGCATCGCGGTGTCTTGCGGACGTTCCAGAGGAAACATGTGGCCACCGGGCACGGTCAAGGATTCGCCCAATGGCATGCGCCCGACCGAACTGGCGTGATGACGCATCACAACCCGACTGCTGCGCCCGCGAACCACCGCCAGCGGCACTTTCAATTGCCGTGTTCGGCCGGGGCTGGTGTGGGGAACGCCACGGTAGATACTGATTTCCGTGGCCGGGTCGAAGCGCAGGCGCAGCTTGTCGCCCACCCTGTGCAAACCATGTTGCAGATAGGCGTCGAAGCAGTCCGGATCGAAGCCGCGAAAAAGGGTCTTGCCGGCGAAATAGCGCCGGGCGCTTTCCAGATCGGCGAACTCTTCACGCCGTCCCAGGGTGCGACCGGCCGGGGTCAGGCGATCGATGAAACCGAAGCGCTTGGCGGCCCGGATAACCCACTGGTCGGTACGGGTCAGCACCGGCGAATCGAGCATCACCACGCCACGATAGAGATGAGGGCAGCGCAACGCCGCGTGCTGATGCAGTACGCCGCCAAAGGAGTGGCCGACGCCCCACACCGGTTCGGGCTGCTGCTCCAGATGATGGATCAATTCGTCCACCAGGTTGTACCAATTGTCATCCGCCGGGAAACGCGGGTCATGGGCGTGCTGCTCCAGATGCGTCACCTGATACTCGGGCGCCAGCGCCGCGAACAACTTGCCATAAGTTCCCGAAGGAAACCCGTTGGCGTGGGCGAAAAATATCTGCTGCGACATACCGACGATCCATCAACGAAAACAGAGCTCGATTGTCCGTAAGTCCGCGCCATGCAGCAATGACCGTAACTGACAGGAATGATGACAGTCCGGTCAAACCCATGAAGCCCTGGCTTGCTCGCGTTCGGCTGCATAGTAGCGGTCATGGGCAGATGTCCCGGGTGAATGTGGTTGGGGCCGCTTCGCGACCCGACGGGAGCACGCTCCCTCGCCACAACACATGGATCAACGCGCCGGCGGATTTTGCCCCAGCGGCACCACAGCCATGGTCAACCGCGACACACAACTGGCCTTGCCCTCATCGCTGGTCAGCCGAATGTCCCAGACATGGGTCGTACGGCCGATGTGAATCGCCTTGGCCACCGCTGTCACCCGCCCGCTGCGCAGGCCACGCAGATGGTTGGCATTGATTTCCAGGCCCACGCAGTAAAACTTGCTGGCATCGATACACAGGTAACTGGCCATGGAGCCGACCGTCTCGGCCAGCACCACCGAAGCGCCACCGTGCAAAAGACCGTAAGGCTGATGGGTGCGATGATCGATGACCATGCTCGCCGTCAGGGAATCGTCATCAAAGGCTTCGAAGCGGATATCCAGCACCTCGCCAATGGTGTTTTTCTGGATGGCGTTCAATTGCTCGATGTTGGGAGTGGTGCGCCACAAACTCATCGCTGACTTCCTTTGTTGGTTTTGTTCGTGACTCAATCCTGCCACAGCACTGCCTCGCTGCGCTCGCTCCATTCCTCGAAACGGGCGCCATAAGCTGCTTCGATCACGTTGCGCTTGATTTTCAAGGTTGGCGTGAGGAAGCCGTTTTCCACCGCCCAGCTATCCTTGACCACCACCAGACGCCGCAAGCGTTCGTGCTTGTCGAGGGCGCCATTGACCTCATCCAAAAGCTGTTCCAGGCTTGAGTGCAGGCCGGCGCGCGCCGCGCCGCCCGCATCCTGCTGCCCGACCGCCGACAGTACGCACAACCCCAGTGGCGCAATCAGTCCATCGCCGACTACACACACCTGCTCAATGCGCGAATGCACCGCCAGACGATTTTCGATGGGGGCCGGGGCCACGTATTTGCCTTTGCTGGTCTTGAAAATTTCCTTCAGGCGCCCGGTCAGGCGCAGGTTGCCTTCGGCGTCTTGCTCGCCCTTGTCGCCGGTGCGCAGGAAGCCATCCTCGGTGATGGTGTCGGCGGTTTTCTGCGGCTCCTTGAAATAGCCGAGCATGGTCGCGCCGCTACGGACCAGGACCTCGCCCGAATCGTCGATGCGCACCTCGACCTCCGGACAGGGCTTGCCGATCCAGCCCGGTTTGTTCTGACCCGGCAGGCCAATGTGCGAGTAACCGCAGCTCTCGGTCATGCCATAGACCTCGAGCACATCCAGCCCGAGCTTGCGGTACCACGACAGCAAGGCCTGAGGCACTGGCGCCGCGCCGGAGAGGGCCACGCGCAAGGCATCCAGCCCCAGGCCGGCGAGGACCTTGTGCCCGACTCGTTTGCCGACGATCGGCAGGCCGAGCAGAAAATCCAGGCGTTTTGCCGGAATCTTGCTGTAGACGCCCATCTGGAATTTGGTCCAGATTCGCGGCACGCCGAACAACGCGGTCGGCCGTGCGCGACGCAGGTCGTCGAGAAAGGTGTCGAGGCTTTCAGCGAAGAACACTGTCTGACCGGTGTAAATCGATGCCAGTTCGACGAACATCCGTTCAGCGACATGACACAACGGCAGGTAGGACAACAAGCGGTCCGACTCATTGAGGCCGAATAATTGGGTGCCCCGGGTGGTGGCAAATCCCAGGTTGGCGAAACTGTGCATCACGCCTTTGGGCATGCCGGTGGTGCCGGAGGTGTAAATGATGGTCGCGAGTTGATCGGCGGCGGGTTTGGGGTCGTCCTGGATCGGCGAACTGCGCTGCAGATCGGCCCAGCTGAAATCGAAGATGCCCGGTGGATGCAACGGCAGGCTGATCGTCGGCAAATCTTCGCGGACTCCGCGGGACATGCCCGGCCAGTCGTCCAGTTTGCCGATAAAGGCCAGTGCCGCTTCCGAATGATCGAGCACCTGGGCCACGGACTCGGCGGTGAGGTTGGGGTACAGCGGCACGGAAACGTGGCCGGCCATCCAGATTGCCAGGTCGGCAATAATCCAGTGGGCGCAGTTTTTCGAAATAAGCGCGATGTGACTGCCCTGGGGCAGTTCCCGCGCACGCAACCAATGGGCGGCGCAGCGGGCCTGATGGCCGACGTCGGCCCACGTCAGTGTCTCGACCTGTCCGCCGCCGATGGGTTGAACCAGAAAGCGCTGTCGGGGATGACGGGCCTCACGCTCGTAGAAGACATCCAGGGGCAAACGAAAAGCAGCAGACATGCGACTCGCTCCTTATTTTTGTTCTGGAGCAAGCGTAGCTAACCAAGCAAGTGCTTGGTTAGCTATTTCATACAAAATTTTTCATGCTGGGTCGAAGCCCTGCGCCTATAAAGCAAAGCAACGCCATTACGGATGCTTGATTCCTGCGAGCTTCATCGACCCGATCAGCAACTCATCGCCGCTGATTTCAGCCAGTCCGGCAGTGCCGACCTTCTCCGGCGGATACCCGGCGCCATGTTGCAGGTAGCTCAGCAAGTGACCCACCAGCGGGTTGTGGCTGACCAGCAGGACATTGCTCACCGACACCAGTTGTTCGGCCACCTTGTCCGGATCGGTTTCCGGCGTCAGCCACTCGACGGTACGGATCTCCGGTTCGAAAGCCAGTGCCTCGCGTACAAGCTGTGCGGTTTCCTGCGCTCGCAGGTAAGGGCTGGCATAGATAGCGGTGAGCGGCTGGCCGATCAACAACGCAGCGCTGCGCAGGACTTCTTCACGACCGTGAGCGGTCAGTGCCCGCTCCGAATCATGGGATTTGGAGCCGTGAGGTTCAGCCTCACCATGACGCAATACCCAGAGTTTCATAGCTTGGGTTCCTCATCTCGAGCCGGATGCGGGGCTGGCGGCGCGGCGTGTGGCGCTTCACCTTCCGGCGTACGCGGTGTTGGCCAGTCAGCGAACGGCCAGGGTTTCTGATCGCTGTGAAAACTGCCGAAACGACCGATCTGCGCCAGAAACTGGCTCAGGCTGTCGCCGAAATTCATCAGGGTTGCGTTCGGGGCGCCGTAAATCAAACGATAGATCAACTGCACCAGCACCACCGCGCCAAGGATGAACTGCGCCACTTGCCAGACCAGTACGAAGACGACCATCCACAACACCCGCAACAGGATGGACTCGTATTTGGCTTGTACTTTTTGATCGCTCATGTCTCGCTCCGTTCCTGTTACATAGAGGGCTTAGTTGAAGCCACTGGTGGAAATGAAATCGACGTCCGTCTTCGGCTCGGCGCGCATCAGCAGCTCAATCACCTGCTCCAGCGTGCGCCCTTCGAACAGGATCGCATGCAGCCCGGCGACCAGCGGCATATACACGCCGACCTCCTGAGCCTTGGCCTTGAGCACTTTCAGGGTGTTGACGCCTTCAGCGACCTCGCCCAGGCGATTGACCGCCTCGTCCAGGCTCAAACCCTGGCCGAGGGCGAAGCCGACCTGATAGTTGCGGCTTTTCGGCGATGAACAGGTGACGATCAAATCGCCGACGCCCGCCAGGCCCAGGAACGTCATTGGGTTGGCACCCTGATTCACCGCGAAGCGGGTCATTTCCGCCAATGCCCGGGTGATCAGCATGCTCTTGGTGTTTTCTCCCATGCCCAGCGCCACCGCCATGCCGGCGATGATCGCGTAGACGTTTTTCAACGCCCCGCCCAGCTCCACACCGAAACGATCGGCACTGGCATATACGCGAAAGGTGCGCCCGTGCAACGCCGCCTGAACCCGCTGGCAGAGCTCTTCGTCTTCACTGGCGACCACGGTGGCGGTCAGTGCGTGTTCGGCGACTTCGCGGGCCAGGTTCGGCCCGGACAACACGCCGATGCGTGCTTGCGGAGCGATTTCCTCGAGGATCTCACTCATCAGTTTGAAAGTGTGGGCTTCGATGCCTTTGGTCAGACTGACCAGAAACTTGCCGCGCAAACGCTCGGCATGCGGGGCCAGCACCGAGCGCAATGCGCTGGACGGCAGCGCGACGAAACACAGGTCGCAGGCGTCCAGGGTGGCTTGCAGATCGGTGACCGGTGTCACACCGGGCAGAATCTTGATGCCTTTGAGGTAACGCGGGTTCTCACGATTGACCCGGATGGCCTCGGCCTGCTCGGGGTCACGCATCCACTGCAAGACCTGATGACCGTTTTCGGCCAGCAGATTAGCCACGGCGGTACCAAAACTTCCGCCTCCCAGGACCGCAATCGGGCGCTGTTCAGTCATATGCAATCCGTTAATCCATACCAGTGGCGATGTCGGCATTATACGGAGCGGCCCAGTGGCGGCCAGCCCCCGCGTCAATTAGCGGCGCACGTACAAAAAAGTCCGATAAAACCGTGGAAGACGCTGACATCGTGAGTAGAAAAGTCGTACAGCTCGGTTAACATGCGCGCCATCACTCGCTAACAAGGAAGTGTTGTGCCCCTGGGTTCCCCTTCACCTCGCTCGCCGCAGGTACTGGCGCTCGCCTTCAGCTCGCCGGACCTGTTCGAAAACTACGTCAACCGGCGCTCCCGGGTCACCCACCTGACCCGTGCGGCCTATGGCCGGTCCAGCGCCCGCTGTTTCGTCCAGACGCGCGGCCCCGGCAACCTCGATCAAGAACACATGCGCTCCCGCGAACTGGGCTATAACGGTTTTTCGCCGAATGGAGCCTGGCCATGGATATGAAGCTGTTCTACGACGACGAACGTCGAGCGATGTACTTCAGTACGGAGCTGGCGTTTTAAATGCTGCCTGCCCGGACCCGCAAGCCGCCCACCTTCGGCCACCTGCTGGCCCTGTTGTGCCTGGTGGTCAGTGGCTGGCTGAACAGCCTGATGGTCCAGGCCGCAGACATTCTGCTGACCGGCATTGAAGACAGCCCCGGCGTGCAATCCTTCAGCCAGGCCCTTCGGGAACTGCGACCGGGCGACAACGTGCGCTTTCAACCAGTGGCCGATCTTCCGCCACCGGGCGAGCTTCACGGCGATATCCGCTTGATTCTGCTCGACCTGCCGAGCCTCGACTGGCGCCTGCAAGATACCCAAGGCCCACCGACGCTGGTGCTGCGCATCAGCCGACTGCAAGCACAGCAACGTCTGGGTGACACCCCGGCGCCCCGCCTCAGCCTGCTCTGGAGCGATCCCCCGCCGGGCCGCCAATTGCGCCTGACCCGAATCCTCCTGCCTCAGGTCAAACGGATTGGCGTGCTGTACGACAACCACAGTGAATTCCTGCTTAAAGAGTTGCGCCAGGCGGCTCTGCCACTAGGCCTTGAGGTGGTCACCGAGCGCTGGGACAACACCCACGACAGCCGTCCACTGCAAATGTTGCTGAAAAACAGCGATGTGTTGCTGGGCCTCGACGATCCCGACCTGTACAACCCGAAAACCGCGAAAAACCTGTTGCTCAGCAGCTATGCCCGGCAACTGGCGCTGATCGGCCCCAATGCCGGGTTCGTCAAGGCCGGGAGCCTGGCCAGCACCTACAGTGATCAGAGCGATTGGCTGGCGACCCTCGACAACCTGCTCGACCAGCCACCCGCCAGTTGGCCACGCTCGTACTACCCGTCGCGCTTCAAAGTTTCAAGCAACGCACAGGTGGCTCGCTCGCTAGGTATTGAACAGATCAATGAAGCGTCTGTAGCAGCGCTGTTGGCTGAAGGAGAACGCCACCCATGAGCTTCCGTCGTCGCTGGGACATCAATACCCGGACCCAGCTCATCAGCCTCGGCCCTGCCCTGCTGCTGACACTGTTGTTGATCAGCTTCTTCACGTTCGTGCGGATCCAGGACCTGCGCCAGGAGCTCAACCACACCGGCCAGTTGATCGCCAACCAACTGGCCCCGGCGACCGAATACGGAGTGATTTCCGGCAACAACGAGGTGCTCGAAAGCCTGCTCAAGGCCTCGCTGGCCACGCCCCATGTGCGCTTCCTGGAAATCCAGGACAGCGCCAACCGGATTCTGGTGTACGTCGAACAACCGTCGGAAAGCCACAATCGCCCGCATCAGGTCGAAGTGTTCCAGGCACCGGTGCGGCTGCAACAGGTGCCGCTGCACAATGATTTTTTCCAGAGTGGCAAGAGCACGGCTACGGCTCCCGCCGAAGACTATCTGGGCCGGGTCATCGTCGGTCTGTCCAGTGATGCGTTCAGTCAACGCCAGCAGGAAATCCTGCTCAAGGCCGGCATCCTGGCGCTGTTCGCGCTGTTATTTACGTTCCTGGTCGCCCGGCGTCTGGCAGGGAGCCTGTCGCAACCGATCCGCGACATCGGCGATGCGGTCAAGGCGATTCAGAACGGCGACTTCAAAACCCCCTTGCCCATCGTCGATGACACCGAGCTGGGCGCCCTGTCGCAACACATCAACAACCTCGCCAGCGGCCTCGAACAGGCCAGCCGCAAACAGCAACAGGCAATGGCGCAACTGATCCAGACCCGCGAAGAAGCGGAAAAAGCCAACAATGCCAAGTCGGATTTCCTCGCGATGATGAGCCACGAACTGCGCACACCCATGAATGGCGTGCTGGGCATGCTGCAGTTGCTGGAAACCACTGACATGACTGAAGAGCAGGTCGAATACGCGGCGCTGGCCTCGGAATCCACCGAACACCTGTTGAAAGTCATCAACGACATTCTGGATTTCTCGCGTATCGAACGCTCGGAACTGGAGCTCGAACATATTCCGTTCAACCTCGCGGACCTGATCGGTGCGTGCGCCCAGTCGTTCCAGCACAGCGCCGCGCAGCGCGGGCTCGATCTGCAGCTGCAGATCCCCGAAGACATGCGGGGGTTGCAGGTTCAGGGTGACCCGACGCGCATCCGGCAGATTCTGGTCAACCTGGTCGGCAACGCGTTGAAGTTCACCGAGCAGGGCCGGGTGACCATCGAATCCCAGTGGCAATCACTGGATCACCAATTGTTGTGGTTCACCTGCACCGTTCGCGACAGCGGGATCGGCATTTCGCCCGAAAGCCTGGAATTGATGTTCAATGCGTTCCAGCAGGCCGACAGTTCTATTTCAAGGCGTTACGGCGGCACCGGCCTGGGCTTGCCGATCGCCCGCACCCTCGCCGAACGCATGGGCGGCACCTTGCGCGCCCAGAGCGAAGAAGGTCGAGGCTCGGTGTTCACCCTGGAAATCCCGCTGGCGCTCTATCAACAGCCGCTGCCCGTGCTGTCCTCGCGCGCACCGAGTGGCAATGGCGATGGTGAAGGCCGCAATGTGTTGCTGGTCGAGGACAACCCGGTCAATCAGACCGTCATCGAAGCCATGTTGCGCAGCCTGGGCTTTACCGTCAGCGTCGCCGTCGATGGCGCGCAGGCTGTTCGCAGTGCCGAGAGCCTGATCTTCGAAGCGATTCTGATGGACTGCCGACTGCCGATCATCGACGGCTACGAGGCCACCCGACAGATCCGCCAACTGCCCGGCTGTACCGACCTGCCGATCATCGCCCTGACCGCCAATGCCTTGCAGGGCGACCGGGAAGCCTGTTTATCGGCAGGGATGAACGATTACCTGGCCAAGCCCTTCAAACGCGTTGATCTTCAGCAAATTCTGCAGCGCTGGGTGCAGTAGTACAGGCCTTTGAAGCATCTGCGACTGGCGTGAAACACGAAAGTGCGGCAGTCTTAGGCACCCGAACAGGCCCGAAAAGGGGCTTGAATAAAAATTTCAGTGCACAAGTGTACATTCATGTCCTTGGTGCTGTGACTTTCACCACAACGCAATAGTCTATGAGTAGGCTGCCGGCTCGAGGCATGAACGCTTCGATCGGCCGGGAAGATTTGCCCCACCTGCCGCATGGGACTATTGAGGAGCTCGCATGACCAAACAAAAAGCCTTTACCCGGGAAGACCTGCTGCGCTGCAGTCGCGGTGAGCTGTTCGGCCCAGGTAACGCGCAACTGCCCGCCCCCAACATGCTGATGGTTGATCGCATCACCCTGATCAGCGAAGAGGGTGGCAAGTACGGCAAAGGTGAATTGGTCGCCGAGCTGGATATCACTCCGGACCTGTGGTTTTTCGCCTGCCACTTCGAAGGTGATCCGGTGATGCCAGGCTGCCTGGGCCTCGACGCCATGTGGCAACTGGTCGGCTTTTTCCTCGGCTGGCAAGGCCTGCCGGGCCGCGGTCGCGCCCTGGGTTCGGGCGAAGTGAAATTCTTCGGCCAGGTCCTGCCGACCGCCAAGAAAGTGACCTACAACATCCATATCAAACGCGTGCTCAAGGGCAAGCTGAACCTGGCCATCGCCGATGGTTCGGTCACTGTCGACGGTCGCGAGATCTACACCGCCGAAGGCCTCCGGGTCGGCGTTTTCACCTCCACTGACAACTTCTAAGGGTTATCCGCATGCGCCGCGTCGTTATCACTGGTCTGGGCATTGTTTCGTGCCTGGGCAATGACAAAGAGACCGTCTCCGCTAACCTGCGTGCAAGCCGCCCTGGCATCCGGTTCAACCCGGAATATGCTGAAATGGGTCTGCGTAGCCAGGTTTCCGGCTCCATCGACCTTCCCCTCGAAGAGCTGATCGATCGCAAGATCTATCGCTTCGTCGGCCACGCGGCGGCTTACGCCTACCTGGCCATGAAAGATGCCATCGCTGACTCCGGCCTGACCGAAGAGCAAGTGTCCAACCCGCGTACCGGCCTGATCGCCGGTTCCGGTGGCGCCTCCACGCTGAACCAGATGGAAGCGCTGGACATCCTGCGCGAGAAAGGCGTCAAGCGCGTCGGCCCGTACCGCGTAACGCGGACCATGAGCAGCACCGTTTCCGCTTGCCTGGCCACGCCATTCAAGATCAAGGGCCTGAACTACTCCATCGCTTCCGCCTGCGCCACCAGTGCTCACTGCATCGGTACCGCCATGGAACAGATCCAGATGGGCAAGCAGGACATCGTATTCGCCGGCGGCGGTGAAGAAGAACACTGGAGCCAGTCGTTCCTGTTCGACGCCATGGGCGCACTGTCCAGCAAGCGCAACGACACCCCGGAAAAAGCCTCCCGTGCCTACGACGCCGACCGTGACGGTTTCGTGATCGCCGGTGGTGGCGGCATGGTCGTGGTTGAGGAACTGGAACACGCTCTGGCCCGTGGCGCGAAGATCTACGCGGAAATCGTTGGCTACGGCGCGACCTCCGACGGCTACGACATGGTCGCGCCAAGCGGCGAAGGCGCCATCCGCTGCATGCAGATGGCCATGTCCACCGTTGATGCTCCGATCGACTACCTGAACACCCACGGCACCTCGACTCCGGTCGGCGACGTCGCGGAAATGAAAGGTGTGCGCGCAGTCTTTGGTGACAAGGCGCCGGCCATCAGCTCCACCAAGAGCCTGTCGGGTCACTCCCTGGGCGCCGCCGGCGTTCACGAAGCGATCTACTGCATGCTGATGATGGAAGGCAACTTCATGGCGGGTTCCGCCAACATCGACGAGCTGGACCCGGAAGTGGCTGACCTGCCAGTCCTGACCAAAACTCGTGAAGACGTCGCGGTCAACACCGTGATGAGCAACAGCTTCGGTTTCGGTGGCACCAACGCCACGCTGGTACTGAAGCGCTGGCAGGGTAAGTAATACCCCCGCCGCTTCGCTGCACACGAAAACGCCCCGACTGGTTCGGGGCGTTTTTTTTGCCTGGAAAACGTAAAAACCTGCAGGCGCGAGCTTGCTGGCGATGCGGTGTAGCCACGCAACAATGATGTCGACTGACACGCCCTCATCACCGGCGAGCTCGGTCCCCCAGGGGATTTTGGTCAGCGTCAAACAGCGGTTTTCTTCAAGGCGAACATGAAGCTTTTGTCATGAAACTCAAGGAGCTGCGGCTGAATGTCGCAGACTGCAAGGCCTGCGAGACTTTGTCTGATTTTGCAAAAGACTGTTACCAAATTTTGTCATTTACTTAGCAAGCTAACAAAACATATAACAAAGCCCTGCACACGCCTTGCTGCAGATAACCGAGATTGGAGCTAGCAGATGACTGTCAAAGTAACTGAACGCGACGATTCACATAAATCCCACGAAGGCGTAGCCGCCGGAATCCGGATCTGGGATGTACACCAACAAGACATGCTGGTCGGGATGTTCCACTCCGAGACCGACGCACAAAACTACAGAGCCGAACTGGAATCGCTGGAGCGCAAACGCGAGCTCGCAATCGGTTGAAGTCAGACTCCAACGTCCTGCAGCCTGCCCTTCCCGGGCAGGCTGCAACCAGCTGACACGACTCATTCAATATGAAGCACCGACAGATGAAGGGAGTCGTCAATGACTACCGAAGGGACAATACTGACGATCCGACCACTCTCAAGCTTCACCACTTCGCACTCTCCGTCCCCCATGCCGTCATTGCGGATCGAGTACTGGACCGAGGACGGGTGACGCTTGTTGAAGTCGAAATCCATGCCACAGGCAATCAGAAAGTCGATTTTCACCTCTGTCAGTTCAATCTCTTTCTCGCGCTCCCCGCCTTTCAGCGCGGTGTAATCCAGGCACAGGTTAATACCGAACGGGCA
The DNA here is from genome assembly GCF_016887925.1 of Pseudomonas sp. MIL9. NCBI lineage: Bacteria > Pseudomonadati > Pseudomonadota > Gammaproteobacteria > Pseudomonadales > Pseudomonadaceae > Pseudomonas > Pseudomonas sp. MIL9. The sequence goes on along the minus strand of NZ_JAFEHE010000020.1, from coordinate 48,990 downwards.
CCCCGGAACCAGACTGTTAATGAACTTGCCTTCATACCCGCCGAAATAACTATGCTCGGCTCGCACGCTACTGACATCTTTTACCCTGACGACAACTTCATCGAAGAGCTTAAAGAACCAATAACCGTCCCTGGACCCGACATTCTTGCCGAAATCGATACCTGACACATAACGCTTTGGCCACATCGAGATTAAAGGAACGTCAACCTCATATTCTTTATTACTGATCGCCAGCAAATAATTAATGACATCGTAGTAACCGGACTCCTCCTCACCGACCTTGATGAGGGTCGCACAACTTCCCCCCAGAAAAACGATCTTGCCGTATCGCTCAGCCGGCAGATCTTTCATTAATGACACGACGTACTCAGGGATCTTGTCCAGATAAGCCGAGTTCAACTGATGAAGTTCTGCTTCGCTGCGAACCTCGTGCCATGGCACATTCCAGAAAAATTCCGGCAACGTAAAGAAAAGCCAGTCGGCACCGGCATGATCTGCACGGGCTGCCTTGGCGGCGATCCGTATCTTGCGTCGCAGATATTCAATCCGGGCGTCCAGTTCACTGGTCAGGTAATCGTCTATGGCCTGCCCAGGCTTTCGCGCCTTGGAGAACTGCGACTTAAAAGTTGGCTGGCGTAATGAAGCAATACTGACTTGCATTGATCAATCCTTGTTTATTTTAGTTCATTCCATTTGTTCCCTTCCACACAGCACGCCCACACAAATAACTGCCGCCGCGCTCCCAAACCGAGAGCCGTCGACGAACGCCATTTAACGAAGGTTATTTTTGGGCAAAAGAAAACCCGAAAGATCGTATCGATACAATCTTTCGGGCTCAATGTATTAATGACGCAAATTACCAGCAAACATTTAAAGCCAATAAAACAACGAATCGATTACCACATCAAATCATCAGGAATCTTGTACGCTGCGTACGGATCGTCTTCGACGCTGACTTCTTCGGTTTGCACGTTCAACTGCACGATGCGCTGTGGGTCGCGCTCCTGGATCTTCAGCGCCGCTTCGCGCGGAATCACTTCATAACCACCGGCATGATGAACGATGGCCAACGAACCGCTGCTGAGTTTGTTACGCATCAGGGTGTTGACCGAGATGCGCTTGACCTTCTTGTCGTCGACGAAGTTGTAGTAGTCCTCGGTCGTCAGTTTTGGCAGGCGCGAGACTTCGATCAATTGCTTGACCTGTGCGGCACGGGCCTTGGCCTCGGCCTTTTCTTGCTGCTGACGGTTGAGCTCCTGGTCGCGCTTGACTTTCTCGGCCATGGCTTCCTGCGCCGCGCGCTGCTGGGAATCGTCGAGCTCAATCTGGCCCTTGTGGGCAAGGCGCTGCTGCTTCTGCTTGTCCTTGCTGACCTGCTTGGCTTGCTTCTGGTTGACCAGCCCTGCTTTGAGCAACTGGTCGCGAAGGGAAATGCTCATGGTGCTTATTACTCACTTAGGCAACGGCTCAACCGCAGTTGGGCAAATTCTTTTCCTGGCGTTTGGCTTCACCCCACAGGGCGTCCAACTCTTCGAGGGTGCAATCTTCCATGGGACGATGGGTGTCGCGCAATGCCTGTTCGATAAAACGGAAACGTCTTTCGAACTTGCCGTTGGCGCTCCGCAGTGCGGTTTCCGGATCGACCTTGAGATGGCGCGCCAGATTCACCACTGAAAACAACAGATCGCCGACTTCATCGGCAATCGCTGCCGGGTCATTGTCAGCCATCGCCTCCAGGATTTCATCGAGCTCTTCACGGACTTTGTCCAGCACCGGCAAGGCATCCGGCCAGTCGAAACCGACCTGCCCTGCTCGCTTCTGCAATTTGGCGGAACGCGACAATGCCGGCAGTGCAGCCGGGACATCGTCGAGCAAGGACAGCTGTTCGGGCGCCAAAGATTTTTCCGCACGCTCTTCAGCCTTGATGGCCTCCCAGCGCTGTTTGACCTGCTCTTCATTCAGGCGCGGGACATCCAGTGGCGCATACAGATCACCGGTGGGGAACACGTGTGGATGCCGGCGAATCAGCTTGCGGGTAATGCTGTCGACCACACCGGCGAATTCGAAACGCCCTTCTTCCCGGGCCAGCTGGCTGTAGTAAACCACCTGGAACAGCAGATCGCCCAACTCACCCTGCAAGTGATCGAAGTCACCACGCTCGATGGCGTCGGCGACCTCGTAGGCTTCCTCAAGGGTATGTGGAACGATGGTGGCGTAGGTTTGCTTGATGTCCCACGGGCAACCGTACTGCGGGTCGCGCAGGCGGTTCATGAGGTGCAGCAGGTCTTCGAGTGAATACATCGTTCAATCTCTGTCCGCTCCCTGTTGGAACGAGCCTGCTCGCGATGGCTCAGAGGGCGGCGCGCTCATCCAGACAGCACCCGTCTTCGTTAACGTCCATCGCGAGCAGGCTCGCCCCTACAGTGAAGCGCTCCCGTTTTATGGCGTACGGTTACGCCGGGTCTCAATAATGTTCGGCAACTGGGAAATCCGCCCCAGCAACCGCCCCAGCGCATCCAGGCCCGGAATCTCGATGGTCAGGGACATCAGTGCGGTGTTGTCCTCTTTGTTCGAGCGTGTGTTGACCGCCAGCACGTTGATGCGCTCGTTGAGCAGCACCTGCGAAACGTCACGCAGCAGACCGGAGCGGTCGTAAGCGCGAATGACGATGTCCACCGGGTAAGTGAGCACCGGCACCGGCCCCCAGCTGACCTGGATGATTCGCTCTGGCTCGCGCCCGGCCAGTTGCAGCACCGAGGCGCAGTCCTGGCGGTGAATGCTCACGCCACGGCCCTGGGTGATGTAACCGACGATCGCATCGCCCGGCAACGGCTGGCAGCAACCCGCCATCTGGGTCATCAGGTTGCCGACGCCCTGGATCTGGATATCGCCGCGCTTGCCCGGTTTGTAACCGGTGGCCTTGCGCGGAATCAGTTCCAGCTGCTCGTTGCCCCGCTCCGGCTCGACCAGTTGCTGCGCCAGGTTGACCAGTTGCGCCAGGCGCAGATCGCCGGCGCCGAGCGCGGCGAACATGTCGTCGGCCGTCTTCATGTTGGCCTTGTCGGCCAGCTTGTCGAAGTCCACCTGCGGCAGGCCGAGGCGATTGAGTTCACGCTCCAGCAGGGTCTTGCCGGCGGCGACGTTCTGGTCGCGCGCCTGCAATTTGAACCAGTGAACGATCTTCGCCCGCGCCCGTGACGTGGTGACGTAACCCAGGTTCGGGTTCAGCCAGTCCCGGCTCGGAGTACCGTGCTTGCTGGTGATGATCTCGACCTGCTCACCGGTTTGCAGGCTGTAGTTGAGCGGCACGATGCGCCCGTTGATCTTGGCGCCACGGCAGTTGTGACCGATCTCGGTGTGCACGCGGTAGGCGAAGTCCAGCGGCGTCGCGCCCTTCGGCAAGTCGATGGCGTGACCGTCGGGGGTGAAGATGTAGACCCGATCGGGTTCGATATCGACCCGCAACTGCTCCGCCAGGCCGCCGATGTCGCCCAATTCTTCATGCCACTCAAGCACCTGACGCAGCCAGGAAATCTTCTCTTCGTAGTGGTTGGAGCCGGACTTGACGTCGGTGCCTTTGTAACGCCAGTGCGCGCAAACACCCAGTTCGGCTTCTTCGTGCATGGCGTGGGTGCGGATCTGTACTTCCAGCACCTTGCCTTCCGGGCCGATCACCGCCGTGTGCAGCGAGCGGTAACCATTCTCCTTGGGGTTGGCGATGTAGTCGTCGAACTCTTTCGGAATGTGCCGCCACAGGGTGTGGACGATACCCAGCGCGGTGTAGCAGTCGCGCATTTCCGGAACCAACACGCGAACGGCACGCACGTCGTAGATCTGGCTGAACTCCAGACCCTTGCGCTGCATTTTGCGCCAAATCGAATAGATGTGTTTGGCCCGACCACTGATGTCGGCCTCGACACCGGTGGCCTGCAATTCGTTTTTCAGCTGGCTCATCACGTCGCTGATGAAGCGCTCGCGATCCAGGCGCCGCTCATGGAGCAGCTTGGCGATCTGCTTGTACTGGTCAGGCTCGAGGTAACGGAAGGACAAGTCCTCCAGTTCCCATTTGATATGACCGATACCCAGGCGATGGGCGAGCGGCGCGTAGATGTCGAAGACTTCACGTGCCACGCGGTTGCGCTTCTCGTCATCGGCGGTTTTTACCGCACGGATCGCACAGGTACGTTCGGCCAGTTTGATCAGCGCGACGCGAACATCGTCGACCATGGCCACGAGCATTTTGCGCAGGTTTTCGACCTGGCCTTGAGCGCCCATCACCATGGATTTACGCGGGCTCAGGCTGTCGCTGATCGCCGCCATGCGTTGCACGCCGTCGATGAGTTTGGCCACCACCGGACCGAAGCGCTGGCTGACCGCGGGCAACTGAATCTGGCCTTCGCGTACGCCACGGTACAAGACCGCGGCGACCAGCGAATCCTGATCGAGTTTGAGGTCGGCGAGAATCTCGGCGATCTCAAGGCCGGTGCGGAAACTCGAGTTTCCTTCCGCCCACAGGTTCTTCGCCGCATTGGCTTGTTGTTCGGCCTCGCGAGCGTACTCGCAGGCTTCTTTCAAGGCTTCGCGATCCAGTGCCAGATCGACACTGACCGCATGATCGAGCCAAGCCTCGAGATTGATACTGCCGTCGGTGTTGATCGGCTGGTGTGCTCTCACCTGTACCATCTTGCTTACCTTCCCTACGACGCAGATTCAATGCGTCAAAATCGCTGACCTTCGTTGCCCGTGAGCCCACGCGGGGCTGGTGCGCGGCTGCACAGGCGGGCCAGTCGGACCAGACGAGCATCCTAGCTCGCTTCAAATAACGCCATGGCCTCGACATGCGCCGTCTGAGGAAACATATCGAGAATCCCGGCACGTTTTAACCGGTAGCCCTGCTTGATCAATTCGACCGTGTCGCGCGCCAGGGTTGCCGGGTTGCAAGACACATACACCAGCCGTTCGGCGCCCAGAGATTTGAGCTTGCGCACCACCTCGAAAGCGCCGTCACGCGGTGGGTCCAAGAGTACCGCACAAAAGCCTTCGGCGGCCCATTCGGCGTCGGTCAAAGGCTGGGATAAATCGGCCTGAAAAAACTTCGCGTTATGCAGATTATTGCTAACGGCGTTCGCGGCTGCCCGCTCGACCATCACCTGCACACCTTCCACTGCCACCACTTCACGTACGGACTGCGCCAGCGGCAAGGCAAAGTTGCCCAGGCCACAGAACAGGTCGAGAACCCGTTCATCCGCTGCCGGCTTCAACCATTCCAGCGCCTGGGCAACCATCGCCTCGTTGACTCCGGCGTTGACCTGAATGAAATCCCCCGGCCGATAGGCCAGCTCCAGATTCCACGGTTCCAGGCGATAGCCCAACGACGGGGCGGCCTCAACCGGATGCGGCTCTCCGTCACCGTGCAGCCACAACTGGGCTTCATGCAACGCGCAGAAATCCTTGAGGACGGTCATGTCGCTATCGGACAACGGCGCCATGTGCCGCAGCAACACGGCCAGCGAAGAACCGCTGAACAGCTCCACATGGCCAAGCGCCTGAGGTTTGCTCAAGCGCCTCAGCATTTCCGGCAAGCCGGTCATGATGGGCTGCAAGGGTTGTACCAGCACCGGGCATTGATCAATGGCGACAATGTCCTGGCTGCCGGCGGCGCGGAAACCCACTTCGAGTTTTTTCGCCTTCATGTCCCAGCGCACAGCCACTCGGGCGCGGCGACGATAAGCGAATTCCGGACCGCTCAAAGGAGCCGCCCATTCTTCGGGTTCGACGCCAGCGACCTTCGACAATTGCTCGGCGAGCATGCGCTGTTTCAGGGCAAGCTGTTCGTCGTGCGGCAAATGTTGCACGCTGCAGCCACCGCAACGGCCAGCATGGGCGCACGGCGTCGGGCGGCGCAGTTCGCTGGCCTTGAACACCCGTTCGGTACGCGCCTCGACCACTTTGCCGTGGGCACCGAGCACGCGCGCCTCGATTTCTTCACCGGCCAACGCGCCGATGACGAACCAGGTGCGGCCTTCGAAAAACGCGATACCGCGACCGTCATTGGCCAGGCGCTCGATGGTCAGGCGCTGCTTTTTGCCGGTCGGGACTTGCGGGGCCTTGCTGCCGCCGGTGGGCTGGAAGCGCAGGCCTCTCTCATGCTTGGCCATCAGTTGGGCGCGTCGAAAATGCCGGTCGACAGGTAACGGTCGCCACGGTCGCAGATGATCGCGACGATCACCGCGTTTTCAACTTCTTTGGACAGACGCAGCATCGCCGCCACGGCACCGCCCGAGGATACGCCGCAGAAAATGCCTTCTTCACGGGCCAGGCGACGGGTCACGTCTTCGGCTTCGCTTTGGGCCATGTCGACGATACGGTCCACACGATCAGCCTGGTAGATCTTCGGCAGATATTCCTGTGGCCAGCGACGGATGCCCGGGATCGCCGAGCCTTCCATTGGCTGCAAGCCGATGATCTGCACGCTCTCGCTCTGCTCTTTCAAATAGCGCGAGACGCCCATGATCGTGCCAGTGGTGCCCATGGAGCTGACGAAATGGGTGATCGTGCCCTGGGTCTGGCGCCAGATTTCCGGGCCAGTGGTGGTGTAGTGCGCTTCAGGGTTATCCCCGTTGGCGAACTGATCCAGCACCTTGCCACGGCCTTCGGCTTCCATGCGCTGGGCAAGGTCGCGAGCGCCTTCCATGCCTTCTTCCTGGCTGACCAGAATCAGCTCGGCACCGTAGGCGGTCATGGCCGCCTTGCGTTCGGCGCTGGAGTTGTCCGGCATGATCAGGATCATCTTGTAACCCTTGATCGCGGCGGCCATGGCCAGCGCGATTCCGGTATTACCCGAGGTCGCTTCGATCAGCGTATCGCCGGCGTGGATCTGCCCGCGCAGCTCGGCGCGGGTGATCATCGACAGCGCCGGACGGTCCTTGACCGAACCCGCCGGGTTGTTCCCTTCGAGCTTGAGCAAAAGGGTGTTGCTGGTGGTGCCGGGCAAGCGCTGCAAACGGACCAGCGGAGTGTTGCCGACGCAATCGGCGATGGTTGGGTACTGCAAGGTCATGGCGTATTCGCAATCCAGACTGCGGGGGCGCCTATCATACCGGCAAACCGGGTCAGGCCATATCACGCAAAGTGTGGTGCTTATGGCTTATGGGTATAAGGATGGTTTTGACTCCTGCGTTCTGGCTGGAACAGGCAGAGGGTGGATGTCACTAAATAGCCATCATCCGCCCTGGCTCCCTATCAACGAAAAACTCACTCCATCAGAAATTTCCTGCAACTCACGACGACATGCATGAACTACTTGGCAATGGTTTTCAGGGATAGTCTTTTGTAACGCGGAATATGCACTTCATACGATTTCGCGACACCCATCACATTGACAACTACTTTAAATGAGCACTTAGATGAAAACATTTTTTTCGCTTTCCCTCGCCAGCCTGATTCTGGCGAGCACTCAAGCCTCAGCAGCATGTATTAGCATTCTTAATACCTACAACGGATCCGTACCCGCTAACTCGTTCGTTATAGCACAAGGCCCTTTTACGATTACCAGTGCAAACGGATGTCGGCAGGCCAACATTTCCGCCACTATTACCGCCTCAGGCGCTGGCTCTGCCCCGAAGCTATACAATGATAGACAAACTGGTTCAACCTGGACTCAAGTCGCCGGCGGCCGTGGCAACACTGCTTCAGTACTTGGCCCGCTGGGGACTTACAGGGTACGCCACGAGAATACGCTTAATACACAAAGACAATATTCCGGGACCACACGCTATGCTCGATGAGCAATAGCTTGCCGGTACCCGTCAATATTGCCGGGTATCGATTTACTCAAGCCTGAATGCTGATAAACAGATCTTTTCCAGATGAGTTCGCAAAATAGGAGAGCGCGTTTATCACCTGATTGGCACCCAGCAGCTTTCTCGTCACGATCTTGAATGACTCCTGATGAGCATACATAGGCCATTCGCGGGCGTATGCCTTGTTATCACCCAGCATCTGGTTAAACATGGCAATTGCGTTATATTTAACATCTCTTTCAATCGAGTAACCATTTTTATCAAACGCCATATGTCCTGATATAAAAGCGCATGCTACGTGCTCATCTATCAAATCAAGCTCACAAAGCCTTGATCCAATCCTTGCGAGCTGGTTGGTACTTATCGACGTAAAATCGCATCCCCTTATCAATTCTTTCAACGCCTCTATTTCAGACTCGCTTGTCAAATTCAATACATCAGCGGCATCAGAGGCTTTGGTTATTGTATGAGCATTTTTTGTTTCGTAAGGATTCTTGATGACATAGGCATCAGCCTGCATTGATAGGGCGGGTGTTCTTATTATGACATCCATTAGCGGTCCTCCTTGATATTGATCTGCAAGGTAGGTATCGCCCGTCACATTAAAGCCTTGAGATCGCTTTTCTCATTTCAGAACTTTCATACACCAAGTACTTCTCTGGATGTAGGATATTTCCGAGCTAGTTGTATGAGCGCAGCCCCAATCCAGCTTTTGCCCTATTAAACTGGCGTTTTATCAGCCAATAACCGCATATTAATCCGCAACCCGTGCTTGGTGTTCTGCGCCCAAAGTTTCCCTCCCTGACGTTGCACCGCATTCCTCGCAATACTCAATCCCAACCCAAAACCTCCATCCCCTGGCCGCGAGCCGTCGAGACGGGTAAATGGCAGGAAGATCCGCTCCAGATCGGCTTCCGCCACGCCGCTACCCTGATCCTCCAGCCACAGATGCCAATAATCACCGTCACGCTGCCCGGCAAGCCGGACAATGCCACTGGAAGGTGAATGGCGAATCGCATTACGCAGCGTATTTTCCAGCGCTTGAGCCAAAGTATTGAGATGTCCGCGAACCCAACAGGACGCATCCACCGTGCACTGCAGTTGATGCGCCGGCCAGCCACTTTCATAGCAGGCGTTTTCCGTGAGCATTTCCCACAGAGCCTGAATCTGGATCGCTTCATCGGGCAGTCGAGTGCGCTCGGTGTCGAGCCAGGCCAATTGCAATGTGTCTTCGATCAGGCGTTGCATACCGTCGACTTCGCGGCCTATGCGTTCGCGCAGTTGCGTCAGACTGTGTTCGCTTTCACTGGCCACGCGCAGGCGACTCAATGGCGTGCGCAATTCATGAGACAGATCGCGCAGCAATTGCTGTTGCAAGGCCACCGTGCTTTGCAGGCGTTCGGACATGTGATCGAACGCCCTGCCCAGCTCGCCCAATTCATCCGCACGATTGGTGGTGCTGCTCGACAGCCGCACATTTAATTGGTCCGCACGCCAGGCATTGGCCTGCTCACGCAGGTGATTGAGCGGCACCACCAGCAGACGGTAAAGGCCGACACACAGCAGTAATGTGAACAGCCCTGGAATCACCCCATTGGTGATCACGCGCCAAAAGACTTTGTAGCGCCCCGGCATGAACCGCTGGGGCAACTCGATGACCAGGCTGCCGGCGTACGGATCGCCGGGAAACGGCAGACGTAGCCACGGCAGGCCCTTGCGGTGAATGGGCCAATCGACACGACGCAGAAAGGTCAAGTGCTGGACTTCCTCGTCGGTCAGAGGCTGGCTGCTCAGCGACTGCAAATCTCCATCGATGACGCCAACCCAGCCCGACTCCTGCAGTTGCATATTTTTCAACCAACCATCGACGCCCGCCCGCCGTCCCTGCTGCCACGCCTGCTCGGCTTCGGTGGCATAGCGGTTCAAGGTGCTGCGAGCCTCATCTGACAGATACTGGTTTTGCTCTTCCATATAGCGCCCCCAGGACCAACTCAGCCAGATCATCAGCAAACAGAACGCCACTAACAGGCAAGCCAGTTTCCAGAACAGCGAATGCCGGCCCGGCAAGTTATAGGTCATCGCTGACACTCAAGGTGTAACCCTTGCCCCAGACCGTGCGCACTTCCCGCTCGGTGTAATCGATGGCCTTGAGCTTGCGGCGAATCTGGCTGATGTGCATGTCCAGGCTACGGTCATGGGCCGCGTAGCCGCGTTGCAGCACATGCTGATAAAGGAAGGCCTTGCTCAACACTTCGTCGCCATTGCGATTCAGGGTTTCCAGCAGCCGATATTCGCTTCGGGTCAGGCCGGCAGCCTGCCCGCCATAAATGACGTCGAAGCGCTCATCATCGAAACGCAGACTGTCCACCGCAGGAGCAATCGCTTCCGGCATTGGTCGCCGGTCGAGTGCGACCCGGCGCAGGATCGCCTCGATTCGCACCCGCAACTCGACCATGCTGAAGGGTTTGGGCAAGTAATCATCGGCCCCCAGACGAAAGCCGCTGATCCGATCCGCCTCGGCGCCGAGCGCGGACATCAACAACACTGGAGTGGAATGGCTGCGACGCAGTTGCGTCAACACCGACAGCCCGTCCAGGCCTGGCAGCAAAATATCCATCAGCACCACATCGAAGGCTTGCTCGCGGGCAACCTTCAGACCTTCCTGGCCGTTCTGGCACCAGGTCACCTGAAAGCCACTACGACCCAGATGCTCATGAACATAAGCACCCAGGACGAGGTCATCTTCAATGGAAAGGATGCGGGGGTGGCCAGCTGAAATGAGCGTCATGAGTATCTGCAAATAATTCTCAGTTGATAATTATTCAAGATTGCGCCGACGACGGCAACCCAAGGCCATGTCCTCAACGGAAAAGTGTCGGGCTGAGCGACGAATGACGACATCAATTTTACGAAGATTGCCCGCCGGCAAATCGCTACACTGCGCAAGTGATACGTGCCGGATGCACGTGTAGCTCTATAAATAGCGGGATGCAGGAGAGATGCGTGCTCAAGAAACTGGGAATTAAAGGCCGCGTGCTGTTGCTGACCCTGTTGCCGACCAGCCTGATGGCCTTGGTTCTGGGCGGTTATTTTACCTGGATGCAGCAATCCGACCTGCAAACCCAACTCATGCAGCGCGGCGAAATGATCGCCGAGCAACTGGCACCGCTGGTGGCTCCGGCCATGGGGCACAAGAACAGTGAGTTGCTTGAGCGCATCGCCACGCAGTCCCTGGAACAACCTGATGTGCGTGCGGTGACCTTCCTCGCTCCGGACCGCACGCCATTGGCCCACGCAGGCCCGACCATGCTCAACCCGGCACCGCTGGGTGATGGCTCGCAAATGCTGCGCCGTAGTGGCAGCGATGCAACGCGTTATCTGCTTCCGGTATTCGGCAAGCACCGCAACCTGGCCGGCGACCTGATTCCCGATGAAGCCGACCGCCTGCTGGGCTGGGTCGAACTCGAACTGTCCCACAACGGTATGTTGCTGCGCGGTTATCGCAGCTTGTTTGCCAGCCTGCTGATGATTGCGGCCGGCCTGAGTGGCGCGGCCCTGCTGGCATTGCGCATGGGCCGCACCATCAATCGACCGCTGACTCAGATCAAGCAAGCCGTGGCTCAGCTCAAGGATGGGCATCTGGAAACCCGCCTGCCCCCCCCTCGGCAGCCAGGAGCTGGACGAGCTGGCGTCAGGGATCAACCGCATGGCTGGCACCCTGCAAAATGCCCAGGAAGAATTGCAGCACAGCATCGATCAGGCCACTGAAGACGTGCGCCAGAACCTCGAAACCATCGAAATCCAGAACATCGAACTCGATCTGGCGCGCAAGGAAGCGCTGGAGGCGAGCCGGATCAAATCCGAGTTCCTGGCCAACATGAGCCATGAAATTCGTACGCCGCTCAATGGCATTCTCGGTTTCACCCATCTGCTGCAAAAAAGCGAACTGACCCCGCGCCAGCTCGACTACCTGGGCACCATCGAAAAATCAGCCGACAGCCTGCTGGGGATCATCAACGAGATTCTCGACTTCTCGAAAATCGAGGCCGGCAAACTGGTGCTCGACCATATTCCGTTCAACCTGCGCGACCTGCTGCAGGACACCCTGACCATCCTCGCCCCCGCCGCCCACGCCAAGCAGCTGGAACTGGTGAGCCTGGTCTACCGCGACACACCGCTGTCGCTGGTGGGCGATCCGCTGCGGCTCAAGCAGATCCTCACCAACCTCGTGAGCAACGCGATCAAGTTCACCCGCGAAGGCACCATCGTCGCCCGGGCCATGCTCGAAGACGAACACGAAGACAGTGTGCAACTGCGCATCAGTATTCAGGACACCGGCATCGGTCTGTCTAACCAGGACGTACGCGCGCTGTTCCAGGCCTTCAGTCAGGCCGATAATTCGCTGGCGCGGCAACCGGGTGGCACCGGTCTGGGGCTGGTGATTTCCAAGCGCCTGATCGAACAGATGGGCGGAGAGATCGGCGTCGACAGCACGCCGGGAGAGGGGTCGGAATTCTGGATCAGCCTCAACTTGCCCAAGACCCGCGACGATGCCGAAGACCTGCCCGGCCCACCACTGATGGGACGACGCGTGGCGGTACTGGAAAACCACGAACTGGCCCGCCAGGCGTTGCAGCACCAATTGGAAGATTGTGGACTCGACGTCACACCGTTCAACACCCTGGAAAGCCTGACCAACGGCGTGACCGGCGCCCACCAGACCGAACAGGCGATCGATCTGGCGGTATTGGGTGTCACCAGCAATGACATGCCACCGGAACGCTTGAACCAGTACATCTGGGACCTCGAGCACCTGGGCTGCAAAGTGCTGGTGCTGTGCCCGACCACGGAGCAGACGCTGTTCCATCTCTCGGTACCCAACCCTCACAGTCAACTGCAGGCCAAACCGGCCTGCACCCGTAAACTGCGTCGTGCGCTGTCCGATCTGATCAACCCGCGCCAGCTGCGCAACGAACCCGAAGAACCGGTTTCCAGCCGCGCGCCGAAGGTGCTGTGCGTCGACGACAACCCGGCCAATCTGCTGCTGGTGCAAACCCTGCTCGAAGACATGGGCGCCAAGGTGCTCGCGGTGGAAAGTGGTTATGCCGCGATCAAGGCGGTGCAGAGCGAGACGTTCGATCTGGTGCTGATGGACGTGCAGATGCCTGGCATGGATGGGCGCCAGAGCACCGAAGCGATCCGTCAGTGGGAAAGCGATCGTCATTGCACGCCATTGCCCATCATCGCCCTCACCGCCCACGCCATGGCCAATGAAAAACGTGCGTTGCTGCAAAGCGGGATGGACGACTACCTGACCAAACCGATCAGCGAGCGGCAACTGGCGCAAGTGGTGCTGAAATGGAGTGGCCTGGCGCTGCGCAACCAGCATCCGGAGCGCTTGGGCGACAGCCATGGCAGTGCCTATGAGTTGCAGGTGCTCGATCACGAAGAGGGTTTGCGCCTGGCGGCGGGCAAGGCCGACCTGGCGGCGGACATGCTGGCGATGCTGTTGGCCTCGCTGGAAGCCGACCGTGAAGCGATCCGTCAGGCTCAGGAAAGCCACGACCACAATGCCCTGATCGAACGGGTCCATCGTCTGCATGGCGCCACCCGCTATTGCGGCGTTCCACAACTGCGCGCCGCCTGCCAGCGCAGCGAAACCCTGCTCAAGCAACAGGACCCACGAGCCTTTGGCGCTCTCGAAGAACTCGACCGGGCGATCAATCGCCTGGCCGCCCAGGCGCGTATCAACGCCTGATGCACTTTCCAGGAGGACAGCATGCGCACGATTCTTTTCAGCAGCCAGACCTACGACCGCGACAGCTTTCTCGCCGCAGACCTGCCCGCCGATATCGAGCTGCACTTTCAATCGGCACGCCTGAGCCTCGATACGGTGGCATTGGCCGAGCAGCACGAGGTGGTCTGCGCCTTCATCAATGATGACCTCGGCGCCCCGGTGCTCGAACGCCTTGCTGCGGGCGGCACCCGGCTGATCGCCCTGCGCTCGGCCGGTTACAACCATGTCGACCTGGCTGCGGCGAAACGCCTGGGGCTGGCGATTGTGCGCGTCCCGGCCTATTCGCCGCACGCGGTGGCCGAACATGCGGTGGCACTGATATTGGCGCTCAACCGCCGCTTGCACCGCGCCTACAACCGCACCCGCGAAGGCGATTTCAGCCTGCACGGGCTGACCGGCTTCGACCTCGTGGGCAAGACTGTCGGCGTGGTCGGCACCGGGCAAATCGGCGCGACCTTCGCCAGAATCATGAACGGCTTCGGTTGCAAGCTGTTGGCCTACGACCCTTTCCCCAACCCCGAAGTCGAAGCACTGGGCGCTCGTTATCTGAGCTTGCCGCAACTGCTGGCCGAGTCGCAGATCATCAGCTTGCATTGCCCGCTCAACAAAGAGAGCAAACATTTGATCAACCGCGAATCACTGGCGCACATGCAGCCGGGCGCGATGCTGATCAACACCGGACGCGGTGGCCTGGTGGATACACCTGCGTTGATCGATGCCTTGAAGGATGGTCAATTGGGTTATCTGGGGCTGGATGTCTATGAGGAGGAGGCGCAGCTGTTCTTCGAAGACCGTTCAGACTTGCCATTGCAGGACGATGTGCTGGCGCGACTGCTGACGTTCCCCAACGTGATCGTGACCGCGCACCAGGCGTTCCTGACCCGCGAAGCATTGGGCGCGATTGCCGCGACCACCCTGCAGAACATCGCGGCATGGATGGCAGGCAAACCCGAAAATCGGGTCGAGGGCGACTGAACCTGATCGAAGGTCATATGCCCGCGCCATGCTGCGCGTATGCCCGTGCTAGCATATCGCGCATATTTGGAGGACCCATGGTCGAACACGATTTCCGCTACAACCTGATGAACCCGCAACACACCCTCACCGAATGCCGCGCCCTGGTGCCGGGGCGTTATCAAGTCACCGGCAACGGCGGCTCGATTCGTAACAACGACGTGCTGATCGTGACCCTCAAAGGCGCCAAGGACTTGTCCATGCGCCTGACCGTCGAAACGGTTCGCCACCTGATCAACCCGCCCGGCCAATGGGTCGCGGTGGCCAGTGGTCCGGTGTTCGGCGAATTGGCGATCCACACCTGGCAAGTGAACTGTGACAGCTGCGCCAAAGAATTGAGTTTCGAGTTCGCGGTCGACGCCAAACTGGGCACTAAAGCGGAAAAACCTGCGGCCACTGCACGGATTGCCGAGCTGGGCTGGAAGTCCGTTGGCGAGAAACACCTGTGCCCGAAATGCCAGGAGCCCGCGTGATGAAACGCCTCGCTCTGACCGCGATGGTCGGCGCCAGCCTGTTTGGCTGCGCCGCCGAGCCGGTGCAATTGCAACAAAATCGTAGCTACATCCTGGAGTGGATCGGCGAACGTCCCCTGATGGATTACAGCCACCTGACCATCACCCTCGCTGACGACGGTCGGGCCTACGGTAGCGGCGGCTGCAACCACTGGTTCGCGCCGTACACGCTGGAAGGCGACAAGCTCAGTTTTGGCAAAGTCGGCAGCACCCGCAAACTCTGCGCGCCGGCGCTGATGGAACAGGAAAAACGCTTCCTCCAGGCGCTGGAGAATGTACAGCGCTGGGACGTTTCGCCGATTGACCAGATGCGCTTCTGGCCGGCTGAAGGCAAGCCGCTGCGCTGGTGGCTTGAAGAGGGTTGATCAACATGGCGAGGGTGCGGCGATCCGACAAGCACCCTCGCCACAAGCGTTCACATCGTTAAAGTCAGTTTTTAGCCTGCAACGCCTCCAGCTTCGCCATCACCCCCGCCGCCGTTTGCTCGCCCATCAATTGTTCGCGCACCTTGCCCTTGTTATCGATGATGTAAGTCACCGGCAACGCCTCGCTGCGTGGTAGTTCGAACAAATCGGCTGGATCCTGCGCCAACACGGTGAACTTGATCCCGAGTTTCTCGCTGGCACCTTTCAGATCTTCGCCCTGCACATTGTCGAAATTGACCCCGAACACACCGATCTTCCTGTCCTTGAGCTGGTCGGCCAAGTGGTTCAATTCCGGGATCTCGGTACGGCACGGGCCGCACCACTCCGCCCAATAGTTGAGTACCAGCCATTTACCGTCCAGACGATCGGCGGCGACTTTCTGTCCGTTCTGGTCGATGCCGTAGTCGTTACCGCAGCCCCCCAGCATCAACGCCCCGATGATCATCAATGCCGCTGCCAGTCGCCTTGTCATGTCGTGTTCCTTGTCAAAAATTGAATGCGCCTGCGACCCATCGCCTCTCGCGGTTCAGGAATGCGCGCTGCACAGTTAGAATAGCCGCCACCTTACGCAAGATGCGACCCGCTCATGACCGATCTGACGCTTTATCACAACCCGCGCTGCTCGAAATCCCGCGGTGCGCTCGAACTGCTTGAAGCCCGTGGCCTGACGCCGTCCGTGGTGCGCTACCTCGAAACGCCACTGGACGCCGCACAAATCCAGAGCCTGCTGGGCAAACTCGGGATCAGCGCCCGACAACTGCTGCGCACTGGCGAGGACGAGTACAAGAGCCTCAACCTGGCCGACAGCAGCCTGAGCGAAGCGCAATTGATCGCCGCCATCGCCGCTCACCCTAAATTGATGGAGCGACCGATTCTCGAAGTCGGCGACAAAGCCGTCATCGGCCGTCCGCCGGAGCAGATTCTGGAGCTGCTGCCGTGACTGCGCCCTACATCCTGGTGCTGTACTACAGCCGCAGTGGCTCGACCAACGAAATGGCCCGGCAGATTGCCCGGGGCGTCGAACAGGCCGGCCTTGAGGCGCGGTTGCGCACGGTGCCGGCGATCTCCACCGAATGCGAAGCCGTGGCGCCGGATATTCCGGAGGAAGGCGCGCTCTACGCCACCCTCGATGACCTGAAGAACTGCGCCGGCCTGGCGCTGGGCAGCCCCACCCGCTTCGGCAACATGGCGGCGCCGCTCAAGTACTTTCTCGACGGCACCAGCAACCTGTGGCTGACCGGCGCCCTCGTCGGCAAACCGGCCGGGGTCTTCACGTCCACGGCGAGCCTGCACGGCGGCCAGGAAACCACCCTGCTCTCAATGATGCTGCCGCTACTGCACCACGGCATGCTGATTACCGGCCTGCCGTATAGCGAATCGGCGCTGCTGGAAACCCAGGGTGGCGGCACGCCATATGGCGCCAGCCACCATGCTGGTGCCGACGGCAAAAGCGGTCTGGATGCCCATGAAGTGACGCTGTGCCGCGCGCTGGGCTCACGCCTGGCCAAGACTGCCCAGAAACTGGAGCGCTAAAGTGGCCAAGAAGCCGAAGATCCTGCCTTCCATCGAGTGGCTCGACCCCCGGGTCCGGGCCATGCGCGTCATCAGCCTGCTGTGCTTTTTCGGGCTGGTGGGGCTGCTTTGCGTCTACTACCTGGCAGTCGCCGATCTGCACGGTGCGCGGCCGTGGGTGATCCTGCTGATCGAACTGGTGCCGCTGCTGTTGCTGGCGCCGGGAATGATCGTCGGCAACGCCCGTGGACATTCATGGATGTGCTTTGTGGTGAACCTGTATTTCATCAAGGGCGCGTTGGCTGCCTATGACCCGAACCGGCAGATTTTCGGCTTGCTGGAGATGGGCGCGAGCCTGGCAGTGTTCTGCTCGGCACTGTTGTATGTGCGCTGGCGGTATCAGTTGAACCGCAAGCTGGCGGGCGAAGGCGAAATCTCTGCCGTCTGATCTGAAGCCATCGCGGGCTTGCCCGCGATAGGTCGACTCGGTCTCAATGATTCACGGTGTAAGCCAGCATCATCGAAATCTGGCTCATCGGCCGTCCGCCACTTTCCTCATGCCACTGGTTGAACACACCCTGCACCAACGCCAGATCCCGCTGGCTGCTGGGCACCTTGTCAATGATGTTCTGTGCATTCAATGCCGCCACCACGTCATAGCTCGGCACAAAGGTGTCTTTGCCAACCATGCGAAGAAAACGCGGCGCCGACAGACCGCCCAACTGATGGCCACGCTTTTTCAGGAAGGTCCAGAGCCCGACGATATCGGTCACCGGCCAATCGGCGATCATCGCGCCGAAGCTGCCCTTTTCATGAGCCACATCCAGCACGAACTGCGCATTGCGCGGCACGCTCTTGAGCTTGCCCAGGTGGCGGATGATCCGCGCGTCCTGCATCAGGCGCTCCAGGTGTTCGGCGCTCATCAGCACGACTTTTTCCGGGTTGAACTTGAAGAAGACCTCTTCGAAGGCCGGCCACTTGGCGTCGACCAGGCTGTGCTTGAGCCCGGCGCGGAATACACGCAATGCCATGGTCGAGAGGTAGCGATCGTCGCTGATTTTGCGCAATTGCGCCGGGGTCTTGGGAACGGGCAGATGGGCTTCCAGTTCAGCCGCCGAACCGAAACGGTTCAAGCAGTATTCGTTCAGCCACTTGTAGTCGCGCATGCCCTCTCCTGAGGAATGAAACAAAAACCAAATGTGGGAGCGAGCTTGCTCGCGATGGCGATCTGTCAGCCGGTAGTGTTGTCGACTGACAGGACGCCATCGCGAGCAAGCTCGCTCCCACAGTAATTGTGGTTACAGGTTGACCACATTGACGAAGCGAGATGCAGCGCTTTCGTCGATACGCAGGCTAGTGAAGTCGAACAGGTTGCGGTCCGCCAGTTGCGACGGGATCACGTTCTGCAGGCTGCGGAAAATGCTCTCGGTACGACCCGGGGTCTTGCGCTCCCAGTCCTGCAGCATTTCCTTGACCACCTGACGCTGCAGGTTTTCCTGGGAGCCGCAGAGGTTGCACGGGATGATCGGAAATTGCTTGAGGTCCGAATAGGCCTGGATGTCTTTTTCGTTGCAGTAGGCCAGAGGGCGGATCACCACGTTGCGGCCATCGTCGGCGCGCAGTTTTGGCGGCATGGCCTTGAGCGACCCGTTGAAGAACATGTTCAGGAAAAACGTCTCGACAATGTCGTCACGATGGTGGCCGAGCGCCATCTTGGTCGCGCCGATTTCGTCGGCGAAGGTATAGAGCGTGCCGCGACGCAGGCGCGAGCACAGCGAGCAGGTGGTCTTGCCCTCCGGAATCAGTTCCTTGACCACCGAGTAAGTGTCTTTCTCGACAATGTGGTACTCGATGCCCAGTTCTTTGAGGTAGGCCGGCAGCACGTGCTCAGGGAAGCCCGGCTGCTTCTGATCCATGTTCACGGCCACGATCTCGAACTTGATCGGCGCCACCTTCTGCAAGTGCATCAGCACATCGAGCATGGTGTAGCTGTCCTTGCCACCGGACAGGCAGACCATGACCTTGTCACCGTCTTCAATCATGTTGAAGTCGGCAACAGCCTCACCGGCCTGGCGGCGAAGGCGCTTTTGCAGTTTGTTCTGGTTGACCGTAAGAGTGCCCATGACGCGAAATCCGTGAGGTGTGACGAAAGGCCGGCATTTTACGCAAAAACACCTCGCTGGCGAAGGCCCTCGCAGCCCATGTGGGCAGGGAGCCAGTTCCCTCCCCATAAATTCGGTCCTGCACAGACTCTACGGCGATTAAGACGCGCGTTTACAGCGCGATTTGCTCTAATACCCTTACTCCCTCAAGGGAAACTCCTTCCTATACTGCGACATAAGGTCGCATTCATATCCAGACCTGTAACTTACTTGGCCGATTTGGCCCGTAAGCGCTCCACTGGGGGGCGACGGTAAAAACAAGAGGAGTGACTGGCATGATCCATCACGTAGTGGGGCTTTTCACCCACCCTGATCAGGAATGGAAAGAAATCCGTGGCGACCAGGAGGAAAGCATCAGCCACATGTACCTGACCCACACACTGATTCTGGCGGCGATTCCCGCGGTGTCGGCGTTTATCGGCACCACGCAGGTCGGCTGGGTCATCGGCAATCGAGCGCCGGTGATGCTGACCCATGAGAGCGCGCTATGGATGACCATCATGTCATACCTGGCCATGCTGGGCGGCGTAGCAGTCATGGGCGCGTTCATCCACTGGATGGCCCGCACCTATGATGCCAATCCAAGCCTGGCGCGTTGCGTGGCATTTGCCACCTACACCGCAACCCCGCTGTTCATTGGCGGCCTTGCGGCGCTGTACCCGCACATGTGGCTGGGAATGATCGTCGGCACCGCGGCGATCTGCTACACCGTTTACCTGTTGTATGTCGGCTTGCCGACGTTCATGAACATTCCATCCGACGAAGGCTTTCTATTTTCCAGTTCAGTACTTGCCGTAGGCCTGGTGGTGCTGGTGGCCATCATGGCGTTCACCGTGATCGTCTGGGGACTCGGCGTGGGGCCGGTCTATACCAATTAGCAACACACCCTCCAAAAACTAGATCTGCCGACACACCGGCCGCCGCAAGGCGGCCTTTTAATGCCTCCAGTACAGACAACGGCAACAACCATTCGGCGCTTCGGCGATTCGCAAGGCTCGAGGGTTGCGGCATACTCGACACCTCTGGAGATCCATCAAGCATGCCCGAGCAACTCAATATCCGCGTCGAAGACTGTTTCCAACAAGCCGAATCCTTTTTCAAACGAACCTTCAAACGCCCCGTGGTAAGCCTCAAGCTGCGCGGGCAAAAAGCCGGTGTCGCGCATTTGCACGAGAACCTGCTGCGCTTCAACCCGCAACTGTATCGGGAAAACACCGAAGACTTCCTCAAGCAGACGGTAGCCCACGAAGTCGCGCACCTGATTGCCCACCAACTGTTCGGCGACCGCATCCAGCCCCATGGCGAAGAATGGCAATTGATCATGCGCGGCGTGTACGAACTGCCGCCCAACCGCTGCCACACCTATGACGTCAAACGCCGCAGCGTGACCCGTTACATCTATAGATGCCCGTGCGCAGACAGTGACTTTCCGTTTTCGGCGCAGCGCCATAGCCTGGTACGACAGGGCCGACGGTATTTGTGTCGGCGGTGTCGAAACACGTTGGTGTTCAGCGGGGAGATGCGGGTCGAGTAGTGGGCGCTAGAGAACCACCTTGGCACGCCGCAATTCAGCAATCCGCTCAGCGCTATAACCCAACTCATCCAACACCTGATCCGTATGCTGCCCCAGCGTCGCGCCAATATGTCCGGGCTGCGGCAAACCTTGCGAAAACTTCAATGGACACGCCATCTGCAGCTGGCTCGTACCATCCCCCCGTGGCACCTCGGTCACCAACTCCCGCGCCTGCATTTGTGGATGCTGCACCGCCTCGCTCAGACTCAACACCGGTTCGACACAGGCATCCAGCCCGGCAAACATTGCACACAACTCGGCAAAATCATGCTTCTCGAACTCGACCTTCAGCGCGTCCTTGAGGCGTTTTTGCTGGGTCGGTTGCGGCGATAAGCCGAGGTTGGCCAGTTCCTCCAGCCCCAAGGCCGTGCACAGCCGTTTCATGAAGTCCGGTTCCAGGCTGCCCACCGACAACCAGCGCCCGTCCCGCGAGCGGTAATAGTCGTAGAAACTCCCGCCGTTGAGCATCTGGTCTTCCCGACCCGGCTCAACGCCACAGGCCAGATACCCGGCTCCGGCCATGGCGTTCAGGCTGAACGCACAATCGGTCATGCTCACATCCAGGTACTGCCCCAGACCCGTTTGCTGCCGAGCGATCACCGCCGCCAGCAGGCCGATCACCCCGTGCAGCGAGCCACCGGCGACATCCGCCACCTGGGCGCCCAAGGGCAGCGGCCCACTGTCGGCGCGGCCGGTGTAGCTTGATAGCCCGGCCAGGGCCAGGTAGTTGATGTCATGCCCGGCGCGATCCTTGTAGGGGCCGGTCTGCCCGTAACCGGTGATCGACACATAAATCAGCTTCGGATTGATCGCTTTCAAGGCTTCATAGCCCAGGCCCAATCGTTCCATGACGCCAGGGCGAAATTGCTCCAGGACGATGTCGTAGTCCTGCAGCAGCTGTTTGATCACGTCAAGCGCCTCGGGTTGCTTGAGGTCCATCGCCAGGCTGCGCTTGTTGCGATTGAGGTAGGCATGACTGGCGGAAACGCCCCGGTCATGGGGCGGCAGCACGCGCAGCAGGTCCATGCGAGTCGGCGACTCGATGCGCAGCACCTCGGCGCCCATGTCCGCCAGCAGCAGCGAGGCGAACGGCCCGGGCAGTAGTGTCGAAAAATCCAGAACCTTGAGTGATGCCAGTGGACCAACCATGACTGTTCTCCCTAGACGATGCCCCAGACTAGGCAGCCAGACGCCCAGGGGCAATCACCTAATGTGCCAGTGACGGTGACCGTTGTGCTCAGGTCGCGGGCAAAAAAAACCCGCCGAAGCGGGTTTTTTCATCATGACAAAGTTTACTTGGCGTTAGTCGGGGTTGCCCCTTCGACGTGGCCCAGAACATCGTCCTTAGGTTCATCGGCAATGCCGCGACCGCCCGAGGCCAGCTCGGCGTGCATCACGTCGGTGTCCAGCTCCTTGACCCACTTGGCCACCACCAATGTGGCAACGGCGTTGCCCACCAGGTTGGTCAGCGCACGGGCTTCGGACATGAAGCGGTCGATACCGAGGATCAGCGCCAGACCGGCAACCGGCAGGTGGCCCACGGCGGACAGGGTGGCGGCCAGTACGATGAAACCACTGCCGGTCACGCCCGCAGCGCCCTTGGAGGACAGCAGCAGTACCACCAGCAAGGTGATCTGGTGCGTGATATCCATGTGAGTATCGGTGGCCTGGGCAATGAACACGGCCGCCATGGTCAGGTAGATCGCAGTGCCGTCGAGGTTGAACGAGTAACCGGTCGGGATCACCAGACCCACCACGGATTTCTGCGCCCCCAGACGCTCCATCTTGATCAGCATGCGCGGCAGTACCGATTCCGAGGACGAAGTACCCAGCACGATCAGCAGTTCTTCACGGATGTAGCGGATCACTTTCAGCACGCTGAAACCGTGAGCGCGAGCGATAGCGCCCAGCACGATCAGGATGAACAGCAGGCAAGTGATGTAGAAGCAGGCCATCAACTGACCCAGTTGCACCAGCGACCCGACACCGTAGGCACCGATGGTGAACGCCATGGCACCAAAGGCACCAATTGGCGCGAGCTTCATGATCATGTTGATGATGTTGAACATCACGTGGGCGAAGCGATCGATGAAGTCGAGGATCGGCTTGCCGTAGGCACCCAGGCGATGCAGGGCGAAACCGAAGATCACCGAGAACATCAGCACTTGCAGGATGTCGCCCGTGGCGAACGCGCCGACGATGGTGGTCGGGATCACATTGAGCAGGAAGCCGACGACACTTTGATCGGCACCGGCCGCAACATAAGTGGCGACTTTGGAGGCGTCCAGCGTGCTGACGTCGATGTGCATGCCAGCGCCTGGCTGCACGATGTTGACCACAACCAGACCTACCAGCAAGGCAATGGTCGAAACGATTTCGAAGTAGAGCAGTGCGTAACCACCGGTCTTGCCGACCGACTTCATGTCCTGCATGCCGGCGATACCGCTGACGACGGTGCAGAAAATGATAGGGGCGATGATCATTTTGATCAGTTTGATGAACCCGTCACCCAGCGGCTTAACGGCCACACCGAGCTGTGGGTAGTAGTGACCGAGCAAAATACCGATGACAATTGCAACGATCACCTGGAAATACAGGGATTTGTACAGTGGCTGACGAGTCGTCATTGCAAAGTTCCTCAAGAGTGCACGGTGACAACATCCATCTGTTATCCACGGCACCTGAATTGCGAACCCTCCTGCACTGGAGGGATTTGTTTTTTCGAGCCCCGCGACGGCAGGCATCTGCTCGTTGTATCGCAAGGCCCATGCCACCTTCCGCGAAAACCCTGCAAGCCTTTTGACAGCAAGGGTTGCAAGCATTTTCTGTTTATCCGGCGGATAGATTGCAGTGGCGGATTTCCGCCCATCGACCGGATCTCATCCTGCAATTTGGCGGATATCCGCCCTGTTCATTGGCAAGTGCCGCCGCTACCATCCGTCGCTCAATAGATGGATTTGTCTGTCATGCGCGAACGCACCATCGCCAGTCATTTCGCCCGTGCCGCCCTCGGTGGCGCGCAACGGCGTGGTTATGACTATTCGGCTCTGTTGCAGCAATTGGGGATCAGCCCCGAATTGCTCGACGAGCCGCGGGCGCGTATCGCTCCGGAACAGTTCGCTCGACTGATCCAGGCACTTTGGCTGGCACTGGACGACGAGTACCTGGGTTTCGGAAAAGGCCAGAGCAAGCCGGGCAGCTTCGCAATGATGTGTCATGCCGTGATCCACTGCCGAAATCTGGATAAGGCACTCAACCGTGGCTTATTGTTTTATAGCCTATTCCCCGATGCCCCGCGCCTGACCCTGACGCGCGAAGATGAAATGATCCGCCTGAGCCTGGACGATGCGCATCTGTGGGATCCGGACCATTTCCTCACCGAAAGCCTGCTGGTGATCTGGCACCGCTTCGGCAGCTGGCTGATCGGCCAGCGCATTCGATTGGAACAAGCCACGTTCAGCTATCCGCGACCGGAGCATGGGGCCGAATACGATTTGCTATTTTCCTGTCCGTTTGAGTTTTCCACCCTGCACAGCAGCCTGCTGTTTCACAGCCGCTACTTGAACATGCCGCTGTTGCAGGACGAGCGGACGCTCAAGCTTTTTCTTGAGCGCTCTCCTGCCGATCTGCTATCGCGCCCTGACGATGGCGACAGTTTGAGCAGTCAGCTGCGGCGGCTGCTCAGTCGCGACAGTTCGCGCTGGCCGGATCTGGAAGCCGTGGCCGCGCACCTGCACATCAGCCCGCAAACCTTGCGCCGCCATTTACGCGAAGAAGGCAGCAGTTTCCAGGAGTTGAAGGACCAATTGCGTCGTGACATTGCGATTTATCATTTGAGCCGCGCCAACCTGTCGTTGCAACAGATTGCCGAGCAGCTGGGATTTTCCGAGCCCTCGGCGTTTCATCGGGCGTTCAAGAAGTGGACGGGGCTGACGCCGGGGGCGTACCGCGCTCAGGAGAATTGAAGGAATAACCTGTAGGAAACCAGGATCAAACCGCCGGGAAATGAATCCGGAACGCCGCTCCGCCCAAGGGTGAGTCGCCCAGAGTCAGTTTGGCGCTGTAGCTTTCAATGATGTCCTTGACCACTGCCAGGCCGATGCCCTGCCCCGGATGCTGGCGGTCAAGACGCTCACCGCGCTGCAGGATTCGCGCGCGCTGGTCGGGGGGCACTCCGGGGCCGTCGTCTTCGACACACAACTCGATACCGCTCAAGGTTTGGCGAACGCTGATTCGCACTTCACCAAGGCACAAGCGATAAGCGTTCTCCAGCAGGTTCCCCATCATCTCCAGCAAGGCGCCCTGCTCGATGGGCACATAACACTGCGGCGGCAAGTCCATGGCGACTCGCACGCGCTTGTCGCGATAAACCTTATCCAAAGTGTCACACAGACTTTGCAACACAGGCTGCAGTTGCACCTGATGGCGCACAAGACCGCTTTTGCGCAGGCTGGCGCGTTGCAATTGATAGCTGATCTGCTGACTCATGCGCTCGATCTGGGTTTGCAGGACCCGGGCTTGCTCACGATTTTCCGGGCGTTGCGCCATGTCTTCGCTGACGCCTTGCAACACCGTCAACGGGGTTTTGAGGCTGTGCGCCAGATCATCAAGGGAGTCGCGATAACGGCTACGCTGCTCACGCTCGCTGTGTAGCAAGCGGTTCAGGGAGCCAGTCAAGCGCAGCAGTTCGCGCGGATGTTGCTCGCTGAGACTTTCGCGGGTGCCGCCTTCGATCTCGTCCAGCTCCTGACTGAGCCGGCGCAACGCCTGCAAGCCCCAGGTCAGACCGATCCACAGTAAGGCCAGCAATACCAGCAATGCCGCACCGAAGCCCAGGTAGAGGTTATCCCGCAGACCTTCAAGGGTGCGTTCGTATTCACGTACCGGCTGCAGCGCGACAATGCTGAACGCCGCGCTTTTACCACCCAGCAGCTTGACCTCGACGTCATAGACGAAGAACTCCTGGCCATTGGCTTCGCTGATTCTTGCGAACTCGTTACCGCTTCCGTCATAGCGCGGCTTGTAATTGATGTTCTCTTCCTGAGTCCCCTTCGACCGCCAGACCAGACGACCTTCACGGTCATAGATATAACCGAGCAAACGGCTGTCAGTGAGATTGAAGCGCTCGTCGGGCAATTGCGCCGGCATCTGCAGATGGTTGTTCTCCACCCGGGCGGCGGAGATCAGCGTCGTCACATCCGACGCCAGACGCTGTTCGATGGAATCCTGCAGAGCCAGGCTGAACGCACCCTGCATGGCCGGCAGCAACGCCAGCATGAACAACACCGCCAGAAGGGTGGCGGCGACCATCAAACGCAGACGAAGAGAACTGATCAAGTGCAACGCTCATTGAACAGGTAGCCGAGGCCCCGTACGGTATCGATCGGCTTGAACCCGGCCGGCCCTTCCAACTTGCGCCGCAGGCGGCCGACCAGCACTTCGATCACGTTCGGATCACGCTCGTCGTCATCCGGGTACAACTGTTCCATCAGGCGATCCTTGGCCACCACTTGCTGGTGATGGCGCATCAGGTATTCAAGGATACGGTACTCGTACGCCGTCAGCGCCAGCGGCTGTTCATCGAGAGTCGCCTGTTTTCGATTGAGGTCGAGCAACAACGGCCCAGCGACAATGGTCGACTGTGTGAAACCACTGGACCGACGCAGCAAAGCGTTGAGCCGGGCGTCGAGTTCTTCGAACTGGAACGGCTTGACGACATAGTCATCAGCACCGGCGGCGAGGCCTTCGACCTTGTCCTGCCAGTTGCCACGCGCCGTGAGAATGAGGATCGGAAAGGTCTTGCCCCGCGAGCGCAGTTGGCGAATCAGATCGAGCCCGCCCATGCCCGGCAGGCCGAGGTCGATCACCGCCAAGTCATGATTGAACTGTTCGGTCTGGTACAAAGCCTCTTCGGCATTGGCCACGGACTCGACTACGTGCCCGCTATCCGTCAGGCGGGTTTGCAGGTGATGGCGCAATAGCGCCTCATCTTCGACAACCAGCAGTTTCATAACACGCTCCCAGGCACATCAGTCTCCAGAGGCACGCACAGCACACCTCGATAGTTTACAGGCCGGCACCGGCTCAACCTCCTGGTTGATCCGGTGCCGGCCCGTCGCGAATGTTTTTTTCAGAAAGCGTAGTTGGCGGAAACGTAAGTCTGGGCGCTGCTGGTCAGTCTCAGCGAACCCTGTTTGCTGCCACCGTGCTCGCTCATCTCGGTGCTGGCATTGCTTCGCAGGTAACGGTACCCCAGTTCAACCGACGTATTTTGCGAAACCTGCTGTAAAACTCCCATCTGTCCGCCAATCGCGTAACCGATATTGCTGTCGCGACTGAAACCTGGCGATTCCTGAGTCATTTTGGTCAATCCCGCCGAGGCGCCGCCGAAGAGTTTGGTAGTGCCACCTACCGGGTAGAACAGATCGTAGCTGCCCAAGAGATTTTCCTGACGCAGTTTAATGCCATTGTGCGAGCCCGACACGTTGTCGTAAGTGGCGTAGTAGCGCCCTTGGCTGTTTTGCTGGCCCAGACGCACACCCCAGGTTGTGTCCTTGCCAATCACGCCGTCAGCGTTCGGACGATTAAGGTTGTCGTTCAGGGCGTGGGACTTTTTGATCTTGTCGCTGGTCTGCCCTAAAGTCAGGCCGCCAAAAGTGTCGTTGGACGCGAACGCTGTCGTGCTTGCGCCCAAAATGGTGAATGCCAGAAGCAGTTTTTTGAATCCAGTCATGGTGAAACTCCTCGTAAGTTGCTTGTTTGTTGGCTACGGGGCAAGACTACTTACGCCGCCCTGAACTCCCCCTGAACGCGCCCTTAACCTAAGCTGAACCAACTCTTCCCGAGTGTTTCCATGAGTTTCAACAGGAGATTCGACCATGCGCATGTTCTTCGCTGTCCTCTTGCTGGCCTTGAGCGGACTCAGCCAGGCCGCCATCAAGACCCAGGAAATGCCCTACCAAACTGCCGACGGCACGAAAATGATCGGCTATTACGCCTACGACGATGCGATCAAAGGACCGCGCCCAGGTGTTGTGGTCGTGCACGAATTCTGGGGGCTCAACGACTACGCCAAACGACGTGCCCGGGATCTGGCCGGTCTGGGCTACAGCGCACTGGCCATCGATATGTATGGTGACGGCAAGAACACCGAACATCCGAAGGACGCCATGGCTTTCATGCAAGCCGTTTTGAAAGACAGCGCGGTGGCCAGCGCACGGTTCCAGGCCGGGCTCGATCTGCTGAAGAAACAGCCGCAAACCGACCCCAATAAAATGGCCGCCATTGGCTACTGCTTCGGTGGCGGCGTGGTGCTCAATGCGGCACGTCAGGGTGTGCCTTTGGCTGGTGTCGTCAGTTTCCACGGCGCACTGGCAACCAATACCCCTGCTACGCCAGGCAGCGTGAAAGCGAAAATTCTCGTCGAACACGGCGCCCGGGACAGCATGATCACTCCCGAAAATGTCGCTGCGTTCAAAGCCGAAATGGACAAGGCCGGCGCCGACTACACATTCGTCAGCCTCGACGGTGCCAAGCATGGCTTCAGCAATCCTGATGCCGATCGCTTGAGCCACGGCGATCATGGCGGGCCGGACATCGGTTACAACAAGCCGGCGGATGAAAAGTCGTGGGCGGACATGCAGGCGTTTTTCAAAAAGATTTTCAGCTGACACGCCCAACGTCGGGAGCCGAGCATCCCTGGGGCGAGGGAGCTTGCTCCCTCGCCCCAAAGCCCTTGACTACTACCCAGCGCCAATCCAACCCGGCAAAATGCCAGACATGAACCCAATCCCCGCCCTGCCCGCTTTCTGCACCCCACTCGATGCCCATTGGCCGCTGCCCCATGTGCTGCCCGATACCGTGCTGTTGAGCACGCACTTCAATACCTCGCAACTGGTCAGCGACGATTTCCAGCGCAGCGCCATTGAAGCGCCAGCGACCATCCAGCGCTCCGTCGCCAAGCGTCAGGCGGAGTTTCTCGCCGGCCGTGTCTGCGCCCGTGCCGCACTGCAACAATTGGAAGGTCTGAACGTCAGCCCGGCCATCGGCGAAGACCGGGCCCCCGTCTGGCCGGCACACATTACCGGCTCGATCACTCACAGCACGGGCCGTGCCGCCGCTATCGTCGCAAAAAAAAGCCATTGGCGCGGACTGGGAATGGACCTGGAAAACCTGCTGAACGCCGAACGGGCCGAGCGCCTGGCCGCAGAGATCCTCACCCCGCCCGAACTGCAGCGCATGGCGGCCGGCCATCACGATCAACTGGCGTTATGGGTAACCCTGACCTTTTCGGTGAAAGAGAGCCTGTTCAAGGCGCTCTATCCGATCGTCCGGCAGCGTTTCTACTTTGAACACGCCGAAGTACTGGAGTGGACTGAAAGTGGAGAGGTGCGGCTGCGATTACTGACGGACCTGTCCGCCGAGTGGCGCAACGGCACCGAGCTGGATGCGCAGTTCGGGGTCAAGGATGGGCAGTTGTTGAGCCTGGTCAGTCTCCAGGCCTGAAAACTCTAGCGCCTGTACGGGACTCCTCGCAGAGGCGATTGCCCAGACAACCAAGCTCTCAACGCTTCTCCTGATTGCGCGGCCAGCTCAAACTGAAACAGGCGCCCCCCAGGCTCTTGCTCTTGCCGATCAACGCCCGCCCGTCGTGCCAATGAATGATGCGTCGCACGATGGACAACCCCAACCCATGCCCGCCCGAAGCACGGGTACGGCTGTCGTCGAGGCGCAGAAACGGAGTAAAGATTTTCTCCCAGGCGATTTCCGGCACGCCCGGCCCGTCATCCTCGACATCGACCCGACAGCGCTGCTGCCCAACCTGATAGCTGATGGTCACCCGTGATTGCGCGTGACGCATGGCGTTACTCACCAGGTTCTGCAGCGCCCGATGCAGGTAGCGCGGTTCAGCCTCGACCCAGGCGTCGTCGCAATCGGCCGCCGACAGGCACAACCCGCGCTGCACCGTGACGTCGGCACGCAAAGGCGCCAGCTCCTCGATCACCTGATTGACCAGCGCATCCAGGTCGATGCGCTGGAAGTTCAGCGCCGGCGAGCCCTGCTCGAGCCGTGCGTAAGTGAGCATTTCATCGACCAGTCGGTCGAGATCCTCAATGTCGTGGTCCATGCCTTCACAGTACTTTTCCAGGGCTTGCGGCGTGGTGGCCGAACCAATCATCTCCAGGCCGAAACGCAGGCGCGCCACCGGCGTACGCAGCTCGTGGGAAACGGCGCGCACCAGTTCGCGCTGGATCGCCAGCAATTGTTGCAAGTGTTCGGCCATGCCGTTGAACGCCGACGCCAGACGCCCCACCGAGTCCGCACCGCGCGCCGGCACACGGGTTTCCAGGCTCCCCTTGGCGATGCGCGTGGCCGCTGCCTCAAGACCGCGCAAGCGGCGCTCCAGTTGGCGAACCAGCAGGTAAACGATCAAACCGATCAGCGTGAGTCCCAGTGCGGCAATCAGCACGAGCCATTCCGGCGGATAAGGATTCATCTGATACAAAGGGCCGATTTCCAGGACCCATGGGGTCCCGACCATGCCGGCGAACACGCGGATCGAATCGCCCTCCTTGCCCAGCGCCATCACCGTGTCACCTTCGGACACTCGACGACTCTGGTCCTCGTCCATGTCCGCCTCATCGACCGTGACCAGACGCAAGTCGAAGCCAAAACCCTTGTCCTGCTTCAGTTGTGCCAGGCGCTGGGGTTGCTCGGCCACCGGCACGCGCACCAGTTCATCGGTCAACAGGTAAATCGTCGCCCGCGCCAGTTGCTCACTGATCTGCTGGACTTCCCCCGTGAGTACCAGTTGTTCCTTTTCGCTGACCAGCCGGTAAACCTTCGCCGCATGCGGACCGGTCTGCTCCACCAGCGCTTGACCGTGCAGCACGCGGGTGCGCTGCGTCAGGTCAAGGTCGGTCTGGTTGAAGGTTTTCAGCGCCAGCGGAATCCCCAGCAGGCGCTCCCACACCAGCAAGGCACGATGGCGCTCGGTCTCGTTCATCGGTTGCAGGTTGTCGGCCATCAACGAGAACGTGCCATGGGCCAGGCGCTCGCGGTACTGCTCGCTGCGTACCTGGTTGAGCATGTGTAACGCCAGCACACCGAGCACCGCCACCAGGACCAGCGCGGCGCACATGCCGCCGTAGATTCGCAGGAAGATCGAGTTCACAGCGGCGAGTCTACACAGGCCTCAGGAACGAACAGGTAGCCTTTGCTGCGCACGGTCTTGATCAGACGAGGGTGATCCGGGTCATCGCCGATTTTCGGGCGGATGCGTGAAATGCGCACGTCGATGGAGCGATCCTGGCCGTCATAGCCGATGCCACGCAGCGCCGTGAAGATTTCTTCCCGGGACAGAATGCGTCCGGCATTGGCTACCAACAGCCAGAGCAGATCGAATTCGGCGCTGGTCAGTTCGATGCCATTGTCGTTAAGCCAGGCTTCGCGCAAAGCGTTGTCCACGACCAACGGACCGAACTGCAGCCGCCGTTGTTTCTCCGGGGCGGCTTCTGGTATTTCACTACGCCGCAACAACGCCTGGATGCGTGCCAGCAGCAAGCGTGGACGCACGGGTTTGCATACGTAGTCGTCGGCACCCAGGTCGAGGCCGAGGATCTGGTCGGTATCGTCGGTACGCGCGGTGAGCATCAGGATCGGCCCGTCATAGCGGTCGCGGACTTTGCGGCAAATGCTCAAGCCGTCCTCGCCGGGCAGCATCAGGTCGAGGATTACCAGGTCCGGTTTTTCCTTGATGATGCGGGCAGCGGCAAGGGCACCATTGCCTTCGATCGACACTCGCAGGCCGTTGGCTTCCAGGTAATCGCGGGTGAGTTCGGCCAGACGCTGGTCATCCTCGACAATCAATACCTGCCAGGCTTCTTGCTCCACGGGTGACCTCTTCTCGCCAGTAACTCTAATAAGGAAGGATCCGCCCGTCTTTTTGTAATGATTGGGGAGGATAAATTGCCTGCATGCTGGCCGATTGTATAAACGTCGCTCGCGCAGAACACAAGCCGCTAAATGCGTTCGGACAAGACGGTTTTTTGTGATAGGGTTCGCGCCCTTAAAAATCCACCTGGCCGTTTTCGATCATTGAAAATTGATGAAAAAAGGTCCGGTCCAGCAGCATTGCGGCCTACACGCCGATTCGCTCTTTCACACACAATTTACGCACAGGTTTATCCACAGGTAGTACGTTGCAATCCCCCCCCAAAACGCATTATCTTGTACCTCGGCGCCAAAAAAACCCTAGATGTAGGGTTTTGCGCAAAAGACCAAACACAAACCGGACATCAATTTCAAGCGCTTTTCTTGCCACCCTCCGGTTGAACCAAACGTATTTTCGAAAGCCAAAACCGCGCGTGCGGATGGTTACTGTATTTCGGCCCAAAAGGGTGAAAACGGTACGGGTGTTGCAGTCCCCAACTGTCACCTCAAAGGACCCCGGCCTCCCGCCCAAGGCGTGAGACCAAAGACTTCGGCATGGAAGCGGCGCCCAAATAGCCCCCTTCCTACTGTCCCGAAGTTGTTATTCCCGGCATTCGCCGGTTGTAGTGCTTCAGGACAGAACGGTGGGCACCGTGATGGTGCCCAAACAAACATAGAGAACGTGGAGACACCCATGCAAACCGACACAACTCGCGAGAACCCGCAGGGCACCTTGCCGCAGGCCGCTGATTCGAATTCGGATCTGTCCGCCACCGCGCCAGGCCAGCTTCGCGTGATCAAGCGTAACGGCACTGTCGTTCCTTACACCGATGACAAAATCACCGTCGCCATCACCAAAGCGTTTCTCGCAGTTGAGGGCGGCACCGCTGCCGCTTCGTCGCGAATCCACGACACCGTTGCACGCCTGACCGAACAGGTCACCGCGACCTTCAAGCGTCGCATGCCATCGGGCGGCACCATCCACATCGAAGAAATCCAGGACCAGGTAGAACTGGCCCTGATGCGCGCCGGCGAGCAGAAAGTCGCTCGCGACTACGTGATCTATCGTGATGCCCGTTCCAAGGAACGCGCCGTACGCGCCCCGGCCGAAGAAGCGGTCAACGCTCATCCTTCGATCCGCATCACCCGTGCCGACGGCAGCCTGGCGCCGCTGGACATGGGCCGCCTGAACACCATCGTCACCGAAGCCTGCGAAGGCCTGGAAGAAGTCGACGGCGACCTGATCCAGCGCGAAACCCTGAAAAACCTGTACGACGGCGTGGCCCTGACCGACGTCAACACCGCCCTGGTGATGACTGCCCGTACGCTGGTCGAGCGCGAGCCGAACTACTCGTTCGTCACCGCCCGCCTGCTGATGGACACCCTGCGTGCCGAAGGCCTGGGCTTCCTCGGCGTCGCCGAAAGCGCCACCCACCACGAAATGGTCGACCTGTACGCCAAGGCCCTGCCTGCCTACATCGCCAAGGGTATCGAATTCGAATTGCTGAACCCGGTTCTGGCCGACTTCGACCTGGAAAAACTGGGCAAGGCGATCAACCACGAGCGCGACCAGCAGTTCACCTACCTGGGCCTGCAAACCCTGTACGACCGTTACTTCATCCACAAGGATGGCGTGCGGTTCGAACTGCCGCAGATTTTCTTCATGCGCGTGGCCATGGGCCTGGCGATCGAAGAGAAGCAAAAGGAAGACCGCGCGATCGAGTTCTACAACCTGTTGTCGTCCTTCGACTACATGTCCTCGACGCCAACGCTGTTCAACGCCGGCACCCTGCGTCCGCAGCTGTCGAGCTGCTACCTGACCACCGTGCCGGATGACCTGTCGGGCATCTACCACGCGATCCACGACAACGCCATGCTGTCGAAATTCGCCGGTGGCCTGGGCAACGACTGGACGCCTGTTCGTGCCCTGGGTTCGTACATCAAGGGCACCAACGGCAAATCCCAGGGCGTCGTACCGTTCCTGAAAGTGGTGAACGACACCGCCGTCGCCGTTAACCAGGGTGGCAAGCGCAAGGGCGCTGTCTGTGCCTACCTGGAAACCTGGCACATGGACATCGAGGAATTCATCGAACTGCGCAAGAACACCGGTGATGATCGTCGTCGTACCCACGACATGAACACCGCCAACTGGATTCCTGACCTGTTCATGAAGCGTGTCTTCGATGACGGCAAGTGGACCCTGTTCTCGCCGTCCGAAGTTCCAGACCTGCACGACCTGACCGGCAAGGCCTTCGAAGAGCGCTACGAGTACTACGAAGCCCTGACCGAGTACCCAGGCAAGGTCAAGCTGTTCAAGACCATCCAGGCCAAAGACCTGTGGCGTAAAATGCTGTCC
This sequence comes from Pseudomonas sp. MIL9, assembly GCF_016887925.1. Taxonomy (NCBI): domain Bacteria; kingdom Pseudomonadati; phylum Pseudomonadota; class Gammaproteobacteria; order Pseudomonadales; family Pseudomonadaceae; genus Pseudomonas; species Pseudomonas sp. MIL9. The sequence continues at coordinate 14,905 of NZ_JAFEHE010000020.1, read as the reverse complement.
ATGCTGTTTGAAACCGGCCACCCATGGCTGACCTTCAAAGACCCGTGCAACCTGCGCAGCCCGCAGCAGCACGTCGGCGTTGTCCACAGCTCGAACCTGTGCACCGAGATCACCTTGAACACCAACAAGGACGAAATCGCCGTTTGCAACCTGGGCTCGATCAACCTGCCGAACCACATCGTCAACGGCAAGCTGGACACCGCCAAGCTGCAACGCACCGTGAACACTGCCGTGCGCATGCTCGATAACGTGATCGACATCAACTACTACTCGGTGCCGCAAGCGAAGAACTCCAACTTCAAGCACCGTCCGGTCGGCCTGGGCATCATGGGCTTCCAGGACGCGCTGTACCTGCAACACATCCCTTACGGTTCCGACGCGGCTGTCGAGTTCGCCGACAAGTCGATGGAAGCGGTCAGCTACTACGCGATCCAGGCTTCCTGCGACCTGGCTGACGAGCGCGGCGCCTACGAGACGTTCCAGGGCTCTCTGTGGTCCAAGGGCATCCTGCCGCTGGATTCGCAACAGATCCTGATCGAGCAACGTGGCCAGAAGTACATCGACGTTGACCTGAACGAAACCCTGGACTGGGCCCCTGTGCGCGCCCGTGTACAGAAAGGCATTCGTAACTCCAACATCATGGCCATCGCTCCGACCGCGACTATCGCCAACATCACTGGCGTTTCGCAGTCGATCGAACCGACCTACCAGAACCTCTATGTGAAATCGAACTTGTCGGGCGAGTTCACCGTGATCAACCCGTATCTGGTTCGCGATCTGAAAGCTCGCGGCCTGTGGGATTCGGTCATGATCAACGACCTGAAGTACTACGACGGTTCCGTGCAGCAAATCGAGCGCATCCCGCAAGAACTCAAAGAGCTCTACGCGACCGCCTTCGAAGTGGACACCAAGTGGATCGTTGACGCAGCAAGCCGTCGTCAGAAGTGGATCGACCAAGCCCAGTCCCTGAACCTGTACATCGCCGGCGCTTCGGGCAAGAAGCTGGACGTGACCTACCGCATGGCCTGGTACCGTGGTCTGAAAACCACTTACTACCTCCGTGCCCTGGCCGCGACCAGCACCGAGAAGTCGACCATCAACACCGGCAAGCTGAACGCTGTTTCCAGCGGCGGCAACCACGGTGACGACTCGGTCCTGGCTGCGCCAGCAGGTCCGGCGCCAGTGCCGAAGGCTTGCGCCATCGACGAGCCGGATTGCGAAGCTTGCCAATAAGCTGAGCTGGTCAGCGTCGCAAAGCGCTTACCTGAAACCCCCGATGAGCCACTGGCTGATCGGGGGTTTTCTTTTGCCTCTTGAAGGAGCGAGCTTGCTCGCGATGTAAGCGAAAGCAACACGGGTGATCAGCCAGAACGCGTGATCGTTAACGTCCATCGCGAGCAGGCTCGCTCCTACCGGACCGACCCAAAACTAAAAAGCCCCTCTTGCGAGGGGCTTTTTGTGCAGCGCTTTCAGCCAACCTGCATCAGGTCATCTGAATAATGGTCTGCATGATGGTGCTTTGGGTGGAGATGGTCTTGGCGTTCGCCTGGTAGTTGCTCTGCGCCTTGATCAGGTCGACCAGTTCGTTGGTCAGGTTAACGTTGGACTCTTCCAGGGAGTTGGAAACCACTGCGCCCAGGGTACCGGTTTTCGGTGCATCAACGCCGGCCACGCCCGAGGCGAAGGTTTCTTTCCAGCGGGTACCGCCGATTGGCTGCAAGCCTTGCTCGTTGGCGAAGCTGGCCACCGCTACCTGTCCGATGGCCTTGGTTTGCTGGTTGCTGAAGTTGGCGGTCATGACGCCGCTTTCGTCGATGGTCAGGCTGGAGATCTGGCCGGTGGCGTAGCCGTCCTGGTATTGGGCGGTACGGGCGGTTGGCGAGTTGTAAGAAGTGGTCAGCGCCATGTTGAACGCAATACCGCCAGTGGCAGCGACGGAACCGTTCGGGCCCCAGGTCACTGGAATCGCTGCGGCGTTTGTAATGGCGCCAGGCACCCAACCAGTCATGGTCAACGTGTTACCGGTCTTGGTCCAGCCGGCACCCGCCGTCAGCGTGTTAATGCTGCCATCGGAGTTGAAAGTGATATCAGCGGTCAACGGAGTCAGGGTGTTGTTGGCCGGATCCGATGGGGTACGGCCGTCCATGTAGGTATAGACACGCCAGGCATTGGTACCCGTTTTCACGTAGTACTGGTCCATGGTGTGCTCGTTACCCTGGCTGTCGTAGACCTTGGTGGAGATAGTCTTGTTATAGCTATTAGTATCTGTCGGGCTGAACGTGGCCACGGTAGGCATTGTTTCCGCCGAGTTCAGGTTCATCGTCTGATCAACCTTGGTAGTCGGATTCGGCTTCAGGCTCGACGTATCAATCTTCAAGTCAGTCAACACACCGTTGATGATCTTGCCATTGGAGTCGACGCCATAACCCTGCAGACGGTTGCCGTTGTTGTCGACCACGTAGTTCTGGGCGTCTGTCTTGAACGCACCGGCACGGGTGTAGCTCAGGGAGCCGTTGTCGCTAAGGATGAAGAAACCGTTGCCCTGGATACCCATGTCCAACACGTTGCCGGTGTTGTTCACGTCGCCCTGGCCAAACTGCTGGGAAACGTTGGCCAGACGCACGCCGTTGCCGACAGTCTTGCTACCGGTACCCAGGCGCGTGGCCGAGTACACGTCTTCGAATTCTGCACGGGACGATTTGAAACCGGCGGTCGCGACGTTGGCGATGTTGTTGCCGGTTACGTCCAGCTGTTTGTTGGCTGCATAGAGACCGCTGAGGCCGATATTGAAAGACATATTCCACTCCTTTGTGCCGTGTTAGTCGGCTCTATATACCAATGGTCTGTACTTTGGAGAGGGCAACACTGCCCAGGCCTGCCAGGTTCAGCATCATCTCGCCACCGGTCTGGCTGATGGTCACGCTGTTGACGGTGGCCGGCAGGTAAGTCACCAGCGAGGTCGCCTGACTGTCGTAAGTCGCGGTAGCCGCAAACTTGTAAGTGCCGGCCTTGGCCACTTCGCCCGCATCGTTTTTGCCGTCCCAGATGAAACTGGCGTTACCGGCTTGCTGGCTGCCCAGGTCGATGGTGCGAACAACTTTGCCATCGGTATCAGTGATCTTGATCGTCACCGGATTCGTCGAGGCAGGTACGACCGCCGTACCGTTTAAACTCTTGGAGGTGTCGACCACTGCGGTGTCGGTCTGGGCAACAACAGAACGACCTACCAGCGAAGAAGCCTGCAACGCTTGAGACGAGTTGTAGTTGCTGGCAATGCCGCTGACCGTATCGTTGAGCGTGGTAATCCCTTCCAGGCTACTGAACTGTGCCAATTGAGCCACGAACGCGCTGTTGTCCTGCGGGTCCAGCGGGTTCTGGTTTTTCAGTTGCGTCACCAGCAACTGCAGGAACGCGTCCTTGCCCAGGGTCTGGTTGCCTGTGGAGCTGCTGACCGCCGATCCCAGACTGTCCTTCGTGGTGCTGGTCTTGACCGAAGAATTGGCCAAGACATCCTTGAGGCTCAAACCGCTGGTCGAATCGCTAACACTCATCTGAGTCGCCCCTTATCACTGACCGAGGGTCAGGACTTTCTGCATCATGGTTTTGGCGGTGTTCATCATTTCGGCGTTGGTCTGGAACGAACGACTCGCGGAAATCATGTCAGCCATTTCTTCCACTACGTTGACGTTCGGGTAGTAGACGTAGCCCTTGGCATCGGCAGCCGGATGGTTCGGCTCATAACGCGCCTCGAGATTGCTCTGATCTTCGACCACGCCCATGACCTGCACGCCTTGACCGGCGGCGTCCTGGTTCTGGAACAGCGAATCGCTGCCGCCGCTCTGGCCGCCCTGGAACATGGTGGCGAATACCGGGTGACGCGCACGATAGGTCTGGTCGATGCTCGACGAGACGGTTTCGGCGTTGGCGATGTTCGAAGCGACGGTGTTCAAACGAGTGGTTTGCGCACTCATGCCGCTACCGGCAATGTTGAAAACACTGGACAGGGACATGACTTACTCTCCGCGCAGGGCTGACACCAGCCCCTTGAATTTGCTGTTGAGCAGCGTGAAGCTGGCCTGGAAGCCGACTGCGTTTTCCGCGTAGTTCGACTGTTCCAATTGAGCGTCCACGGTGTTCTGGTCGATCGAGGGTTGCATCGGCGTGCGATACATCAGCGACTCATCACCATTACCCAGGCCTTCGGCTTCGATATGACGACTGTTGGTCATGTTCAAGGCGAACGTGCCGTTCTTGGCTTTATCGCTCTGTGCCTCGAGCACTTTAGAGAACTCCAGATCCCGAGCCTTGTAGTTCGGGGTGTCGGCGTTGGCAATGTTGTTGGCCAGAACTTCGGCGCGCTGAGCGCGAAAGCCCAGAGCCTTTTCGTGAATACCGAGCGCTTTATCGAAGCTGATGCTCATGTCGGGAAACCTTCGGGTGACCTGATTTTTCGTACGATGAACTTAGCAAGCGTCATGCCAATTCATGAAACCCCGTAAACCGGGGCTTTGCGAGCAGTGGCAACGCGGCAATGCCAGAAAAGCGGCAACCGTTTTCCGCCGCCTGCCGCTTTTCTGCCGCTTCCCCATTGGCAAACGCATGCGTTTTTGGAAGCGGGCTCGAGGTGTTGGCAGGAATACACCGGGCATAAAAAAACGGGAGCCCTCTGAGGTCTCCCGTTTTCTGTCCAGCAACGAATCACTTCGCCTGGTAAATGATCCCCGGACTGCACTGGACCATCTGGTAATGATCCGGCAATCCATTCAGCGCTTCCGAAGCACCAAGGAACAGATAACCACCGGGCTTCAACGTACTGTGAATGCGCAACAGGATGTCCTTCTTCACTTCGGCAGAAAAGTAGATCAAGACGTTGCGGCAGAACACGATGTCGAACTTGCCCAGGCTGGCGTAACTGTCCAGCAGATTGAACGAGCGGAACTCCACCCGACTCTTGATCGGAGCCTTGATGACCCAGCGCCCCGGCCCTTTCGGGTCGAAATATCGTTGCAGTCGCTCAGGTGACAGGCCGCGACCAATGGCCAGGCTGTCGTACTCGCCGGTCTTGCAGTTGGTCAGCATGGTGCCGGAAAGATCGGTGGCAACAATCTGCACCCCCATCTTCAACTGTCCCATGTTGGCCCGCTCGAACTCATCGATGGACATCGACAGCGAATACGGCTCCTGACCCGACGAGCATGCCGCCGACCAGATACGCAGACGCTGACCGGGACTGGCCTTGATCGCTTCGGGCAGCACCTTGTTCTTCAAGACTTCAAAGGGGTAAGTATCACGAAACCAGAGGGTTTCATTGGTGGTCATGGCATCCACCACCTGCTCGCGCAAACCGCTGCGCGGCTGGGTCTGCATGCGCTGGACAAGCTCACCCAACGACTTGATACCCTGCTGCTCCATCAGTTTGTTGAGACGGCTCGAGACCAGATACTGCTTGTTTTCACCGAGCAAAATGCCACAGGCTTTTTCCAGGAATACCCGGAACTGTTCGAAATCCAAATTACCCGTTGACAATGCTACCGCCTCTTAAATCGTGTTGACTGCCAGGAGCCGAACGCCCCTAGCTGATGTCTGCTGCTTTGATCCGGTCGACCACCCGGGATGCCAGGTCATCAGGACGGAATTTGGCGAGGAAGTCATCGGCACCGACTTTCTTGACCATCGCCTGATTGAACACACCCGACAACGAAGTATGCAGGATGATATGAAGCTTTTGCATGCGAGGGTCGTTGCGGATCTCCGCCGTCAGTGTGTACCCGTCCATCTCCGGCATCTCGATGTCGGAGATCATCATCAGGAACTCTTCTTCCGGCTTCTTGCCCTCATCGACCAGTTTGCGCAGGTAGTCCAGCGCTTGCCGACCATCGTTCAATGCCACCACTTCGACGCCGACCGTTTGCAGGCAACGCGTGACCTGCTTGCGCGCCACCGACGAATCATCGACCGTCAGCACACGCAAAGAGAGCGCTTTGTGCTGGGTTTCGACGTCCACCACGCCGACCGAAATCGCTTCCGGTGTCGGAGCCACTTCCGCCAGCACCTTTTCGACATCGATGATTTCGACGAGCTGATTGTCGACCCGAGTCACCGCCGTCAGGTAGTGATCGCGACCAGTGCCCTTGGGTGGTGGATGAATCTCCTCCCAGTTCATGTTCACGATGCGCTCCACCGAGCGCACCAGGAAACCCTGGGTCTTGGTGTTGTACTCCGTGATGATCACGAAAGGATTGTTCCTGTCTTTCAAGCCCCCGGAGCCGGTCGCCATCGCCAGATCAAGGATTGGAATGGTCGCCCCCCGAATATTCGCCACGCCGCACACGACAGGACTGGACTTGGGCATCAGCGTCAATTGGGGGCATTGCAGCACCTCCCGAACCTTGAATACGTTGATCCCATACAGCTGCTGGCCGTCAAGACGGAACAACAACAGCTCAAGGCGATTCTGCCCCACCAGTTGCGTGCGCTGGTTTACCGAATCCATTACACCAGCCATGCCCAGACTCCTACACCAACGCTAAGTGTTGTTGCGACGCACATTCATCTCTAAACGGCACGGCGCTTGCTTTTTATCTCTCTATGAACACAGAACCGACATTATTTCGACGCCTGGCCACACCCTACCGCAAATTAATCGGCGTGTTGGCGGCTGCATGCCTGTTCAACGCTGGCAGCCCTGCCCTTGCTGACGCGGTTACCTTGCCTGACATGCTTATCGGCGTCACTCAGGGCTTTCTTGAGTTCACCGTAGAAGACTATCTGGCCACCAGTCAAACGGAAGGTCGCTACGAAATCCAGGTCAACCAGCTCGATCCCCGATTGCGCATGCCAATGTGCGACAAGGAATTGACAGCCTCTCTTGAGAGTCCGGCCAAGCCGTTGGGGCGGGTAACGGTCAAGGTTCGCTGCGAAGGCGCTTCGCCCTGGACTGTGTTCGTACCCGCTCAAGTACGCCTGTTTCGCGACGTCGTGACCACCACTCGACCGCTGCGCCGTGCCGGCATTGTCGAACTTGGAGACGTCACCTTGCGAGAGCGCGACATCAGCCTGATCAGCCAGGGCTATCTGACCTCGGTGGATCAGGCGATCGGGCAAAGATTGACCCGACCAACGGTCACTGACCAGGTCATTACCCTGGTGCACATCGAGCAGGCCGAAGTCATTCGCAAGGGCGATCAGGTGGTGATTACCGCACGCACGGGGACGCTCAGTGTGAGAATGCCTGGCGAGGCACTGGCCAGCGGTGGCCTGAACGAACAGATCCGGGTCAAGAACCTCAACTCCCAGCGAGTCATCAAGGCGCAGGTCACCGCGCCGGGTCAGGTGGAAGTGTCCATGTAGGGTTCTCTATTCCTGGTGCTCGCAGCTCAAGAGGATGGCGCTAACCCAGGCTGTTCCCTAAACTGTCCTCCATTCAGGGCGAGCACTGACGCGCGCAAGCTCATTGATAAACGGGCCTAAAGTTTTTCAGGGAATGGCCGAAAACATGGCAAGCGTCCAAATTCCCAGAGGTTTTTTATCATGGTCATCGATTTCAGCCGTTTGAACAGCTCCTCGTCACTTACAGGCAGTACACGTACCAGCGCAAGCCAGGCAGCGGCCGAGGCCGATAAATCCGCGTCGCTGAATACCCCGGCCGAACAGGCCAGTACCGTCAAAAGCGGGGAATCGGTACATCTCAGCAATGAGGCTCAACAGTTGCAAAAGGTCACTGATACGCTGCGCGATCAACCTGTCGTCGACAACGCCCGCGTGGCTGCGTTGAAAGCAGCGATCGCCGATGGCAGCTACAAAGTCGACAGCAACCGTGTAGCCAGCAAACTGCTCAACTTCGAAGCCCAGCGCTAGGCCCAAGGCCTGCGCCAGGCTTTTGGACGCTTAAAACCCAAGGCCAGCCATGCAAGACACTAATTTACTGCAACTGATCATCGACGATTTTGCTCCAGCGCAACAATTGCTGGAGTTACTGCAGATCGAGTCCCTCGCCTTGCATGGTCGCGACATGCCTCTGCTCGAAAACGTTCTAGCGCAGAAACAGGCATTGATCATCTTGCTCGAACAGCATGGCCGCAAGCGCAGCGAGATCCTCGCCAGCCTCAACCTGCCAGCCAACCGCAGCGGCCTGGAACAATTGGCCAGCCAGTCAAGCGTTGGCGAAGCATTGCTGGCGCAAAGCGATGTGCTGACCAACCTCCTGGCCCAGTGCCACACGACCAATGCCAGCAACGGACAGTCGATTCTGATACAGCAAGCCGCTACGGCTACCCAGCTGAAAATTCTTACCGGCGGCGAACCTCCCGCGCTCTACGATGCCAGCGGATCATTCTCCAAGCTTGTGAAACCGCGCCCGCTCAGTCAGGCTTAAGCTTGTCGATGAGCACGCTCTATCAAGACGCGAAACATGCTGGCAAAATGCCAGTTAGCCGTAGTCAAAATTTGTCTGGAGATTGATTAACCGTGTCCAATGCCTTAAATGCGGATGATGCTCCGCAGCCACCCAAGGTGCTTAGCACGCCTCTGGAAATCTCCAGCAACCTGCGCCAGCTGCAAGAAAGTCATGACCCACTGATCATTACGTTCCACGAGCGCAGCCAGCGTTTCCAGAGCTATCTGGTGGACATTGATCGTGAAACCAACATGATTGCCCTGGACGAAATGATTCCCCGAGACGGCGAACGTTTCCTGTTGGCCGGCGAACCCTTCAAAGTCGAAGGCTTCCACGAAGGCGTGCGCATTGCTTGGGAAAGCAACGGTCCGCTGACTATCGACGAATCCGGCGATAGTCGTTGCTATCGCGGCACGCTGCCCGATGAAGTGGTCTACCACCAGCGCCGCAATGCGTTTCGCGCTGCGTTGAAGCTGGCACAATTGGTCGACGTCGACCTTGATGGCGAGAAAATCAAGGCACCGATCAGCGGCAAGCTGCTGGACATCTCGGCTACCGGTTGCAAGTTACGCTTTTCTGGCGACATCACTGACCGCCTGCAATTGGGTCAAGTCTATGACCGCTTCGTGGCCGCCCTGCCCTTTGGCAAGATGACAGCCCCGGTCGAGTTGCGTTACCTGCACTTTGAAGAAAAGATCTCCACCACCTTCGCCGGTGTGCGCTTCCATAACATGAGCGGACTGGTGCAACGGCAGGTCGAGCGGTTCGTCTATCAGTTGCAACGCGAAGCGCGTCGCTTCGACAAAGACGACTTCTGAGACAGTCCTTCAATAAAAACGGGCAGTCCCTTGCGGTGACTGCCCATTTTTTTTGCCTCAATGTTATGGCCTGGCCTCGGTAAAACTTTTTTCGCTGCCCGCGTCCGGCTGCTCACGAGGTGTATCGTCCTCAGGCTCCGATTCGGACCCTGGTTCGGAAGGTATCGGGTTCTGCATCTGGTCCTGCACCACCTGCTCATTCACCCGCGGATCGAGTGCCGCCACCAGTGGCGAGCTCGACATACTATCCGGCATGGCGACGTGCTGCAGAGGCGCATCGTCCACCTGATGCAGGTTGGTTACCGCTTTCGGACGGATTCGCCACACCAGGATCAACGCGAAAAAACTGAAGAATGCATAAAGCATCTGGCTGCCGAACAGCTTCATCAGCACCCCGGCCACCAGTGGTCCGATACTGGCGCCGACCCCGTAGGTCACCAACAACATCGCGGTCAGCGATACACGACGATCCCCCTCGATGTGGTCATTGGAAAATGCCACTGCCAGCGGATACAGACAGAACTGGACCAATGAGCAGAGAAAACCGGCGATGAACAATACCTCTAGAGGAACCCGCTCCATGATCGCCAACGGCAAAGCGGCCAGTGCCAGGCTGAAAGCAAAACTGCGGATCAACAGCGCCCGGTCATAGCGATCGGACAACCACCCCAGAGGCCATTGCACCAGCAGCCCGGCAAAAATGCAGCTGCCCATGAACAAACCAACCTGCTCGGTGGATAACCCTTGCTGAGAGGCATACAGCGGTGCCAAGCCATAAAACGAACCGACGATCAGCCCAGCCCCCAACACCGTACTCAACGACTGCGGCACACGCTTGATAAAGAACCTCGGCTCCATCGGTGCCGGATGCAACGGCGCCGGGTGAATGCGTCGGGTCAGGGCCACCGGCACCAGGCACAAGGCAAAGCACAGGGCGACCAACATCAGTAACTCGAGCCCCAACCCCGGGTGCATGACCAGAATCAACTGACCCAGCACCAACCCCAGATACGACGCAATCATGTAGCCGCTAAACACCACCCCGCGTTGCTTGGTGTCAGCCTGTTCATTGAGCCAGCTCTCGATGACCATGTATTGGCACATCATGCCGAGACCGACGATTACCCGCAGGAATAGCCAGGCAGGCAACCAGTTCACCAGACCATGGCCTAGCACCGCCGCGCCGACGATCCCGGCACAGGCCGAATAAGCTCGAATGTGGCCGACCCGGGCAATCAACCGGTGGCCGATTTTGCCACCCAGTACCAGGCCAAAATAGTTGGCAGCCATCAATGCACCGACCCACAGACTGTCGACATGGTCGGCAGCCAGGCGCAACGCCAGGTAAGTACTTAAAAGGCCTGAGCCGATCAACATCATCAGCGAGGCGAAATATAGCGCTCGAAAGGATTTCCAGATTTGGCGCATCGGCGTTCCGAGCGGCTCCTTGCAGTGAGAAACGGACTATCCAAACGATAGCCCGGTGTCGACATTTCGTCAGGCCTGGGCTGCTAGTACACGCCGTTCCCAGGGAGTAATTTCATCATAAAAACTGGTCAACTCCATGGTCTTCGAAGCGATGTAGCCTTCGATGAACTCTTTACCGAACAGTTCCTTTGCCAGTTGGCTACGTTTCAGACGCTCGAGAGCAGCATGCAAGGTACAGGGTAACGAAAGATTGTCCGGCACTTCAAATTCGCCCTGGATCGGATCGCTCGGTTCCAGTCGTCGTTCAATGCCATAGAGTCCCGCCGCCAGGCTAGCGGCAATTGCCAGGTAAGGGTTGGCATCAGCCCCCGGCAAGCGATTCTCGACCCGACGAGCGACCGGCGAACTGGCCGGAATACGCAAACCTGCCGCCCGGTTATCATGAGACCAGCAGGCATTATTCGGTGACGCGAAGGGATGGCACAAGCGCTGATACGAGTTCACGTTCGGCGCAAACAGCGCGGTGAAATCAGCCATGCAGGCCTGCTGTCCGGCAATGAAATGACGGAAGGTCGCCGTCGGTTGGCCGTCTTCAGCACTGAATACGTTATGTCCGTTATCGATATCGACGATGCTCTGGTGGATATGCATCGAACTGCCCGGCGTATGCGCCAATGGCTTGGCCATGCAGACAACGATCAGGCCATGCTTGAGCGCCACTTCTTTGAGCAAATGTTTGAATAGGAATGTCTGGTCGGCCAATAGCAGCGGATCGCCGTGCAGCAGGTTGATCTCAAACTGACTGACGCCCATTTCGTGCATGAAAGTATCGCGCGGCAAACCCAACGCCGCCATGCAGGCGTAGACCTCACTGAAGAACGGGCGCAGGCCGTTATTGGAGCTGACACTGAACGCCGAATGACCGTCCTCGCGACGTCCGTCCAGACCTGTTGGAGGCTGGAAGGGTTGAGACGGATCGGTATTAGGTGCGAAGACAAAGAACTCCAGCTCGGTTGCCACCACCGGCGCAAGGCCAAGCGCCGCGTAACGTGCGATAACAGCTTTGAGTTGACCACGAGTCGAAAGATTGGAGCTGGAACCGGTCAGCTCATCCGCGTCGCAGATGGCGAATGCCCGTGGCTGCTGGGTCCACGGCAGGCGATGGATCTGCGCGTGATCTGCAACCAGCGCGAGGTCTCCATCATCGCTTCCATAAAAGCGCGCTGGCGGATACCCACCCATGATGCATTGCAGCAGCACCCCGCGCGCCATCTGCAAACGGCGTCCGTCGAGGAAGCCCTCGGCGGTCATCACTTTGCCCCGTGGCACGCCATTCAAGTCCGGTGTGACGCATTCAATCTCATCAATACCCGTCAATCGCTGCGCGATTGAACTGTGGCCATCCGCTTTCATGACGCAATCCTTGTTGTTGTGCGAGCCGTGAACGACGACCCGTACAAAATAGACTCCGCGCGTTCAGAATATCAAGCAGCGACAATCAAAAAGGTCTGCGGCCAGGGAAAGGCTCAAGGCAGGTAAAGACTGAATACGCCTCCACCCAATGGACCGCCGTTGCTGATCCTGGTGTGCCCCCCGACGCCGTTTCGCTGATGCAAGGCTGCGATCCGCGCTGCAAAGTACAAACCCAGCCCGGTACTACCGCTGCTTTGATTGATACCCTGCACATAATCGGCCTGTCGCTCGATTATCTCGGACGGATACCCTTCACCATCATCGTTGATGGTCAGCACCAGTTGCCCAGCCTCATCGCTGACGGTGATCAATAGCGCATGCCGGGCATAACGAATGGCGTTGTTGATGCAGTTGGCCAGTACCGAAGCAATCAGCTCCCGATCGAAGAAACCCAAAGGGCTCAGCGGATCGACCTCGAAAGAAGCGGCAATACCACGGCTGGCGAACACGTCCTGGTGACACGCCAATTGCGCTTCAATGAAGTCATCCAACTCATGGTAGGCCGGCTGCAGGGGCATTTGATTGACGCCCAACTTGTACAGCCCCAGCAACTGCACGAGCATGCCGTTGAGGTGAGCGAACTCGAACTCAATCACGCCCTGCTCCGCAGATTGACGGGTCGGGTCGGGCAGGTTTGCCAACCATTGGCTGTGGGCGCGCATCAGCATCGCCAATGAGTTCTTCATGTCGTGTACGGTTGAAGCAATCACCGTAGAGAAATCCAATGCTTGCTGGTTGTCGTTCATTCGCCAAACGCCTTGCTTTTAAGCTTCTGATAACGCGGATAACGAGCATCGGTGTCAGGCATCAAACCAACCATTTTCAGACAGGTTCGACATTCTTCGAGCTCGGCCGACGGCACATTGGTATCAGCGCCATGCAGCAATGCCTGCGCCATGTTCAATGCGATGCTGATGTTTTTCGGCTGTAGCGCCAGGGCCTTGCGGAACACGTCCCGGGCTTCTACCAGATTACCGGTCTTGTACACGCGTACGCCTTGCCGGTTGAGGTCAGCGGCGGCATTACCGGAGTTGAGGATGGTCGGGTCATCGGTCAACTTGGCGATACCCTTCATGACAGCGGGGTCATCACCATAGATTTCCGCACAGTTTTTCAACATCGACGCGCCCGCACTGGGTTGCCCAAGCATTTGTAGTTGCTTGGCCACCAAGAGTGCCGCTTCCGCGCTCATGAACTGCTCCATGCCATCGAGGCGCATCATCGCTTGCTCGGTAAGCTTTTCGGCAGTTTCACTGTCGTTGAGCAAAAGACTGGTCGCTTTCATCAACCGGGCACGAATTTGCAGACCGGGGTCGGACGGATTCTCTTTGGCCACAGCGCTCAGCGTCGTATTGATCTCCAGCCGCGTTCGGGTATCCAGGCCCTTTTCACTCCCTTTGCTGATCAGGGCATGGGCCAGTCCGAGGTTACTTTCCGCATCCTTGAAACGTGACTGGGCGCCTTGGCTAACAGCTTGTCGGTAGGCTCTGGAGGCTGTGTCAAAATCTTCATTGGTCATCGCCAACTTGCCTAACTGCGCTTGTCGGCGCACGGCCAATGGCGATAAGCGAATTGCTTCTTCCAATACGGCCTGCGCCGCCTTGGTGTCACCTTCGGCGACCAGCACATCCGCCATACCGTCGTACAGCGCTGGCATCATCGGGAACACTTTCAGTGCTTTTTCGTAGACACCTTTAGCTTGTGCAACCTGACCCCGCTTGAACAGTAATTGCCCAAGCCCGGCAAAGGCCCAGGGCAAAGGACGATCGGCAATGATGCTGTCGTAAAGACGCTCAAGCGCCTCATTCTGGTTGAGATCACGCAGGGCATCGGCACGATAGCGCAGGCACAATGGCGAGTAGCGGATATCTTGCTTGCACAGGGCGATGCAGGCGTTTAGCACTTCAAGAGGCTTGTCCCGATCGAGCGCTTGCAGAATCGGCTTGAGCAAGGTTTTACGCTGCTCCAGGCGCTCCAGGCGCTGGGCCAGGCCGGAGCGGTTGAAGGGTTTGGTCAGGTACGCGTCGGGCTCGTGTTCCAGGGCGCTGAGTACCATGGCCTGACTGGTTTCGGCGGTGACCATGACGAATACACTTTCATGGCTGATCAGCTTTTCGATCATCAGGTCTTCGAGGACTTGTTGACCGTTCTTCTTGCCATCGCCGAGATGAAAATCCTGCAGGATGAAATCGTAGGACTTCTGCGCACACATACGCAGCGCTTGCTCACCGGAATCGGCAGTATCTACATCCTTCACACCCAGCTCCCGCAGCATGGACCTGACCGAACTGCGGAAATCCGAAAAATCATCGACGATCAGAAAACTCTTTTGGTGATACGACAGCATCGAAGATTTCCAGGCAATTTAAGAAGAAGAACCAAAAGGCCAATACGCGAAAAAGATCAGCTTCATTGCCTCTTTCGGCGCGCAGATGATAGCTAGTAGCCATTAGCTAGCAAGTGATTTTTCTCAAACCGAAACGACGGCTCGGAGGATGCGAGAAATAAAGCTCACTGTAGCCATACGGTTATCGGCCAGAGGTGGCGTTCTCTTGAAGCGGCAAAAGGGCTATCGCGCTTTTTTCGTTGCGAAAAAGGCCTCATAGGTAATACCCCCAGGAGCCAGAAACCACCGCTGCCGCTGCCATTTCCGGCGCCGTACTTTCCTGCGGACAAAAACAAAACCCCTACCTGCATACGCAGATAGGGGTTTCGGAATTTAATCTTGACGATGACCTACTCTCACATGGGGAAACCCCACACTACCATCGGCGATGCATCGTTTCACTGC